>DASPWT010000045.1:0-13352 GCA_035637655.1 Burkholderiales bacterium | reverse complement strand
AACAGTTTCACCTTGTCGGCTGGCGTGCGGGGGGCAAACCCCGGCAGCGGCTCGGGCACCGCGGGCCGAGGAGTCGCATCAAGTGCTGCGAGCTCCTTTCGAAGCGCGTCGATTCTGGCGTTTGCCGCGGTGCGCTGCGCTTCGATCCGCTCGAGGTCCGACTCCGCCTTCGCGAGTTCAGTGACGAGCGGGTCCCGCGGAGCGCAGGGCGAGTCGTTCCGAGACTGTTCTTCGCTGGGCGCTTTCACTCGAAGGTTTCCGAAACCCAGCTTCGGATCGCGTCGCAGGCGCGAGCTACCCGGGAGCCGAGAGCACCTCGGGTTGGCGATGACGTCACGCGAATGGATCCAGCACCTTCACGTGCGCTTTTCTGAAATCGTGCGTGTTTCTGGTGACGACGATGAAATCGTGAACGAGCGCCGTCGCTGCGATCAGACTGTCCTTTATCGGCATCGATTCACCGGACTTGCGCAGTTCAGCCAGAAGTTTTGCCCATCGGAGGCCCGTGAGCGCATCCCATGGAACGCAGACGATTCTTGCGACGCCCTCATCAAACCAGGTTTCGAGTCGACGACGTCGCTTCCCCGCAGGTAGGAGATGAATGCCGAAGCGAATCTCACCCAGAATTATGGGGTCTACCGCTATCGCACGCTCGTTGTGCCGCAACCATTCGATTGCATTGGAATTGGGGGCAGGCTTGGTGGCCTCGCTGAGGACATTAGCATCGACCAAATAGGTCACAGCGTATCGGTCGATTCGGATTCAATAGGAACGAAATAACCCTTTTCCGGGCACGCCAGTAGCCAATCGACGAGCCCTTCATTAGGAGGAGGCTCTCGGCGCAAGAGGCGATACTCGCCACGATCGATACGCTCGACCTCAAACTCCTGGCCAGGCTCGATGTTGTCCCTCTGCCGGATCTCGGCGGGCAGTATAAGCTGCCCCTTCGTAGAAACAGTCGTCTTCATGCGGAGTAAGATAACGTCTTACATTGCGAAAGTCAACACCAACTCCCACCACGCTAAAAGAAGCCCGCGCGCGCCCGTCCTGCTTGCCGACTCTCGACCGCACCCAAGCTTGCAGAAATCCAGTAATTCCGCTAAGCTGCAATTATGAAAGCTACCCTTACGCTTACCAACCGCGGCGTGGTGACCCTCCCCGCGAAGCTTCGCCGAGCATTGGGCCTCAGGGCCGATGACCAGCTCATTGCCGAGACGACGCCGGAGGGATTGTTATTGCGGCCGGCGGTGACGTTGCCGGTCGAGATCTACAGCGAGAAGCGAATCCGCGAATTCGACGAGGCCGAGGCCGAACTGGCCAAAGTTCTGAACCGCCGGAGCCGCCCGAAGAAAATCGCCCGGTAGTCGCCGGCGGATGCGCATTTTTCTCGATGCGAATGTGCTCTTTTCCGCGGCGAAGTCTGACGGCGCGGTCCACCAGCTGCTGACGCTACTCGAGAAGTCCGGCCACGAGTGTTGCGTGGATGGTTACGTGATCGAAGAAGCGCGCCGAAACCTCGTTGCCAAAGCGCCGGACCGCGTTGTCGCTCTCGAGAGACTGTTGTCGCGCATGAAGACGGCGGGTGCGCAGCGCAGCGACACTGCGCTCGAAGCGTCATTGCCGTTACCGGCCAAGGATCGGCCGGTACTGGCAGCGGCCATCCGCCAAAGCTGCACCGCGCTGGTCACTGGCGATCGCACGCATTTCGGGGCTCTGTACGGCCGAACGATTCAGGGCGTAACCATCTACTCGCCGCGGTCGCTGGCAGAGATGCTCTTGGTGTAGCTGGAAATCGCCGCCGCGGCATTCGAAATCGTCAAAGCGATTCAGGAACTACGCGCCGCTCAGCATCAGGAGGCCGTCTTCAAGCAGGAGCTCGTCGAGCTGCGACTGGCGTGGAAGGCCAAGCGGAACTTCATGAAGCTCTTGGCAACGTTGGACTGACAAGTGTGGAGAGGTACGTCGTTCGGTCCAAGACCGACGGTCCGCAACGCCGGAAATCGCAGGCAATTATCCACAGATCGCGGAAAAAATAATGCGCTTCGGATGGTCACTTTTTGGTCACAAAAACCCGCGAAGCCGCATCCAGCCTAGCGGTGAGGCGGGTTCGAATCCCGCCCTCGCCGCTACGAACAGTGATCCAGGCCCGGTCAATGGCATCGCTGTGTCGGAACACGCACCGCTTCCCGGCTGAGCCCTGTCGCCATTCGGCTAGACGCCCCGCGGTCGACGCCGCGTAAATCCAGGCGCGATTTGTGGTGGTCGATGGAAGCGAAGCGACAATCGTTGCAGGTGCACGCAACCCGGGCGCCCGTTTCGCCGTCACCTTTTTCGCGGCAGTTCTCGTGTTGCCCATGATGTTGCCCAGTATGCGACGTGCCGTTTACGCGACACGGCGGCGGCACGTGTTCGCGCCGTTCATTATTGCGCCGTGTTCACAAAACATGAACAACTCTGATGCTCGAACAAAGGCATGCCAGTCGCGTGGATCGCGCTAATCGCTTGACGGAATATTCCCTCTGTGGAATACGTACCCTGATGACCTGGGACGTCGAATACACCGACGAGTTCGGGGATTGGTGGAATGATCTGAGCGAAGCGGAGCAGGAATCCGTCGATGCCTCAGTTCACCTTCTCGAGGTCCGTGGCCCGAATCTGCCGTTTCCACATAGCTCCGCCATCGAGACGTCCAGACACCGACACATGCGCGAATTGCGAATCCAGCATCAGGGCCGGCCGTATCGGGTCTTGTACGCCTTCGATCCGCGGCGCACGGCAATCTTGCCGATTGGCGGCGATAAGACCGGCGAGGATCGATGGTACGAGACCAACGTCCCACTTGCAGATCGGCTCTATGACGAACACTTGGAGCTGATGAGAAAGGAAGGATCGAACGATGGCTAAGAAATTCAGTGCGCTACGAGCGAAGATGTCACCGGCCGCGCAGGCTCGAGCGGCGAACCGCGCACACAAGATGCTGGCAGAGATGCCGCTACAAGAATTGCGGCACGCCAAGGAGCTTTCGCAGGTGAAGCTCGCAGAAGCATTGCATGTTAACCAGGCGGCAATCTCGAAACTTGAGCGACGGACGGATATGTACATCAGCACGCTCCGCTCCTATATCAAGGCAATGGGCGGTGACCTGGAGGTCATAGCCAAGTTTCCCGATGGCGAGGTCAGGATTTCGAACTTCGCCGACCAATCAGATGACGTTCATTCCGGCGCCTGAGATCTCCGACGTGGGACCTTGCTAGCATCCTGCTGCAAGCAAAGTCGCTCGTACCCCTGCGTTGCACACGCGCAACATCCGGCGCGTGCGGGCGCTGGAGGCGCTTGATCGCCAGCGGCTGATCCGGTATCGTTCTTTCCCCTTTCCGGTCAACCCGGTGGACGCAAGTGAAGCCTTCAAACAGACGACATGACATGCGGTGCACGCGAACGTGCTCGTCATGGCAGAGGCTCGCTTTCGGTCCGCTGTCCATGAAGGGCGCCTAGCCGCCCGCTGATCGGACTACGCCGCGCCGGTGGGGCGTGGCCGGTCGGTCAACCTGAGCTTGATGTGTCGGGCGTTCGGCGCCTGCATCGCCGTTGGCATCTGCGGCGGCGCGTGCCCGCGTGCGTCAGGCAAAGGCTTACAGACATGGATCGCAAGCCAGGCATCATTGGACTCAACAGTCTCCTCGCCGCGCACTTCGCGCCGCTGATGCTGGACGAGCTCGTCGTCACGCGCCGTGACTTTCCGCACTGGATGCGGCCCGACCTGCAACGGGCTCTGGAAACTCTGTTCGTCGAGAGCCGCTTCTGCGGCGCGCGTGTGCGCGATCCGGATTTCGCGTTCCGGCTGCCCGATCTCGCCGAGGCCGGTGAGGGAATCGTCGCCGGTCCCGCGGAGTATCAGGACGTCGACATTGGAGACGCGCAACCGGTCCGCTGCCTCACGCGCGGCCTATGGCTCGGCGTGCGTGAAGATGTGCAATTCGCAGCGCTTCTCGATGTGCGCGAAGGCTATCGCGGTGTTCGTGCGCGGCTGGAGATTGCCGTTGGACCGGGTGAGATCCCGGCTTGCGTAGCCGTGCGGATCGTCGACCATCTGCGCGCGCTGGTCGAAAGCGGTGAATCGTGGCGCGGCAAGATCCTCGTGCTCGAAGCAGGATCCGATGACTTCGACGTCGCGCCTGCCGGGCTGCGCGTGGAGAAGGCCGCTGCGGTGCGTCGCGCGGATATCGTGCTGCCGGAGAAGACGCTCGCGCTGATCGAGCGCAACACGCTCGGTTTCGCGCAGCGTGCGGAGCAGCTCGCCCGGCTCGGACTGTCGGCCAGAAAAGGCGTGCTGCTCTACGGGCTGCCGGGCACGGGAAAGACGCTCATCGTGCGCTGGCTTGCAGGAGCGCTGGAAGGCTACACGAAGCTGATCGTCACAGCGGGTCGTTACGGTTTGCTGGAAGAGACCTTCGAGATCGCGCGCGCATTGCAACCCGCGCTCGTCGTGCTCGAGGACGTCGACTTGGTCGGCGGACATCGTGACGGCCCCTTCGCGGTCGGCGGCGGCACGCTGAACCTGTTGCTCAATGAGATGGATGGTCTTGCGCCGGAAGCGCGCATGCTGTTCGTGCTCACCACCAACCGGCCCGAAGTGCTCGAGCCGGCGCTCGCCGCGCGTCCGGGTCGCGTGGACCAGGTCATCGAGATCGGCCTTCCGGGCGAGGCGGAACGGCGACTGCTGGTCGAACGCTACGCGGGCGGTCTGCGAATCAGCGAGGATCTCGCCGCAGCAACGGCCGCCAAGGTCGGTCGCGTCAGCCCGGCGTTCATCAAGGAACTGATGCGGCGCGCCGCGCAAGCGATGCTCGAGCGCGGCGGCGACGAGGCGCTGGAGGCGCAGGACATCGACCGCGCGCTCGCCGACATGCTGGGCGCGGGCGGGCGGCTTGCGGCGCGGATGCTCGGAGCGGAGGCGGCGATCGGGTTCGCTGACGTGGCGTAGCCGGCGCTACCTCAGCGCACGCCTGACGAGCTCAATGCACTCGTCGAAACTCCGGCGGTACTCCCATACTTCCAACGCGCCAAATGCTTCCCTCAGCGCTGCGTTGTTCGCTTCGATCCTCGCCATAACCGCCTCGCGACGTCCACGCAGGATGGGTCGGATCTCGCGCAGCGCATCGCGTTCCAAATCGGCAACCATGGCCAGATCGAAAATGTCGCGAGCGGTAATTCGGTCGCCGCGATGCCACAGCTTCTTCGCCACGATCTCGGTCGACGTTTCGACGTCGACCTGTCGGCCGAACAGAACTTCGGCCCTTGTCGGATTTTGCGTGAGCGGCCCCGCTGCGACGAAATCGATCTCGCCTTCGGGGAATTTGAGCTTCAGGGAGGCCGCCTCCTCGGCGTAGTCCGCCGTGAGCTTCTCCGCTTCCGGATTCAGGCGCGGAGTGAGATACCCGAGGTACTGCGGATCGGGCACGAAGATATCGATGTCCTTGCTGAAGCGGTGCCGATGACGCCGCATCAACACGGTGCCGCCGCCGAAAGTCCAGCCTCGTATGACGGCTCCCGCAGTGCCTGCCGAATCGATCAGCACCAGAGCGCGTTGAAACAGCGTCTCCCAGATTCTCAGGCGGTCGTCAGCCACGCGTTGATTCGATCCGTGACACCCACCGCGCGGGCGATCTTGGCCAGATTGCGTTCAACTCTACCGGGCTTGGTCCAGCGGCCCACCTCACCGAGAAGCCCGCGCACAACGGAGGGCTGCGACTCCTCCAACAGTGACCGAAAGTGAGGTCGTTTCCCGGCAGGTACCTTCCCGGTCAATAGCGCGCGTATGAGTTCCTCTTCGCGCAGCGGCTCCTTGAAGCTGACGCTCGCCGACGTGCTCGCAATGCCGATGAAGTCGGGCGTGCGGGCGCTCGGCGCCGGCTGTAGCGACAGACGTAAGTCGACCTGCTCCAGCACCGCCTGCAGCTTTCGTACGCCGAGGTCAGGGAACACACCGGACTCGAGCCGGTTCAGCGTGACACGAGAGATCCCGGCCGCGGACGCGAGTTGCGCCTGCGTCAAGCCGCGGGCGAGCCGGGCCCTTCTGATGTCGTATCCGATCTCTTGAAGCCGCATCCCCGGTGCACTCTAGTATTAAATATATTTAACATAATTGCCGCGGCGTTGCGGCAATTAATCAACGGAATCGTCCGACGCATGATAAACATACTTAACATTAGAGTCAAGCGTCGGACCTTTCGGCAGCGTTCGCCCTTTGCCAAGTCGACGCGGGCGCTTCTGTGGGATCCGGGATTGCGCCGTTTGCACCCTCTAGAGAACTATAGTACTCTTAGCGAGAAGGAGGGCGTAATCATGCGGACGATTGAAGTCGACTTTGATGTATTCAAGGCGCTGACGTTGCGTCGCCCGACGGAAGACGTCACGGAAAACGACGTGCTGCGCAAGTTGCTCGGTTTGCCGCCCCAACATGGGACGAATGCCGCGACAACCCAAGCCAGTGGGAGCGACGACTGGATAACAAAGGGCGTGCGTTTTCCTTCGGGAACCGAATTTCGCGCAAGTTACAAAGGTCAGACGTGGTTGGGTCGCGTTGAGCGGGGCGCCTTGGCGGTCAACGGCAAGCGCTTCGATACGCCATCCGCAGCCGCGGTTTTCATCACGAAGAACCCGACGAACGGATGGACGTTCTGGGAATGTCGCAATCCAGGCCAAACCTCTTGGCAACTCATCAAGGGACTGAGGCGAAAGTAGCGTGTGCCCGCTTTTGCACTTGGACGCGCTCGACTACGGGTCGCACGCCTTGCCCGGACCTCGGTAACTATCCGCGCGGCCGAGGTAGCGGGCGATCTCGACCGAATTCTCGAGTACCTCGCCCAGCATGATCCCGACGGCGCTCCCTCCCGCATCCGCGAAATCGTTCAGGCAATCTCGGTGCTCGAAACCAATCCGCGAATCGGACGGCCGACTGCACGAAACATGCGCGAGCTCATCAATGGGCGAGCTTCGCGCGGCTACGTTGCGTTGTACCGCTACGTGCCCGAAGCCGATACGGTGTTTGTCCTCGCCCTGCGAGCCAGCGTGAAGCAGGTTACAAGAAGATCTGATCCGGTGACTCCGAGGAGCTCGCCGAACCACGAACGACGCGGCGTATGCCCCCTACGGCCGCTTCAGGCGCGCGCGCGGCTCCAGAACGCGACTTTCCGCCCGTGCATATTGCGCAACGCGGCCTCGAATGTTTCGTGCATCGGCAAGGCGCCATAGCTGTTCACTCGGAGGTCGAGTTGGCGCAGCGCGACGAGGTACTCGGCCGCATGACCATAGGCGCGAACGTACGCCCGCGCGAGGATGGCCGTCAGGAGCGCCCGGTAGCAGACCACCGTGCCCAGCAACCGTCCTTTCTTCTCCATCGTTTGCGCGAGCGGCACGAGGCGGTAATACTCCTCGCCGCGCATGCTCGCGTGCCGCACCACGAGCAGTGCCTCGGCGGCCGCATCGTCTTCGAGCGCGAGCAGTAGCTGTGCGCCGGTGATCGGATCGTCGGCGCTCTGCGCGCGCTCGCGCGCGACCGCGGCTGCCCCGCTCCGCTCCGCCGGCGCGAGGCTCGCCCGCCAGGCTTCGAAATCGCTCGCCGACCCGTTTCGATCGAATAACCTCCGGCGCACCGCGCGAAGCTGCACCGCGTCGTTCAATGCCGCGTAGGCTTGCGCGAGAAGACGTTCACGCCGCTCCTCGTGCATTCCCCAGTCGCCTTCCAGCCACACCAACGCCTCCCGGGGCCGGCCGAAGCGCAGATAGCGCTCCACGAACTGCTCGTTCTGCAGCGGGTTCGGAGCGGGGCTGTAGCGCAGCGTCGCCTTGGTCGACAGATCCGGATCGCGCAACGCGTCGGCGACGAGCCCAACGGCTGCCGCGGCTTGAACACTGGGTATCCCGCTCGGTCGCCGGCGCGCCGGGCGAGCGCTCGCTCGAGATCGTCCTCGAAGCGCGCCGCCAGTGCGCGCAAGTCCGGCGGCGCGAGAGGAGTGTCCGCGTGCCTCAGCAGCGCCTCACGCGCGCCGTATTCGTCGGCATTGACCAGCGTGTAGATGCGATCGATCCATTGAGCGGGCTGCCGGTCCGGCTGCGCTTTTGCTGCGATAAGCCACAGCCGGCAGCCTGCGCGCACCGCATCGCCGATCGCCCCGTCGGAATCGTCCGCCTGCTCGAACAGGCGCGCATCCGCGCGAACGAACGCGTCGGCCAGCGCATGCGCGCGCACCGCATCGAGCGGGAGGAGCTCGCGCTCGATCTCGTCGAGCCACGATTCGAGCTCGCGGCCGAACGCAGCGGCTGCGCTGCGCGGGCGGAAGCGCGTGGACTTTTTCCACGCCTGCAGGCGCTGGCGGAACTGAGCGGCGAGCGCTGCCGGATTGCCGGCGAGCGCATGGCGGGCGAGGCGCGCTTCGATTTCCGGGTGCTTCGCCGCAAGCTCGTCGAGCAGCGCGGCCAACTCGTCCTTGGACTGCGCGCGCAGCCGGCCCGAGCGCGCGCTCGACGGGTCGGTAGACGGAGTCTTCTTGCGGGACATCGGCTCTCTAGGCGCTTCGCATCACTGCACGGCTCGCAGGGGTTTGTCGCCCTTGAGGCGGCTCATCCAGTTGAGCGCCGCCTTGCAACTCACCGCTACGCGCCGCGGTCACCGCGTTCGCGCTGGCCGCGACGACCACCACCGCATCCGGAGAGACACGCGCCGCCGGGTCGGCCGACACTCGTCCTTTACCGCTGGAGCGCCTTGATCTTTCGGCAGGCGATCCCGAGAGAATTCCTCAGCCGCTCCACGTGGCCGACATATCCGGGGAGGGCCTCCAAGGCTCGCTGTTGCAACGAATCGGCGTCGATCAATCCCGCCTTCGCCAACGCGAGGATGTCTTCCTGATCGTGCGCCTCGAAGCGCGAGAGCTTGGAGACCGCGAGGTCGACAGGCGAAAAGAGCCGCACATCCAGCCGCTTCGGGTTCACGCCCGGAACCTCGATCGGCACGGAATCCTTGTGAGCGTCCTCGTGGAGCAAGGCCGAGGACTCGTTGTACTGCATGTCGTAGTAGAGCAGCTGCGGCAGGCCGTCCGGACCTTCGTAGGCGACCTTCATGTCCGCGGGAAGCGCAAGCCTCGGAAGATCGATGCGGGCGTCGATATCCCTCGAGTAGCGTGCCCCGGTATAGAGATGGAGGGCCGCACCGCCGGCCACATACACCCGCACCGGCTTTCCGCGCGACGGCAACGCCCGCTCGATCTTCTTCATGAGCTTGCCGAAAGCCTCGAGATACCGGGGATCGGAATGCAGCGCGGGCGCTTTCATCGGCCTCGCAGCGACTTCTCCTCCGTCCGCGCCTTCAGCAGGGAGAGCAAGCGGCCGGGCTCGACGCCTGACCGTGAAAGCCATTGCCCGAATCCCTGGACGGTGGCCATGCCCGGGTGAAGCTGCTCCGCAAGCGCGAAGAGGCGCGCACGCTCCGCCGCGCCCGCGCTCGCCCGCAGCGCCGCAAAACCGGCCATCGTTTCCGGATCGCCTGCCCGCCGCCATCGGGACGGACGCAGGTCGCCGCTCGTGAAGAGGTCCAGCAACCGCTCCTCCTGCCTGCGCGACAGTCCCCGGCGAGCGCTGCGAACGCTGGAGCGATCTCGTTTGGCCTGCGCGGCCGCCGCGGGCACCAGGTATGCGACCACGCGCCCATGCCGCTCGATCGCGACCTTCTTGAGGGAAGCCCTGTCCAGGAGCTCGCCGAGGCGCTGCTTGAGGTGGGTTGCGGAAACGGTTTCCATCGAATCGATGGTATGCCGTTTTGTACATTCCAGCAAGCACCTCGGCGCTCCCCGAGGGGAGCGAGGGCGTTACATCACCAGCACCTTGACGTCCGGATAACCCATCAGCTTCAGGATGAAGTAGTTGGCGGCGGCCTCGCCCGGATCCTCGGAAAAACTGATGACCTCCGCATAGCGCGGGAGTCCAGCCTTCACGAGGATGTTCCAGATCTCCATCGCGGCCTTGGGCGTTCCGTTCGCATTCAGAAGGTCGGTGTAGGGCACGTGAATGACGTTCCCGTCGGGCACCTTGGCGGGAAGCGATTTGCCCGAAGCAATGTAGATCTTCGGATACATCCCCTGCGTGCCGTTCGGATCGCCCATCACGATTCCCGGGCGAACGTTGACGGGGTATGCCGTGGGACGGATGAACATGGCCCGCGGCGGCTTCTTGGGATCCGGCGTGTCGGTCGCCTTTTCGAGTGGGAAGCCGGCGAATCCCCAATCGTCCATGGATTCCGTGAAGACGGAGACTCTTTTCTGCCCGAGCTTTTCCAGCAGGAGGAAGGCCAGGGCCGAATCGGGATTCAATCCTCCTCCCGAAACGATCACCGCCTCGTGAGAGATATCGACACCGGCGCTCCCCAGCGCTTCGGCGAGCTTCTCGGGCGTCGCGAGATGGCGCCTGAAAACATCCGCCGGCACGTTGATGGCGAACGGCACATGAGCTTGCTCGAAGGATTCCGCCGGACGCACGTCCACGACGCTGAGCTTCGATACGCCGAAGCTGCGCAACATCGCGTTGCCCCATCCGTTCAACCAGTTCTTTTCGCGCGCCTGGTTGGGCGCGTCGTAAGTCCAGAAGGGCAACCCGCGGTCGTCGCGCAGCCACTCGAGCTGCGACTCCTTGTAGAGCTTCACCTTGGGATAGCCCAGCATGAACTTCGCCGCGAAGAACGGCACACTCGCGGCAATGCCGCCGCCGCAGTGCGTGTGGAGCTGCTGCTCGGGCCTGATGCCCAGGTAGGCCAGCATCCGGCGGATTTCCTCGGGGGACTTGAAGGTCTTGTCCGCGTTGTAGAAGTCCGCGACGGGCGCGAGGATGGCATTGGGAATGTGGCCCGCCTTGTCGAAGTACCTCGCGCCGCCGAAGTGCTGGGCCGGTTCCAGCGCTTCGACGAGCGCGTGGTTCGCGGGATCGCCGGAAGCGACGAGGAACTCCGGCAGCCGGACGCGCACGTCCTCCCTGATCTTCGCGCGGAACGTTCCGGGCTTCGGGGCCGGGGTCGAGTCTTTGGTGACCGCGCCGCCCGCCGCCTTCCACTTGGCGAGCCCGCCGTCGAGAACGGCGAGATCCTCGGCCGGAAATCCGTGGTAGTAGAGATCGAAGAAGAGGCTCGTGGCGAAGTAGGTGGCGCCCTGATCGTAGAGGACGATCTTCTTCCCGATGCTCACGCCCCAGGACTGAATGAGCTGTTCCATCTCCGCGGTGGAAAGGTTTCTACCGCCGAAGGTGAACACGTCGACGTTCACCGCGCCCGGAATGTGCCCGGCCGCATGCAGCTTCGAGGGCGAAGTATCGATCACGAGCACCTCGTCGCGCTCCAGGTTCTTCTCGAGCCATTGAACGCTGACGAGCTGGCCGGCGCCCTCCGCCGCCCAGACGGGCTGCGCCATGAAAAGGCCGCAGGCCACGACCACAAACACCCAATGCTTCATCTGGTCCCCCTGGTCGCACCAGCTGTGAAGGTAGCTCACAGCCGCGGGACAAACCAACCGATTCCGACGCGTGACTGGTTCCGAGGGCCCAGCCGCAGTTCCCGCGGACGGGCTGCACCCCGCCGGCGCAGCCCGTCGCCCGCCACCGCAGCCCAACCGCCCCGGGCCGTCGCTCCTCCGATCCCCGCAGAATTGCCGCGAGGAAGCCGCTACGATCGCGGGCATGGAGGCAGCTCTCCCCTATCCAAGAGCGCGCGGCCTCGCCCTCATGTTCGGCTGGCGCCGCGTGCTCCTCGTATTGGTCGTGGCGGGCCTCGTCGGCCTGCTGATCAGCCTCGCCTTTACGACGCCGGCCTGGGTGATCGTCGCCCGCGCGATGGCCGTCGGTCTCGCCGCCCTGCTCGCTTTCGGCCTCTTCGAGCAGTGGCCCCCACGGCTGCCCGGATGGATCGCACGATGGGCGCTGCAGGTGCTGGCGGTTGCGTTCGTGGTCCCATGGGCCGTGCTCGCGATCTACCTTGCGACCACGACGGCGGACATGCCGCCCTTCTGGAAAAGCCAAGCCCGGCTGAGCGGCTTCATGTTGATGACCATGGGCGGCCTGCTCGTGGGGCCGTGGGTCGCGGTGGCGGCGCTCTTCCGCCAGCGCGAATTCGCCGCCCGCAGCCAGGCGCTCGCCTTCAATCTCGAGCGCAGCGAGCTGGCGCGCAAAGCCCTCGACGCGCGGCTGCGCCTGCTGCAGGCGCAGGTGGAGCCGCATTTCCTGTTCAACACGCTCGCGAACGTGCGCGAACTGGTGGTGGCCGGTTCGCCCCAGGCCTCGACCGTCCTCGATAGCCTCATCGCCTACTTGCGCGCGGCGGTGCCGCGCTTGAACGAGCCCGCCACCACGCTGGGACAGGAGCTGCAGCTCGTGCGCGCCTACCTGGAGCTGATGCACATGCGGATGCCCGATCGTTTGCAGTTCGACATTCAGGCGGACGCCGCCGTCCTGGAGTTGCGCTGTCCGCCCACGACGCTCCTCACGCTGGTCGAGAATGCGGTGCACCACGGTATCGATCCCAGCGAGGAAGGCGGCCGCATCGAGGTGAGCGTCGAGGTGCGCGACGGCCGCTGCCACGCCGAGGTGCGCGACACGGGCGTGGGCCTCCGGCATGCCGGCGAGAGCCTCGGCACCGGCCTTTCGACGCTGCGCGAGCGCCTGCAGCTCGTCTTCGGCGGCGATGCGCACGTGCATATCGCGACGCTTTCGCCGCACGGCGTGCGCGCGGAGGTGGATTTCCCGGCCCAGCGATTTCCTGCATGACCGCCCGCCGTCCGACCGCGCTGATCGCCGACGACGAGCCGCTGCTCCGCAGCTCGCTCAAGCGCATGCTCGCCGAGGCGTGGCCCGAGCTGGAGGTGATCGCGGAGGCGCGCAACGGCCGCGAGGCGGTCGACCAGTTCGAGGCCCTCAAGCCCGACATCTGTTTTCTCGACGTGCACATGCCGGGCCTCTCCGGCGTGGAGGCCGCGCGCCAGATCGGACGCCGCGCGCGCCTCGTCTTCGTGACGGCCTACGACCAATACGCGGTCGAGGCCTTCCAGCACGAAGCGCTGGATTACCTGGTGAAGCCACTGCACGTGGAGCGCTTCGAAGCGGCCCTGCAGCGTGTCCGCGATCGTCTGCACTTGATGGAGGCCGCCGGTCTGGCAGCGCGGCTCACGGCGTTGCTGAACGTGGAGAAGGCTGAGCGCGAGAGGTGCGGCGTGGAGCGGCTGACGGTTCCGATCGCGACAGGCGATCTGATTGTCCCGGTGGCGGACATCGATTGGATCGGCGCCGATGATTACTACGCGTGCCTGCACGTTGGTCCGAAG
>DASPWT010000044.1:0-10358 GCA_035637655.1 Burkholderiales bacterium | reverse complement strand
AGACTCTCGTATAGCTGCACGCCGAACGCGATGTTGTCGTGGATCGACATCGGGAACGGCGTTGGCTTCTGGAACACCATACCCACTTTGGCGCGAAGGCGGTTCAAATCCTGGCTCGGACCGAGAATGTTCTCGCCGTCCAGCAGGATCTCACCTCTTGCCTCCTGGTTCGGATACAGCGCGTACATCCGGTTGAAAGTGCGAAGCAGCGTCGACTTTCCGCAACCCGAAGGCCCGATGAAAGCGGTCACTTTCCGTTCCGGAATATCGAGGTTGATGCTCTTGAGGGCCTGAAATTTCCCGTAGTAGAAATTCAGGTCTTTCACCTGAATTTTCTGCGTCATCGCTTGCTCGACCGGTTGCAGGACCGCAGCGCTCATGATTTCAGTATGTCGCGGTCCGGTTTCGGAAGAATACGCGAGCGAATACATTGAGGACCAGCACGCTGAGCGTGATCAGCAGAGCGCCCGCCCATGCGAGCTTACGCCAGTCTTCATAGGGACTCATGGCAAACTGGAATATGACCACGGGAAGGTTGGCCATGGGGGAATTCATGTTGGATGTCCAGAACTGGTTGTTGAGGGCGGTGAAGAGGAGGGGTGCTGTCTCGCCGCTGATGCGCGCAATCGCGAGCAGGATACCGGTGATGATGCCGGCCTTTGCGGCACGCACGGTTACCAGCACGATCACCTTCCACTGCGGCGCGCCGAGCGCCGCCGCCGCCTCGCGCAGGCTGTCCGGGACCAGGCGCAGCATGTTCTCCGTCGTTCGGATGACCACCGGGACGACAATCAGGGCAAGCGCAAAGGCGCCGGCCCACCCGGAGAAATGTCCGACGCGCACCACGTAAGCTTCATAGATGAACAGGCCGACAACGATCGACGGCGCGGACAGCAGGATATCGCTGATGAAGCGCGTCGCAGGGGCGAGCCATCCGCGGCTACCGAATTCCGCGAGATAGATTCCCGCCATGATGCCTACTGGCGTGCCCAGCGCGGTCCCGGCTGCGCCCATCAACAGGCTGCCCATGATGGCATTCAGGAGCCCGCCGTCGCTGCCGGGCGGCGGGGTCATTTCCAAGAAAAGTTTCGCGCTCAGCCCCCCGAATCCCGCCTTGAACAAAGTGAAGAGAATCCAGCCGAGCCAGAACAACCCGAACAACATCGTGAGCAGCGATACCGCCAGGTTGAAGCGATTGATCAACAGTCGGCGAGTGTACAGATCCATGGCGCGCGTCAGGTCATCCGGCCCTCGCGCCGTGCCAGGCGCAGCAACAGCAGCTTCGACAACACCAATACCACGAGGGTTATGAGAAACAAGACGAGGCCGAGCTCGATCAACGCCGAAAGATAGAGGTCGCCGACCGCCTCGGTAAATTCGTTGGCGAGGGCCGATGCGATGCTGTTTCCGGGCTCCATGAGAGAAGCACTGAGCCTGTGAGCGTTGCCGATCACGAAAGTGACCGCCATGGTCTCACCGAGCGCCCGACCCAATCCAAGCATGATCCCGCCGACCACCCCGACCTTGGTGTAGGGCAGCACGACGTGCCAGACGACCTCCCAGGTCGTCGAGCCCAGAGCGTATGCGGATTCCTTCAATACCGCCGGAACAATCTCGAATACGTCGCGCATCACCGAAGCGACGAACGGAATGACCATGATGGCGAGAATAATGCCTGCAGTCAGGACGCCGATTCCCATCGGGGGCCCTTGGAACAGGATGCCGATGACGGGGACGGAGCCCAAAGTCGACTTGAGGAATGGCTGGACGTGACTTGCGAACACAGGAGCGAACACGAACAATCCCCACATTCCGTAGATGATGCTGGGGATCGCGGCGAGCAGCTCGATGGCGGTGCCGAGCGGGCGGCGCAGCCATTTGGGGGACAGCTCCGTGAGAAAAAGCGCTATGCCGAAGCTGACCGGGATGCCGATGAGGAGCGCGATCGCCGAGGTAGTCAACGTGCCGACGATCGGCACGAGCGCCCCGAACTGCTCGGTGACCGGATTCCATTCGGCGCTGGCAAAAAAGCCGAAGCCGAATGTCCGGATCGAAAGCAGACTGCCTGCCGAGAGCGAGATCAGGATTCCGGCCAGCAGCACCAACACCAGAAACGCGAAAAACCGCGTGGCATGATGGAACAGCTGATCCAGCCAATGCTGTTTTCTTAGACTTGCGTCTGAAATCGTCCTCGACATGAGCGCAGCAGGGTCGGCTTGCGCCCGCCCCTGCAATGGGTTGACGACCGCGCTCATTGTGCCCCGGATCGGTCCTGCCCTGGAGACCCTCGTTACCAAACAGACTTGCCAGTTGCGTCCTTGATCTGGTTCTTCCAAGACGCTTGAATCATCTTGACCACGGAGGCGGGCAGCGGCACGTAGTCGAGATCCATTGCCAGCCTGTCGCCGTCGGAGTAGGCCCAGTCGAAGAATTTCAGCACTTCCTTCGCCCTATCTGGTTTGTCCTGGGATTTGTATACCAGGATGAAAGTCGCACCGCTGATGGGCCAGCTGTTTCTGCCCGACTGATCGGTCAAGATCAGGTACATACCCGGCGCCTTGTCCCACTGCGCCCCCGCCGCGGCCGCCTTGAAGGTTTCGATATTGGGCGCGACGAAGTTGCCGTCGCGGTTCTGGACGAGGGTGTAGGTGAGCTTGTTCTGCAACGCATAAGCGTATTCGACATAGCCGATCGCACCGCTGATCCGCTGAACATAGGAAGCGACCCCTTCGTTGCCCTTGCCGCCCACGCCCGCAGGCCAGTTCACCGAGGTGCCCTCGCCGACCTTATCCTTCCATTCCGGGCTGACCTTGGACAAGTAGTTCACCCAGATAAAGGTCGTTCCGGAACCATCGGACCGGTGCACTACCGTTATGTCTTGATCAGGCAACTTCACTCCCGGGTTGAGGCGCGTCAGGACCGGATCGTTCCATTTCTTGATCTTGCCGAGATAGATGTCTGCGAGAACCGACCCGGTAAGCTTGATCTCACCCGGCTTGATTCCGGGGAGGTTGACCACGGGAACATCGCCGCCGACCACCGTCGGAAACTGCATCAGGCCGCTCTTCTCCAGCTCCTCCGGTTTCAGCGGCATGTCCGAGGCGCCGAAGTCGACGGTCTTGTTCTGGATCTGCCGGATGCCGCCGCCGGAGCCGATCGATTGGTAGTTGAGGTTGTTGCCCGTTCTTGCCTTGTAGGCTTCTGCCCACTTGGCGTAAATCGGATACGGAAACGTGGCGCCGGCACCGGTAATATCGGCGGCCAGCACCGTAGCGCTCGCTGCACCCAGAGCAATCAGCAACGCTGCGAAGCATTCGAGAAGTCGAGAGAAGCACATCCAGGTAACCCTCCGATCAGCACACACGGAACACAGCCGTGCATGCTACGGGGGCGATGTTGCAGTTGCGTGACGCTTAACAAAAATGAAACTATACCTTTACTTCAACGACTTAAGTTGCAGTGCGGGACGTTCAAACCAAAGCCCGCGTTCAGCCCCTAAGAGATCAAGAAAACATCCGATTGCCACTTCACGCAGAGCCCGGGGAAATAACCGCACGCATCGCCACGTTCCCGCGACGCTTCGGTATCCAAGTTTAGGAACCGTCCAGAAGCGGCCGCTGGACGCGCCGGCGGTTTCCACTGCGCGGCGGGGCGGGGTTCGTCAACACGGGCACCTCCGAGAGCAGTTTGCTCCGCAACCGCGCGGCGAGGCGCTTCGCCTGCTTCCTGCCTTTCGCCGTGAGTCTGCGTTTCTCGCCGCGACCGCTGCGCTCGACGTCGGCGTGACGCCAGATTATCAAATCCATGTCGATTCCTTGCGATGATCGCGATCGAATGCATCTCGAACTCGACGCTGGCTGCTTGTTTGGCGCCGTTTTACCACGAAATAATTCTTGCTGCTTTCCTAATTATGTGCAATGCTGCCGAAATATTTTTTCGGTGATCGCGAAAGATTGAACGAAAATTTTTCTTCCAAGCCGCTCGCTCCCAGTGTCGAGAGGCGAAGGGATTCGGTTCGACGGGGGTTATTCCGGCGACTGGATAGACCGTCGCAGCATGGACGGGCTTCGTGCTTTCCTTCCTTAACTTACGATGGAGGCCAGTGATGGCGAAGAAGAGAAAAGCCAAAAAGGCAACGAAGAAAAAGAAGAAGTAGATAGCGCTAGGAAACCCGCCAGACCGCCGGAAATGCGGTCAAGAAACGCAGGGCGGGGAAATCGGCCGGGAAAGCTGCGGCGAAACCGGTAGCGCCAAAACGGAAGCGGCGGTTCGACTGCCCTCCGTCGCGGTCGCGCCCGGGGCAGGACCTGCCCCGAACCCCGCAGCAGCTTGGTCGTTCACGCCCTGAGTGCGGGTTGCGAATGGGCTGCGGTCGGTCCGGGGCTCCGTGCTCCGGACTGAACCGCAGACATTCGGATGAAGGTCATTTCTTCAGTTTTTCCAGAAAATGTTTCCGGAATTTTGCGACTTTCGGCCTGACTACGAAGGCGCAGTAGGGCTGCTCAGCATTTCGCCGGAAGTATTCCTGATGGTAATCCTCCGCAACGTAGAACTTTGACGCCGGGACGATTTCGGTGACGATGGGATCTTCGTAGATCTTGGCTGCGCCCATATTTGCAATGACTTGCTCCGCCGCCGCCTTCTGCTCGGCGGAATGGTAGAAGATCGCCGAGCGGTACTGCGTCCCGGCATCATTGCCCTGGCGGTTGAGCGTGGTCGGATCGTGGATCACGAAGAACACCTCCAGGATTTCCTTGAATGAGACCTGCTTCGGGTCGAAGATGAGTTGGGCGACTTCGGCATGGCCCGTCTCACCCGAGCAGACCTCCTCGTAACTGGGGTTCGCCGTCTTGCCTCCCATGTAGCCGGACTCGACCGATTCCACGCCCTTCAGGTCGTCGAATACGGCCTCCAGGCACCAGAAACAGCCTCCGGCAAGCGTAGCGATTTCCTTTCCTGCTTCGGTCATGTCGTTTTGCCTTTTTTTACGGTTAGCGTGTTATTTTGTCGGGTTGGGGCCGACCGCATTACAGTATGCCGAATTCGGTCCGCGGCCAAAAGCCCGGCGCGCTGTACCGACCTTTCGGAGGAATCGAACATGAGTCTCTTGCGCAGCCTACTCGCCGCCGCCCTTGTCGCCCACGCGCTCGCCTGCTCCGCCCAGCCTGCCGGACGGGCAGTAGCCACATTTGCGGGCGGGTGCTTCTGGTGCATGGAACCGCCCTACGACGCCCTGCCGGGCGTCATCTCCACGACCTCCGGCTACATGGGCGGAACCAAGAAAAATCCGAGCTACGAGGAGGTGTCCTCGGGGACCACGGGTCACGCGGAGGTCGTGCAGGTCGTCTACGATCCGAAGAAGGTGAACTACGAAAAACTCCTCGAAGTGTTCTGGAAAAACGTCGATCCTACCGTACGAGACCGGCAGTTCTGCGACATCGGTAGCCAGTACCGCACGGCGATTTTCTATCACACCGAAGAGCAGAAACGCCTCGCTGAGGCCTCCAAAGGGAGGCTCGCGAAGACCAAACCGTTCAGGGACGATATTGTCACACCTGTCGTGCCGGCCGGGGAGTTCTGGCCCGCCGAAGACTATCACCAGGATTTCTACGTCAAGAATCCCGTGAGGTACAGGTTCTACCGAGACGGCTGCGGGCGCGATGCCAGATTGAAGCAGTTATGGGGGAGCGCTCCGCATTGACTCGGGTAGCCGATACGCCTCGGTTGGGATCGTGAACGACCCTCGCCTCGAGGTCGCGCCCGAGTCCGCCAACCAGCCGCCGCCGCTGGTCGGCTACAACGCCTGGTCGGGGGACCGGATCCTCGTGGAGGCGGTGAAACGCGAAGGCGCTGGCTGGATCGCTGAGCGCGCAAGCCGCATGGGAGATCTCGTCGGCAGCGAGCGGATGCAAACACTCGCCATGCAGGCGAACCGTTACGCGCCCGAGCTGAGAACCCACGACCGGTTCGGCAATCGTATCGACGCGGTCGAATACCACCCGGCGTACCACGAGCTGATGGCGCTCGCTTTTGGCGCCGGGCTGCACTCGCTCGCCTGGACGGACAAGAGAGAAGGCGTGTGGGTCGCGCGCGCAGCGCTCAACTATCTGTGGAACCAGGGCGAAAATGGCGTCGCCTGCCCGGTGACCATGTCCTTCGCCGCGGTTCGGGTACTGCGCCACAGCGCAACGCTCGCTGAGGAGTGGGAGCCGAAGCTCCTTGCCTGCGACTACGATCCACGCCCGCTACCCCTCGCGCAAAAGCGCGCGGTCACAATAGGCATGGCGATGACCGAGAGGCAGGGCGGCTCGGACCTTCGCGCCAATTCATCACGAGCAGTGCCCCTGGGCGGAGGCGAATACGCGCTCTCCGGGCACAAGTGGTTCTGCTCGGCTCCGATGAGCGACGCCTTTTTCACCCTTGCGCGTACGGAGGCCGGGCTGACCTGCTTTTTCGTGCCGCGCTCGCTTGCCGACGGCTCCCGCAATCCTTTTTTTATCCAGCGTTTGAAGGACAAGTGCGGCAACCGCTCCAACGCTTCGTCCGAAATCGAGTATCGCGGCACGCGCGCGCGTATCGTTGGAGAGGAAGGGCGCGGCATCGCCACGCTGATCGGGATGGCGCACCTCACGCGCTTCGATATCGTCATCGCCTGCGCCGGGATGATGCGGGCGGCGCTCAACCAGGCGCTGCACCATGCCGCGCATCGCCAGGCCTTCGGACGGCGGCTCGTCGAGCAGCCGCTGATGCAGAACGTGCTTGCCGATCTCTCCCTCGAGACCGAGGCCGCGACGCTGCTGGCGTTTCGCCTTTCGCGAGCCTTCGACCGTGCGGAAGGTGATGAGCGCGAGCGGCTCTTGATGCGCCTGATGACACCGATCGCGAAGTACTGGCTGGGCAAACGCCTGCCTCCGCTCGTCGTGGAGGCAATGGAATGCCTGGGGGGCAACGGTTACGTGGAGGAGGCACCGCTCGCGCGCCTGTACCGCGAGGCGCCCCTGAACGGAATTTGGGAAGGCTCAGGAAACGTCATCTGCCTCGACGTGTTGCGCTCAGTCGAGCGCGAGCCAGGCAGCATAGAGGCGCTGCTCGCGGAGATCGGCCGCGGCGGCGAGCGCTCGCGACGCGGAGCTGCGGCAATTTCACAGTCGCTCAAGAACTCCGGAAGCACAGAATTGCGGGCGCGCCGCATCGTCGAAGCCATCGCAGTCGCGCTCCAGGCGAGTCTCATGGAACGACACGCTCTGCCGGAAGCTGCGGATGCTTTCTGCGCTTCGCGGCTGGAGGGCGATTGGGGCCGCGCATTCGGGACCTTGCCGCCGGTTACGCGCTGCGAAGCGATCCTCGAGCGCGCGCGGCTTCTCAGCTAGGCCCCGTTTGGAAGAATGGCCGAGCGATTCGGAAACCGAACCACCCTCCAGTCGACCAGCCGTGCGGGCTACGCAAGTTACACGGCGCCGCAATCAGCGGCTCGCTGTGCTTTTCCGGACCGGATATGCCCTCTCGCCAAGTATACCTATGCAGCCTCGCGCGAGTGGCTTACCGTCACTGCCTTGGGGCAGACGATGCCTGTGTCGAAGTCACCAGCGCCAAATTGAGCAGTTCCAGACTGCGCTTGGCCGCGTACATGACCTGTCGTTGCATCCGCGGGGTAATGGCGTAGTGCTTGACAATTTCCAACGCGAACTTTGGATGCTCGTCGTCGTAGTGAGAATGTTCCCGTATCCACTTGTACGTCCTTGGGTTCATGTCCACACCGGGTCGATCCCCGTAGGACTCGAAACCCGCGCAAACCCTTCTTGCGATAGCGCCCGTAACACCTTCTATGGCAAAGCTCGTCGCGGCCACAGCTTCTGCGAGAGACCCCTTGGTGTTCACGCGCCACACCCAGTCGGTCAGTGACTGCACGTCGCGCAAGGGAGGAGTCCCGCCCTCCGCCAGATCCAGCATCTGCTGCCGGTCCAGGCCGAAACCCTCGCCCATCCATAACCAATGCTCGGCGTGCGCCTTTTCGATACGGATGTTCTCGATCAGAAAGGTGCGGGAGAAGTCGTCCTCCACCTTGATCAAGGCTTCGGCGAGAAACTTCGGGAAATCGTAGATGAACGGGTAGATGTGAAGGATCCATCCCTGCATCTGCTCGACGCTGAGGGTCGCCGAGGCGATCGATTCCGCCCATGGACCGTTGACCAGATTGTCCCAATGGGGAGCCACGAATTCGTACATGGTAGCGACCCATCGCGGGTGCGAGGATATTTTGTGTACCGCACTGGTGTTCATGTTCATGGTTTGCTCTCTCAGGTTGTGGAATCAAAAATCGATGCGGGAACGGCCCAATCAGGGGCTGAATCCGTCCCGGTACGCGCCCTTCCTGCAGCCACTTGTGCCAGAAATGGACCCGGAGGAGAAAGCCAATGGCCTTGTGCGAAGTCCACTCCGATCTCGCGCAGCGCGGCCAGACCCATCTCTCCGTCCACGGCCTCGCCGATTGTTTTCTTGCCCATCACGTGTCCCACGTCGTTGATGGCCCGCACCATCGCGAGATCGACCGGGTCATGCGCAACGTCCTTGACGAAGCTGCCGTCGATCTTGAGGAAGTCCACGGGTAAGTGCTTGAGGTATCCGAAAGAGGACATTCCGGCCCCGAAGTCGTCCAGCGAGAACAGGCAGCCAAGCGACTTCAGTTCGCCAAAAAACCGCGCCGCCTTGTCGAAATTGGCGATCGCCGCCGTTTCCGTGAGCTCAAAGCAAATGGTCCCAGGGCGCATGACGTAACGCCTGAACTGCTCGCGAACGAATTCGAGGAAGCGTTCGTCCCCGATCGACGTGCCCGAAATATTGATGGCATAGGTTCCGCCGGTTCCGCCCTTGGAACCCAGGGAATTGATCTTGGCGAACGCGTCTTGAATGACCCACTGGTCAATCAAGGGCATCATGTTGTAGCGCTCAGCGGCCGGAATGAACGCCATCGGGGGAACGATCTTGTCATGCTCGTCGAGCATGCGCACGAGCAGCTCGTAGTGGTTGTGCAGGGGAGATTGATCCCCGATCGAGTGGATTTCCTGTGCATGAAGGACGAAACGCCCTTCCTGGAGCGCTCGTTGCAGCCGAGACACCCATTCCATCTCGCCCCGGCGCAGAAAGACCTCGCTGTCGTGCGGACGATAGAACTGAACGCGATTGCGTCCCTTCTCTTTCGCCATATAGCAAGCGGCATCGGCCGCGCCGAGTACATCGGTGAGGGTGAGCATTCCATCCGCGATATGGACTACGCCAATGCTCGCGCCGATGGTGAAAGATCTGCCTTCGCTGACAAAGCGAAAGTCGGCTATGCACTTCTGCAGTTCATCGGCGATGCGAATAGCCTCATGCATCGGGCAGTTCTCGAGCAGTACGCCGAATTCGTCGCCGCCCAGGCGGGCAAGAGAATCTCCTTCACGCACTTGCTGCTTCAACAACGCGCCCACCTGCCGCAGGAGCTGATCGCCGGCTGCATGTCCGCAGGTATCGTTGACGATCTTGAACTGATCGAGATCCAGGTACATCACCACGTGCTGTCGTTCCTGATTGGCGGCTGTGTGTAAAGCCAGCTTGAGACGGTTTTCAAACTCGGGACGGTTGACCAGATTGGTGAGCTGATCGTGGCTCGCGTGGTAGGCGAGCTTCACCGCGTATTCCTGTCCCAGCTTGAGTTCCTTGAGTTCCCGCTCTGCGCGGTCGACCCGGCTCACCATGCTTTGTGTAAGGAAGATCCCGATCGGCACGAGAGTTCCCGCGACTGTGATGATCACGAGAAACAGCGTGGACCGGATCCAGCGCGTGGCCTCTCCCAAGGTAGTCGAGAACCTGTTCTGCCAAGGCCTCAGTTCTTCGTTGACCTGAATAATACGGTTCAATATGAGTCCGAGCCCGGATGGGTCCACGCGACCGGACAGGTGGAATGCATGGAGTTCTTCGGCGGCTGCGTCAAGCCTCGCGAGGAAATCATCTCCGGTTCTCCATATATCGAGCACGCTCTTCATGTAGCTCACGCGGTGAAAGCGCTGATACAGGTTGATGACACCGGGGATGTCGTCCGGATGGGTTCCACCTTCGATGAAGCCAGCCCGCACGGCGGAATAGTCCGGAGCAGATTTTTCAAGCTCGAACCTGGCCCTTTGAAAACCCAGCGGCGACATGATCGCCTTCTTATAGCTGAGGAATTCGGACTCGGATTTGGTCTCGGCGAAACGCAACAGGTGGAACACCGCTTCCTTCTGATTCTTCGACCACAGGCTCTCGCCTTCGACGTATGCCCGACCCGCAGTGAGGATGTCTATGCTGACAATGGCAAGCCACACCAGCACAGCGACGATCGC
>DASPWT010000043.1:0-6277 GCA_035637655.1 Burkholderiales bacterium | reverse complement strand
CTGTTCGAGCTCGAGCAGAAATTCATCTTCGAGCGCACCTGGAATTTCCTCGCGCTCGAGTCGCAGATCCCCGGGCCGAACGATTTCGTCACCGGACACATCGCCAGGACGCCCGTGCTCGCGACGCGCGACGCGCGAGGGCGTATCGGGGCCTTCGTCAACGTCTGCCGCCACAAGGGGGCGATGCTGTGCGCCGCCGAAGAGGGGAACGCCAAGTACCACGTGTGCCCGTATCATGGCTGGGCCTACGATGCCGCGGGCAGGAACGTCGACATCAAGGACCGCAAGACCGGGTGCTATGCGCCCTCGTTCGACTTCGAGGACCACAACCTCGTGCCGCTCGCACGCGTGGCGAGCTACAGGGGTTTCGTGTTCGGCAGCTTGTCAGCCGAGGTTCCGCCGCTCGAGGAGTTTCTCGGTGACATGCGCTTCTTCATGGACCTGGTGGCCGACCAGGGACCGAAGGGAATGGAGTTCATCCCGGGGCGCTCGGTGTATACCTACCGCGGCAACTGGAAGCTGCAGCTGGACAACGGCCTGGATCCCTACCATCTGACCACCACGCACCTCTCCTACATGGACTTGCAGGCGCGGCGCCGCGAAGGGGAGGGCCATCTGGAGGCGCGCCAGTACGACTGGGCGAAGCGGGCGAACGCGGAGGGCGGAACGTTCGCGCTTCGCTACGGCCACGCAGCGACCTGGCTCAACCAGCCGGAGCCGGAGAAGCGCCCGATCTATCCGGCGCTCGCCGAGATTCGATCGCGAATCGGCGAGCTGCGAGCGGAATGGATGCTCAAGGCGCGCAACACGCATGTTTTCCCCAACATGCAGATCGCCGATGCGATCACCTTGATGCTGCGCACGTTCCGGCCGGTCGCGGTCGACCGCACCGAAATGAGAAGCTATTGCTTGGCTCCGATCGGGGAAGGGCCCGAGTTGCGCGCCTGGCGGCTGCGCCAGTTCGAGGATTTCTTCAACCCCGGCGGCATGGCCACGCCCGACGACACGGTGACCTACGAAGGCTGCCAGAGCGGATTCAGGGCCCAGCCGATTTCCTTCCTGCAAGGCTACGCGCGCGGCATGGCGGCGCTCAAGGAAGGCGCGGACGAGGTCGCGAGCGCGATCGGCATCCGTCCCGCGGCGAGCGTGAAGGGAAAGTTCGACATGTTCAACGAAATCGGCTTCCACGCGCCCTACCGCGAATGGGCGCGGCTGATTCAGACGGGCGTCGCGGGCGGGAAGGCGTATCCGTGAACGCGCGCGTGGAAGCCGGAAGGCTCGCGACGGGCATCGAATTGGTCCATCGCGAGGCGATGTACCTCGATGAGCAGCGTTGGGATGATTGGCTCGCGCTCTACACCGAGGACTGCGAATACTGGATGCCGGCTTGGAAGGCGGACGGCACGCCCACCACCAACCCCCAGGCCGAGCTCTCGCACATCTACTACGCGAACCGCGCGGGGCTGGAAGACCGCATCGTGCGCATCCGTTCGGGGAAATCGCCCGCGTCGACACCGATGCCACGCACTGCGCACGTCCTCGGCGCGGTGTTGCCGGTCGAGGCGCCAGCGGACCGGCTGCGCCTCAAATCTACCTGGGTGAGCCACGTGTTCTTTCCCCGTTCGCGCGAAACCCACGCGTTCTTCGGGCGCTCGGAGCACGAGCTCGTGCTCCGCGAGGGAGACTGGCGGATCTCGCGAAAGAAAATCCTGCTGCAGAACGACTACATTCCGACGATGCTGGACATCTACTGCGTCTAAGGAGCTGTCATCCTGAGCGAAGCGAAGGGGATGCTGAATGAACATCAAACAGTTATCTATGCTGATTCTGGCGTCTGCGGCGGCGCTCCTCGCCGGTTGCGCCTCTTCGCCACAAGGCCAAGCGACGCAAGAGCTCGCACGCATCGAACATATCGTTGTCATCTACGCGGAGAACCGCAGCTTCGATCATCTCTACGGGCTGTTTCCCGGTGCGGACGGGATTGCAAGCGCGACGCCCGAGCAGAAGACTCAGCTCGACCACGACGGCAACCCGCTGCCACGCCTCCCTCCGGTATACGAGGGCGGCAAGCCCAGCCCAAAGTTTCCCCAGGGGCTGCCGAACGGACCGTTCCGCATCGATGCGCCACCGGTGAACCGCCGGATGGACGAGGTTCTTCCCAGCCCGATTCATGCCTACTACCACAACCGCGAGCAGATCAACGGCGGCACGAACAACATGTTCGTCGCCATGTCCACCGCAGGCGCCTGGGTGATGGGCCACTTCGACGGCTCGAAGATGAAGCTGTGGAAGTGGGCGCAGGAATACACGCTTGCTGATCATTTCTTCATGGCCGCGTTCGGCGGCTCCTACCTCAACCACCAGTGGCTCGTCTGCGCGTGCACGCCGATGGATACTGGCGCGCCTGCGAGTGTGAAACCGCAGCTCGATGAGAAGGGAAACCTGAAGAAAAAGCCGAGCTCGCCCGCCTCAGTGATGCAGGGGCCGGTGGAACTCTTCGACGGGCGCGTGACGCCCGACGGCTACACGGTGAACACCTCGCAGCCGCCGTACCAGCCGAGCGGCATCTCGCCCGCCCCGGGCGCCAGCCTCGACCTCGCCGATACGGCGCATCACCCGGTGCCGCCGCTCAGGGAGAAGACGATCGGTGATACGCTCTCCGCAAAGGGCGTCGGCTGGGTGTGGTACGCAGGCGGCTGGAACGAAGCGCTTGCCGACGGCCGGCAGGATCCGAAAGCGAAGCGCAACGTCATCTACAACCGCGACACAGGCAGCCCGATCTTCCAGCCGCACCACCAGCCATTCAACTACTATGCGCGCTTCGCGCCGGGCACCGCCGACCGCGCGCGCCACCTGAAGGACGTCATGACGTTCCTTGCCGACATCGAAAAGGGCACGCTGCCACAGGTAGCCTTCTACAAGCCGACCGGGCGTCTCAACCAGCATCCGAGTTACACCGATCTGGCGAGCGGCGACGAACACCTTGCTGACGTGCTTGAACGGCTGCGCAAGAGTCCGCACTGGGCAAAGATGGCGGTGATCATCACCTACGACGAGAACGGCGGCTACTGGGATCACGTGCCGCCGCCCTCGGGACCGGGCTGGGGCGACCGCTGGGGACCGGGCACGCGCGTTCCCACGATCATCGTTTCGCCCTTCGCCAAGCGCGGCTATGTGGACAAGACGCCCTACGACACGACGTCGGTCATCAAGTTCATCACCCGACGATTCGAGCTCGAGCCGCTCCCGGGAGTGCGTGCCAACATGGGCGACCTCACCAACGCGTTCGATCTCCGGCCGCATTGAACCAAGATACCGCACGTCGGTTACGGTGACGCCCGCCATTCCAAAGTCTGTTTCACTTCGGGGGCCGCTTCTTGGCCAGGAGCTCCTTGAGATCTGCGAAGGGAGCGTAGGTCGACGCGCGGTCACCGACGGCGGGGCCGCTTCCCCCGCCCGCCGCTTCCAAGTGCCGCCGGTGTTCGTTGTCGTGGCAGTACAGACACAGCAGCTCCCAGTTGCTGCCATCGTGCGGGTTGTTGTCGTGATTATGGTCCCGGTGGTGGACGGTCAGTTCGCGCACGTTGGCGCGCGTGAACTCGCGGGCGCAGCGCCCGCAGATCCATGGGTAGATCTTCAACGCCTGTTCCCTGTAGCCCCGTTCGCGCCTCTCGGCGGCGCGACGGGCATCGGCGACGATGCGGTCCAGTTTGCCAGGGTCACTTGCGCTCATGAAGCCACGTCAGCCGCGCGTCGGACGTAGCGATTCGATCATCGCCCGGAAGTCGTCGGGTGCTTCGCGCTCGAACGACATGCGTTGGCCCGTTCGGGGATGCACGAATCCGAGAACCCGCGCGTGGAGCATCGGGCGCGCCGACTCGATCTTTCGACCTGCGTAATCGCGGATATACACGCGTTCGCCGACCAAGGGGTGGCCGAGCTCGGACATGTGGATGCGAATCTGATGCTGCCGCCCGGTTTCGAGGCGGCACTCGACCAGCGTCGCACCCGCGAGCGGAGCGATCGGTCTGACGTTCGTAACCGAACGCTTCGCCTCGGGCGGAATTGCACCCTTGGGACGCCGAAAGTGCCCATAGGAGCCGCGGATCCCGTCGCCGCGATTCGTGACGAGATGAGTTTCGACACGCTTCGCAGTGACCGCGCCGTGCGCGATCGCATGATAGACGCGCTCGATGTCGTGCGCGCGGAACTGCAGGGCCAGAATGCGCTTCGCATCCAGGGTGCGCGCGAACACCATCAAGCCGCTCGTCTCCTTGTCGAGCCGGTGAACCACGCCGAGCTGGGGCTCGAAGCCGCGTCCGCGCATTCGCCGCAGCAAGGTTCGCGTGCAGTCGGCGAGCGTGTCTTTGTCGCCCGGCTCGTAGGCGATGCTCAGCATTCCAACCGGCTTGTCGACGACGACGACGTCGCGGTCGAAGTACGCGATCGCGCTCTCGGGCAGGGCGCCGGTACGCAGCTTCGGCGCCCGTTCGTCGACGACCACCACCGCGCCGGGAGAAACGCGCAAGGCCGAGTCGAGGCACCGCTCGCCGTTCACCGTCACGCGCCCTTCCGCGCACAGGTCACGCGCGCGCGACCACGCAGCGCCCGTCTGGTCGCGCACGATTGCGGCGACGGTGGGCCCGGAGGGTCTCGCTGACCTCAAGCGCGCGCGAGCGCGGCCTTGACCCGCTCGGGCGTGAGCGGCACGCGCCGCAGCCGCACGCCGGTCGCGTCGAAGAACGCGTTCGCCACCGCAGCAGGGATGACGCGGATCGACGGCTCGCCGGCGCCCGTGGGCGCAACCTCCGGCCGGTTGATCAGCACCACCTCGATCGCCTCGGGCGCGTCGCGGATCTCCAGGATCGGATAGCTCAGCCAGTCGACGCTGGTCACCTTCTCGCGATCGAAACGCACCTCCTCGAAGAGCGTGCGCGACAGCCCCTGTACCACGTTGCCTTCGATCGTATCGCGCAGCCCCTGTGGATTGATGATCAGTCCGCAGTCGTGGGCGACCGTGAATTTCTTGCCCCAGATGCGCCCGCTCTTGCGCTCGACTTCGATCTCCGCGACCACCGCCACGATCGTGCCGTTGCGCTGCGCGTAGGCGATGCCGCGGCCGGACAGGATGTCGCCAGAGCGGGCGGCGCGCGGCGCCTGCCGCGGCTGCCAGCCGGCCTTTTCGGCCGCGGCTTTGATCACAGCAGCGTCGCGCGGAGCGGTGACGTATTTCAGCCGGAACGCGACCGGATCTTCGCCCGCGGCGACGGCCAGCTCGTCGATGAACTGCTCGCTGCCGAACTGGATCTGCGGCCCCACCGGATCGCGCAGGTGCGAGCTTCTGAGCGGCGAGCTGGCGTCGAGGAGCGGCGGGATCACCTCCCAGGCGAGCAGCTTGTTGTCGAAGCCGTAGGCCTCGGCGGGCACGCCGAAGTCGATGCTCGGTTTGGGCGGCAGGCCGATAGCCATGCCGGCGAGGCTGTCGCGCGGATCCGATTCATTCGTGTCGATGTTCCTGCGCGAGAAGCCCTTGGAAATGAACTCGTAGGCGATCACTTTTCCCGAAGCATCGAGCGCGGCGCGGCCGCGGTGCACCGACGCCGGGCCCTTCGGATCCCATGCGATCCCGTCGCTGCGCATGCCCTGCGCGCGCACCGGGCGTCCCGTGAGCTTGGAGAGCAGCGCCGCATCGAGCGCCGCGTCGCCGGCGTCGTTGCGCCCGTAGGAGCCTGGGCCGGTGACCCAGATTGCGCGCACTTTCTCGGGCGGAACACCGAGGAGTCGCGCCACCCCGGTCTGGACGAAGTGCGGTTTCTGCGAGCCGGTCCAGACGGTGACGCCATCTGGGCGCACGTCGGCGAGCGCGCAGGCTGGCCCCATGCTCGCGTGCGACTGGAACGGCCACTCGTACTCGGCTTGCACGACTTTCGCCGCGGTCTTGAACACGCCGTCCACGTCGCCTTTTTTCACTGCGTCTTCGCGCTTCACCACGGGCGCCTTGCGGATGTGGTCGTAGAGCTCCGCCATCGGCGGGAAGGGATCCTTCTTCGTCTCGTTCCACGAGATCTTGAGCATGCGCGAGGCGCGCACCGCGTCCCACTCGTGATCGGCCACCACCGCGACGAAATCCTTTTCGCGGACCACGCGCGCGCCCTTGACCGCACGGATCGAGCCCGCATCGACTCCGCCTACCGTGCAGGCCGCGCGCGAGCACCGGATCACCCGGGCGTGAAGCATCTTCGGGAGAGAAATATCGGTCACGTACTTGTCGGTACGG
>DASPWT010000042.1:0-14157 GCA_035637655.1 Burkholderiales bacterium | reverse complement strand
CGTAGTTGCGCAGCAGGTACACCTTGCTCTTGTCCCCTTTGGGGAGCACCAAGCCGTCGCACACCTGCACCATCTGCGCCCCGCCCGCCTCATCCTTCCCCGGCTCGCCTGGAACGTGGGCGAGATAGCGCGGGCTCCTGGGATCGGTCACATCGAGGATCGAGGTGCCGTTGTACTCCTCCTCTCCGCTCACAGGATTTCGCGAGCGGCCGCCGTGGTGGCCGATGTACGCGATCCAGCGATCGCCCTGCCTATGGACGAGCGGCTGGTAGGCACTGCGCCCCTGGAGGTCGTGAGAGCCGACCAGCTCCATATCGTGCCTTTCGGCTTTCGCCGCGGGTTGAGCGAAGGCGCTTCCGCACAGCACGAGCGCGGCGAAGGTCCAGTATCGATATCTCATGCGCTCCTCTTTAGTCGACCTTGGCGCCGACTTCCTTCACGAGCTTCGCGTATTTTGCGTATTCGCTGCGGATCTCGGCGCCGAATTCCTCGGGCGTGGTGATCCAGGGCTCGACACCGCCCGCGTTCGTCAGCCTTTCCTTGACGTCGCGAGCGAGGAGCGCTTTGTTCATTTCCGCGCGCAGGCGGGCGAGCACGGCTTCGGGCGTCCCTGCCGGCGCGAACAGCCCGTACCACTGCACCATCACGAAATCCGGATAGAACTCGGCGATCGTCGGCACCTCGGGCAAGATACGCGAGCGCTGCGGTCCGGTGAAGGCGAGCGCGCGCAGGCGGCCCGCCTTGATCTGCGGCGCGGTGGACGTGCCCGACATCATCACCGCGACCTCGCCCGCGACCGTCGCCGTGGTCGCCGGCGCGCCGCCCTTGTACGGGACGTGGACCATGTCGATCCCGGCGCGCGCTTTCAGGCGCTCCATGGTGAGGTGGTGCTGGCTGCCGTTGCCGCCCGAGGCGTACTGCAGCGGCGGGCTGGCGCGGCGCGCGTATTCGATGAACTGCGGAAATGTCCGTGCCGGCACCGAGGGATTGACCGCCATGAAAAACCCGTTCGAGACGAGGCTCGCCACCGGAACGAGGTCCTTCTGCGGATCGAAGGGCATCGTGGCGTAAAGGTGCGGATTGATCACCATCAGGCTGTCCATGCCGACGAGCAGCGTGTATCCGTCCGATGGCGATCTTGCCACCAGCTCGCCGGCGAGGTTGCCGTTGCCTCCGACGCGGTTCTCCACCACCACGGGCTGGCCGAGCGCGTCGGTGAGCTTGGGCGCAATCAGGCGCGCGACGATGTCGGGGCCGCCCCCCGGCGGGATCGGCACGAGCAGGCGAATGGGACGGGAGGGATACTGCGCGGCTGCGTTCTGACAGAGCAGCGCTGTGAGGAGCGCGATAAGAGCACGAGGAAAGCGGCGCATTCGTTCAACGTCGCGCGGTGCTGACACGCGGTCTGTGTTGGCGACTAGCGGCGCGAAGTTTGTCGGCGCGTCCGGGCGGAGCGCCTGGTTCGGGTTGGGCTGTCAGCCGGCGACAGCGAACGCAGCGCCTCATTCACTGCCGTGGAATTCTTGAACCGCTTCGCAACATCCGGATCAAGAACGACAACGTTGGTGCTCTCCAAATACCGCTCATAGTACTTCCCGCGAACGGCCCTAGAGAAGTCGTATTCGGGTCGCATCTGGTTTGCTTCGTGTCGAGGGCGCTTAGGATTCATATTGCTTACGCTCGTGGGTGGTCGCCTGTCTGGCACTAATGATGCGAATAGTATCGCCTTCTTCGATGAGTCACCCGGTTTTCAGAGTATAGAGCTCCGCTTCCCCAGGGAACTCGCCGCTACGCACATCGGCGGCGTAACGTTCCACGGCCTGCGACACGACATTGCGCAGATTGCCGTAGCGACGGACGAATTTGGGTGTCCAGTCGAACAGCCCGATCATATCGTCGGTGACGAGGATCTGGCCGTCGCATTTCGGCGACGCGCCGATTCCGATGGTCGGCACCGTGACCTTCTGCGTGATCTCGTCCGCGAGCTCGGGTGCCACGCCCTCGACAACAATAGCGAAGGCCCCGGCCTGATCGGTTTCGCACGCCTCGGCGAGCACCCGTGCGCACTCCGCCGCGTTGCGCCCCTTGGCTTTGAAGCCGCCCTCGACATTGATCGCCTGGGGTCGCAACCCGACATGACCTACAACAGGGATGCCGCGCTGGGTCAGGAAGGCAATCGTGTCGGCAATGCCATCAGAAGCCTCTACTTTGACCGCTTGGCAGCCGGTTTCGCGCATGATCCGGGTGGCCGACGAGAAGGCCAGCTCGCGTCCGGACTCGTAGGTGCCGAAGGGCAGGTCGACTACGACCAGCGCGTGGGACGCGGCGCGCATCACCGCCTGCCCGTGGAGGATCATCATGTCGAGCGTCACCCCGACGGTGTTCGGCAGCCCGTGGATCACCATGCCGAGGGAGTCGCCGACGAGCAGCAGATCGACATGCTGATCGAGGATCGCCGCCATCGGCGCGGTATAGGCTGTCAGACAGACGATCTTCTCTCGGCCCTTCCGCGCGAGGATCTCGGGCACGGTGATCCGGCGCGAATCGACATGCTTGGACATGATCTGCCTCCAGACTGAGCGACTGAATCGGTGAAATTCTACCTCCGATATACAGACAGTCGGCGCTCGTTCACTGCGCATCCAGCCTGTCACCCGCCGCACCGATCCCGTCGAGATAAAGCTCCCACACCCGGAGGTTCTTCTCGCAGGCCGCGACGACGGCGTCTTCCATGTGCAGCTGCTTGGCGAAACGCTCGACCGCGCGCCAGCCCGCGTCGGAATGCTCGATGTCGGCTTCCTCGTGGAGCTCGAAGAATTCGAGATCGTCGTCGGTGAGGTGAAAGAGTCTGCCCCAGCGCGCTCGCTCCAGTCCGAACCAGCCGTGCTTTTTCATGATGCCGGTGCCGTAGCCGGGGACGTTCGCGCGCTCGGCACAGGTGTTGGCGACGATGCCTTCCAGCCAGTGCCGGTTCGCCATCAGGCCCTCCCAGGCGACCCAGGCGAGCTGCGTCGTGGCAATGGGCGTCGCCGCGCGGATCGCGCTGCGCTTCAAGCCGATTCGCGTTCCCAGGTCTTCCAGGAGCTCCCAGTGCGCCCTGCCGCCGCCGTGCTCGTGGTCGGCAATCACCTCTTCGCTGCATGCCTTGATAATGCCGATGCGCGTGTCCCAGTCGGGGCAGTTGGTTGCGACCTTGAGTTTCAGCACGGAATTGCGCTGGCGCGTGTTGAGCCGGTGCTGCAGGGCGAACATGCGCGCCCGGCCCGGGGTCATCTCCTCATGGAAATAGCGCGTGCGCCGGGAGAAATCATCGACCGCCCGGTCCAGCCGTGCGAGCACGCTATTTCCGGCCATGGTCTCTTCAGAATTTCGCGATCTCGCGGGCGGCACCGGTGACGTGCAGGATGTGCATCCCGGTGTTGGCGCGATCGACGATGTAGATGTAGCAGCGGTCGTCGACTTCGAGGTTGTTGGTCTGGATCGCGACTTTGCAGCGCTCGGCGCCGTCGGGCATTTTCACGCAGCGCTTGTCGGTCTTGCCGGTCTTCGCAGGAATGTAATAGCCGACTTCCTTCGGTTGATAGGGGTCGCGGATGTCGATCGCGCGCACGCCCGCATTGAACCAGGCGACGAACACCAGGCGCTTCGCGTACATCGGCGGCTGGTTTTCGTTCGGCGAGTGAGCGCCGAAGCGGCCGCCGCGGGAGCAGAAGTTGCCGCTCGCCTCGGGCACGTTGAAATTCGAGACGTTGAAGGGCTTAGCCTCGGCCGTCACGTCGGCGATCCACACCCTCTGGCGCGTTTCACGGCACTCGTTCACGATCTGCTCGTTGACGATCATCACGAAATCCCCCACCGCGCCCTGGGCGTCTTTTGCGAACTCGGGCAATGGCATGCGCAGCAGAGGCAGCGTGGTGTGCGCGCCGTTGGTGGGCTGCAGGTCGAGCCTGCCCACTTGCGGATAGAGCAAGTTCTCGACGGTGGGTTCCTTGGGGCCGTTCAGCAATTTCTCCCGGTCGACGATCTGCAGCACGCCGTCCTTGTTGGTGCTGTAGCCGAAATAGATGCGGTTGCCCTTGGGGCCGGTCGAGATGGGGCCGTGCAGATCGGCCGGCGCCGGCCCGCTCGACCCAGGCTGCTGCCCCGGCAGGCCGAAATTGCGGATGAACACCGGGTTCGCCGGGTCGGAGAGGTCGTACACCTGGGTCATGCGCCGCACGCGCCAGCCTTCGATCCCGGAGACGAGGTAGGCGATGCCGGTGTCGCACTCCCACCAGTTCTTGTGAGTGCCCTTCAAGCCCTTGATGATCGTGGTGAGCAAGCCCGGCTTCGCCGGATCGGTCACGTCCCAGATCTCGTGCGCGGCATTGCCGAAGGTGCGAAGCAGGTACACCTTGCTCTTGTCGCCCTTGGGCAGCTCGCTGCCGTCGCACACGCGCACCATCTGCGCCCCGCCTGCCTCCGCCATTCCCGGCTCGCCGGGAATGTGAGCGAGGTAGCCGGGTTTTCTCGGATCGGTCACATCGACGATGGACGTGCCGTTGTCCTCCTTCTTTCCCGTGAGCGGGTTCAAGAGGTTGTCGCCGTGGTGGCCGACATAGGCGATCCAGCGATTCCCCTGCCTGTGGATGACGGGCTGATAGGCGCTGCGCCCCTGGAGATCGTGGTAACCGACGAGCTCCATGTTGCGCTTCTCAGCCTTGTTCTGCGCCAGGGCCTGACCGGCGAGCGCGACACCGAGCGCCGCAAGCCCGGCGACCGACCTCACAAAACGCTTCCCCATGATTCTCTCCTCTGGTTGGTTTTCGCGTACTTGTTCTATTTTCTTCTCGCCGAGGGGCGCGCCTTGCGCCTGCGCGCCCGGGCGGTTCCATGCGCGGGCTTCCTCGGCACGTAGCCGATCGCCTCGACTTCCAGACCGCAGTCCATCGGGGTGCGGCCGGCCTGGATGCGAGTCCTCGCGGGGAAGGTTTCGCGGCTCGAGAAATACGTGCGGTAGATCCGATCGAACTCCTCGGCGTCGCGCTGATCGCGCAGCCACACGATGACCTTCAGCAGGCAGTCCATGTTCGAGCCGGCCGCCTCCACCAGCCTTTTCATATTGTCCATCACCAGGCGCACCTGCTCGGCGAAGGGCGGATTCGGAAAGGGCGGGATCGGACGCCCTTGTTCCCGGGCCTCGCGCACTGCCCGGGAGAACGCCTCGTCGAAAGGCGGCAGACCCGAGATGAAAATAAGGTCGCCGTGACGCACGCACAGGTTGAAGGGCGCATTCGTCGCCGGCAGGCCGGCGTCGTAATTGTGCTTTTCCATCGTCTTCTCCTCTGCGCCGAATGGTATGACGCCCCCGGCGCACGCGCAACGCCAGTCTCCGACCGGCTTTGCGCCGCGGACCCGTTCCAAGTGACGGAACGGCTCCCCGGTGCTCGATTTGCAAGCCTGTCCCCGATTGCCTAGGATTCGGTCCTGATGAAAACGGATTCCGCGCGGCGCAACTTTTTCCGGACCGGTGCCTGCGCGTTGGGAGCCCTGCTCATGACTGTCGAATCACCCGCGGCGAGCGGCCCGCTCGTGCGGCGCGTCCCGAAAACCGGCGAAGGGATCCCCGCGGTCGGCCTGGGCACCTGGCAGGTGTTCGACGTCGCCTCCGATGCGAAGGAGAAGGCGCAGGCCCAGGAGACCCTGAAGGTCTTCGTCGAGCTGGGCGGTCGCGTGGTCGACAGCTCCCCGATGTACGGCTCCTCCGAATCCGTGACCGGCGAGCTCGCCGAGGCGCTCGGCGTCAAGGCCAAAGTCTTCGTCGCAACCAAGGTCTGGACCAGGGGCAGGCAGGCGGGCATCCGTCAGATGGAGGAGTCGACGAGAAAGCTTCGCGTGGAGCGTCTCGACCTGATGCAGGTGCACAACCTGGTGGACGCGCCCACGCATCTTGCGACGCTGCGCGAATGGAAGAATGTCGGCCGCGTCCGCTACCTCGGCGTGACCCACTATCACGCCGGAGCGCACGCCGACCTGGAAAAAATCATCGGACCGGGAGACATCGATTTCGTCCAGGTGAACTACTCGCTCGCCGAACCCGAGGCCCACCGGCGCCTGCTCGCCGCCGCAGCCGACAGCCGCACCGCGGTGATCGTCAACCGGCCCTTCGCGGAAGGGTCGATGTTCCGCCGCGTGCGCGGCGAGCCGCTGCCCGCGTGGGCGCAGGAGATCGGCTGCGCGAGCTGGGCGCAGTTCTTCCTCAAATGGATCCTCGGACATCCCTCGGTGACCTGCGCCATTCCGGGCACGCGCAACCCCAAGCACGTGGCGGACAACCTGGGTGCCGCCTCGGGGCCGCTTCCGGACGAGGCGATGCGCCGGCGAATGTCGGTATACTTCGAATCCCTCTGAACGAAGTCCGTTGCTGACGAAACTTCCCGGTCCCCGGCAGGGAAGGGAAACCTTAGCGTGCGCACGCTCTATTTCCTCATCTTCATCACCCTGCTCAACCACTCCGTGTTCGCGGGGATGCGCGTGTCGGTATCGCTCTATGCCATTCACCTGCACGCGACGCCGTTCACGGTCGGCGTGCTGATGGCCCTGTACGCCTTGCTGCCGATGCTCTCGGCGATCAGCATGGGACGCCTGATCGACCGCATCGGCGCTCGAGTGCCTATGCTCATCGGATCGGTCGCGATCGCACTCGGCGCGCTGGTCCCCTACCTGTGGCCGACGCTGACGGCGCTCCATCTTACGAGCGTCCTGATCGGCTCGGGCTTCATGATGTACCAGGTCGCCGCGCAGAACATCATCGGCTACATCGGACGGCCCGAGGATCGCCCAATGACCTTCAGTCTCGCGGCACTGGGGTTTTCGGTATCGGGTTTCGTGGGCCCGATGCTCGCCGGATTCGGAATCGACGCATTCGGCCACATTGCGACCTTCGGGGCATTCGCCGCATTTCCGCTGCTGCCGATCGCCGTGCTGGGACTGAACAAGCTGAACCTGCCGCAGCCGCACGTTCACGCGCCGCCGCCCGATCCGGGCCGCAGCGTCGTCGATCTCCTGCGCCACCGCGTGCTGCGCCATGTTTTTGTCGCGAGCGGCCTCTTGGCCGCGGCGTGGGACATGTTTACCTTCGCGATTCCGATCTACGGCTCGCGCATCGGATTGTCGGCGTCGAGCATCGGCCTGGTGCTCGGATCGTTTTCCGTGGCGACCTTCGTCATCCGGGGGCTTCTACCTGCGATATCGCGGCGGCTGACCGCGTGGCCGCTCCTTACGGTGTCTCTGGCGACTGCAGCAGCGGCCTTTTTCCTGTTTCCGTTACTCGAGCGCGCGAGCTTCCTGATGGCGGTTGCCTTCCTGCTCGGTCTGGGGCTCGGGATGTCGCAGCCGATGGTCATGTCCTTGCTCCATAACACGGCGCCCGCCGGCCGGGTCGGCGAAGCGATAGGCGTGCGCATGAGTCTCGTCAACATGAGCCAGATCGCGATGCCGCTCCTGTTCGGGGCACTGGGCACGGCGCTGGGCATGGTCCCCGTGTTCTGGGCAACGGCGCTCCTGCTCTCCCTCGGCGGCTTGTATGCGCGCAGCCGAAGGTAGGTCGTAGAATTCCCGCCATGGACCTCGCTGCCCTGCGTCTGGAATACATGCGTGCCGGTCTGCACGAAAAAGATCTCCACGCCGATCCGCTTGCGCAATTCGGCAACTGGTTCGACGAGGCCCTGCAATCCGGCATCGCCTTGCCCAATGCGATGACGCTGGCGACGGCGACGAAAAAAGGGCGTCCTTCAGCGCGTGCCGTGCTGCTGAAGGGGTTCGATGCGCTCGGTTTCGTCTTCTACACGCACTACCGCAGCCGCAAGGGCCGCGAGCTCGGGGAAAACCCGCAGGCGATGCTGCTTTTCTGCTGGACGGAGCTGGAGCGCCAGGTCGGGATCGAGGGCCGCGTTTCGCAAGTGTCGGCGGGGGAATCCGACGAGTATTTCGCAAGCCGGCCACTGGGGAGCCGGCTCTCGGCGATCGTCTCGCCGCAAAGCGAGCCCGTGGCGAGCCGAGAGGCGCTCGAAACCGCCCTGGAAGAGGCCTCCAAGCGCTGGCGCGACTCGCCGCCCCGCCCAGCACACTGGGGCGGCTACCGTCTCGCGCCGGAACGATTCGAATTCTGGCAGGGCCGCAAGGACCGCCTCCACGACCGACTCTGTTACCGCAAGGCCGGAGCCGCCTGGAAAATCGAACGGCTGGCGCCCTGAGGGCAACCAGCCGGTTCGTGGCAGGGCGACGGTTTGAGGCGCGCTTGGTCAGCGCGTGGCTACGATCTGCTTTTTTTGGAATTCCGCGGCGGTGTAGCTCGGCGACAGATCGCCCAGGCCGCTGTCCCGCTTTTCGCCGGCAACGTGATAGTTTTTCTGGAATTCGGCTGCGGTGTAGCTCGGCGACAGATCGCCCAGCCCGCTGTCCCGCTTTTCGCCGGCAACGTGATAGTTTTTCAGGAATTCGGCTGCCGTGTAGCTCGGCGACAGATCGCCCAGGCCGCTGTCCAGTGATTCGCCGGCAACGTGGTAGCGTTGGAATTCGGCAGCCGTATAGCTCGGCGACAGATCGCCCAAGCCGCTGTCCAGAGATTCGCCCAGCACCTGGAAGGAATTTTCCATTGGGTCCGATGCCATGTCGGCGCTGAACACAGCCGGCGAAAACAGCATCGCGATCATCGAAGCCAGTGTCAGAACTTTACGTGTGCTCATCGCAGTCTCCTTCTCTTGTCGGTTGTTCCTCGGGGGTGTTGGCGGGGCGACAAGATCGCTGCCGGTCCACTCCAACATCCGCTATCCGTTCTCCGTGCATCCCACTAGGAGCAAGACCGATGCCAGGAGAAGCGTGACTTTTTACCGCTCCCTCAGGGAGTCGCTCCGCCGTTTGGTACGATTGCCGGCATGATCAAATCTTGGATGGCAGTACGCTAGTAAGAGCTCTGGCGACTCAGGACGCGAGGGCGTGAAGAGATGAGCGAGCACGGGCATGAACAGGTCGTATGGTTTGAGGCCGTAACGCCTGTTTCCATTGCGGCCCCTCAGAGCAGCGCGTCGTTCTCAGTGCGTGCGCGCGCGGTCACTACGCGGCGCGCGGGAAACTTTACGGTGAACCGGCTGCCCGTTCCGGGCGTGCTCTCGATCTCGAGGGTCGCCTGGTGCCGCGCCAGGGCGTGCTTGACGATGGCGAGTCCCAAGCCCGTGCCGCCCGTCTCGCGCGAGCGGCCTCGGTCCACGCGGTAGAAGCGCTCCGTGAGCCGGGGGATGTGCTCGGGTTCGATGCCGACGCCGGTATCTTCCACCGTGAACTCGGCGCCTTTCTGGGAACCGCGCCAAATCAAGCGAACCTCCCCTCCGGCAGGGGTGTAGCGCACGGCGTTGCTCGCGAGGTTGCCGAAGGCGCTGGCGATCTCGGACTCGCTCCCGAGCAGGTCGAAGCCCGGCTTGGCGTCGAGCGTGATGCGTTGGCGGCCCGCCGAGAGCGCTCCGGCTTCGCTGTGGATCCGTGACAGGAGCAGCACCACGTCCACGTGCTCGTCGTGCGGCGGCTCGGGCGCCGATTCGATCGTGGACAGCATCAGCAGATCGTCGATGATGCGCTGCATGCGCCGGCTTTGCTCCGCCATCAGGTTCAGGTAATCGCGCGAGCGCTCCGGATCGAGCTTGAGTTCCCGCACCGTCTCCAGGAACCCCACCAGCACGGTGAGCGGGGTGCGCAGCTCGTGCGAAACGTTCGCGACAAAGTCCCGCCGCATGGTCTCGAGCCGGGTGCCTTGGGTAATGTCGCGCGTAAGCAGAAGCCGCTGCGAGTCGACGTAGGGCACGAACTGCACCGAAAGGACGAGGCCGTCCCGAGCCGTTTTCAGCTGCAGGGGCTTGGAGAATTCATCCTTCGCGACATACTCGACGAATTCCGGCTGACGCACGAGATTGGTGATCGGCTGCCCGACATCGGCTTCGGCATCGATGCCGAAATGCGCTTCGCAGGAATCGTTGCACCAGACGATGCGGTATTCGGCGTCCAGGATCGCGACGCCGTACGGAAGGGCCCGGCCGGCCTGGCGCGAGCGGGCGAGCGAGCGAGCGAGCTGGTGGTTCCGTGCCGCCTCGACGCGCTGCCGGCGGTACAGCAGCGTGAACACTTCCTCCCAGGCACCCGTGCCCTCCGGGACAGCCTCGGTGAGCGAGCGCGAGGCCCACTGGCGAAGCAGGTCGAGATGGCGAACGTGGTGGACGAGCAGACCGATGAGTCCCAGCGAAAAGAGCGACCATCCCCAGCCCGCCCCGAAGAGGAGGCCCGTTCCAAACCCGAGAACTGCGAGGAGAAGAACGACCACTACGATTCGGATCAGGATACTGCTCATAGTTGGCTATCCGAAGAGGACCAAGAGCCACACCACCGCGACATTGATCAGGCTCAGGAATACCGCAGCGCTGCCGATATCTTTCGCCCGCTTTGCGAGGAGGTGATTTTCCAGCGAGATCCGGTCGACCGCCGCCTCTACCGCCGAATTGAGCAGTTCCACGATGAGGACGACGAGCACGCTGGCGATCATCAGGGCCCTCTCGGTTCCGCCGACGGGGAGGAGGAGGGCCGCCGGAATCAGCAGGGCGGCAAGCAGGCATTCCTGGCGGAATGCATCCTCGTGCCGAAACGCCGAGGCCATGCCCTGGAGCGAATAGCCGAGCGCGTTCCACAGGCGCTGTACCCCGGTCTTGCCCTTGAAAGGACTTTCCTGCATGAAGGGTGCCTCCCGAGAGAAATGCCCGCGATTGTAGCGCGGCACCGCCTGGGCGCTGATCTTAGCAAGAGGTCCCTGGGGGCGAGCCCGGGGTTTACGACAGGGTGCGCCGAAAGCGATAACCGGTTCCGCGGACCGTTTCCACGAGAGAATCATGTCCGATGGGTTCGAGTGCCTGGCGCAGCCGGCGTATGTGCACGTCGACCGTCCGCTCCTCGACAAAGACGTGATCGCCCCAGACCTCGTCGAGCAGCTGGGCGCGGCTGTAGACGCGCTCCGGATGGGTCATGAAGAAATGCAGCATCCTGAACTCGGTCGGACCCAGGTCGATTTGGCCACCGGCGGCGCTGACCCGATGCACGACCGGGTCGAGCTTGAGGTCTGCGATCTGGACGACGTCGTCAGTGAGCTGGGGGGCGCGGCGCCGCATCACCGCTTTGATGCGCGCCAAAAGCTCCCGGGGCGAGAACGGTTTGGTGACATAGTCGTCAGCGCCGCTCTCCAGGCCGGCGATCGTGTCCTGCTCCTGCGCGCGGGCGGTCAGCATGATGATGGGAATATCCTTGGTGCGCTGATCAGCGCGCAGCTGGCGCGCGAAGTTCACTCCCGGCGGGCCCGGAAGCATCCAGTCGAGGAGCACCAGGTCCGGCAAAACCTCGCGGACCAGGGCCTCGGCCTCCGCGACGTTCGCGGCCCGCAGCACCTGATGACCGGCGTGCTCGAGATTGACCGCGATCAGCTCCTGGATCGCCGGCTCATCTTCGACCACGAGGATCGCACCGCCCATGACCACCCCGCTTCTGCTCTCGTTCCACGCCGTGCCCATCAGCTGAGCGCCTCGCGCTCGACGACCTCGACCGCGGTGTGGCGCACGTCGGTCCCCTTGACGATGTAGATGACGTCCTCGGCGATGTTCTTGGCGTGATCGCCGATGCGCTCGATCGCCTTGGCGATCCAGACGATCTCGAGCGCAGTCGAGATCGTGCGCGGATCCTCCATCATGAAGGTGATGAGCTGCCGCAGGATCGAGCGGAATTCGGTGTCGATCGCCATGTCCTGCCGGATGATGCTCGCCGCGTCCGCCGCGTCCAGGCGCGCGAAGGCGTCGAGCGCCTGGCGCAGCATCGACAAGGCGATGTCCGCGGCATGGCGGACGGTCGCAAAACGATGGAGGTCCGCGTGCCCGCGCTCGTGAATCTGCCTGGACATGCGCGCGATCTTCTCGGCCTCGTCGCCGATGCGTTCCAGGTCCGTAACCGTCTTGCTGATCGCCATGATGAGGCGCAAATCGCCCGCCGCCGGCTGGCGCTTGACGATGATGTGGCTGCAATCGTCGTCGATCCGGACCTCGCACTCGTTTACGCGAATTTCGTTTGCAATCACCTGGTCGATCACGTCCTGATTGCCGTGCGCGAACGCATCGATAGCCCCGCGTATCTGCGACTCCACCAGGCCGCCCATCTGCAGAACCCCGGAGCGCAAGGTCTCGAGGTCGTTGTCGTATTGCTTGGAAAGGTGTTCGCTGCCCATAGCGCCGCTCCTTTTCAGCCGAACCGGCCGGTGATGTAGTCCTCCGTCTCTTTCTTCTTCGGCTTGATGAAAACCTCGTCGGTCACGCCGAATTCCATCATTTCTCCCAGATACATATACGCCGTGTAGTCGGACACGCGCGCCGCCTGCTGCATGTTGTGCGTGACGATCACGATCGTATAGTCGTTCTTCAACTCGTGCACGAGTTCCTCGATACGGCCCGTGGAAATCGGGTCGAGAGCCGAGGCCGGCTCGTCCAGGAGCAGCACCTCGGGTTTGACTGCGATTCCGCGCGCGATGCACAGCCGCTGCTGCTGCCCGCCCGAAAGGCTGGTTCCGTTCTGCTTCAACTTGTCCTTCACTTCCTCCCAGAGCGCCGCCTTGCGCAAGGCCCACTCCACGCGCTCCTCCATCTCGCGCATGGAGAGGCTTTCATACAAACGCACGCCGAAAGCGATGTTGTCGTGAATGGACATGGGGAACGGCGTCGGTTTCTGGAACACCATGCCCACTTTGGCGCGAAGGCGGTTCAAATCCTGGCTCGGGGCCAGAATGTTTTCCCCGTCCAGCAGGATTTCCCCTTTCGCCTCCTGATTCGGATACAGCGCGTACATCCGGTTGAAAGTGCGAAGCAGCGTCGACTTTCCGCAACCCGAAGGCCCGATGAAAGCGGTCACTTTCCGTTCCGGAATATCGAGGCTGATGCTCTTGAGCGCCTGAAATTTCCCGTAGTAGAAATTCAGGTCTTTCACCTGAATTTTCTGCGTCAGCGCTTGCTCGACCGGTTGCAGGACCGCAGTGTTCATGATTTCAGTATGTCGCGGTCCGGTTTCGGAAGAATACGCGAGCGAACACGTTGAGGGCGAGCACGCTGAGGGTGATCGCCAAGGCGCCCGCCCATGCGAGCTTACGCCAGTCTTCATAGGGACTCATGGCAAACTGGAATATGACCACAGGAAGGTTGGCCATGGGGGAATTCATGTTGGATGTCCAGAACTGGTTGTTGAGGGCGGTGAAGAGGAGGGGTGCTGTCTCACCGCTGATGCGCGCAATCGCGAGCAAGATACCGGTGATGATGCCGGCCTTTGCGGCACGCACGGTTACCAGCACGATCACCTTCCACTGCGGCGCGCCGAGCGCCGCCGCCGCCTCGCGCAGGCTGTCCGGGACCAAGCGCAGCATGTTCTCCGTCGTTCGGATCACCACCGGAATCACAATCAGCGCGAGCGCAAAGGCCCCAGCCCACCCGGAGAAGTGTCCGACGCGCACCACGTAGGCTTCGTAGATGAACAGGCCGACAACGATCGACGGTGCGGACAGCAGGATATCGCTGATGAAGCGCGTCATAGGGGCAAGCCATCCGCGGCTGCCGAATTCCGCGAGATAGATTCCCGCCATGATGCCTACTGGCGTGCCCAGCGCGGTCCCGGCGGCGCCCATCAACAAACTGCCCATGATGGCATTCAGGAGCCCGCCGTCGCTGCCGGGGGGCGGGGTCATTTCCAGGAAAAGCTTCGCGCTCAGCCCGCCGAATCCCGCCTTGAACAAAGTGAAGAGAATCCAACCGAGCCAGAACAACCCGAACAACATCGTGAGCAGCGATACTGCCAGGTTGAAACGATTGATCAACAGCCGGCGTGTATACAGATCCATGGCGCGCGTCAGGTCTTCCGGCCCTCGCGCCGTGCCAGGCGCAGCAACAGCAGCTTCGACAACGCCAACACCACGAAGGTTATGAAAAACAAGACGAGGCCGAGCTCGATCAACGCCGAAAGATAGAGGTCGCCAACCGCCTCGGTAAATTCGTTGGCAAGGGCCGATGCGATGCTGTTTCCGGGCTCCATGAGCGAAGCGCTCAGCCTGTGAGCATTGCC
>DASPWT010000041.1:0-22723 GCA_035637655.1 Burkholderiales bacterium | reverse complement strand
TGATCCGGCTTGCTTCGTCGTAGTTCAGCGCAAAGACCTGGCTGCCGAGGCTGTAGCTCGCGATGCGGGCGTCGAGATCGAAGCCGCGGGTGTAGCTCTGGCCGTTGCCGAGGGTGTAGCTCTTCACGCCGCCGAAAGGCTGGTAGGCGATGCTGCTCGCGACGATCTGCGCCGTTCCACCTTGGGGCGTGGTGCTCACCTGGTTGATGCGGCCGAGCGCATCGAACGTATACGCGATCGTCCTGCCGCTCGGATAGGTCATGCCGCTCATGCGTCCCGCAGCGTCATAGCTGTAGGCGAGCGCGTAGGCGACGCCCGCGATCGTCCGCGTCTCGGAGGTCGTCCTGCCGTGCTGGTCGTAGGCGTAGGCGAGGACGCTCGTCACTTGCTGGCTGGGGTTCGTTTCGGTGATCGAGCTGAGCCGCCCGATGCCGTTCGCGCCCTGGTCGTAGGCGTAGGTGTGCTTGGAGCCGTCGTGGAAGGTGATGCTCGTGACCCGATTCAGCGCGTCATACGCATAAGTCGTCACCTGGTTCTTGGCATCCTTCTGGGTGCTGAGATTCCCCGCCGTGTCGTAGGTGTTGATGGTGGAGCCCGTGTCGGGCGATTGCTGCGAATTCAGGTTCGCGAGGCCGTCGATGCTGTAGGTAGTCTCGAGGTTGCGCGGATCGGTGACCTTCCTGAGCTGGTCGATGCCGTCGTACTCGTACCGCGTGACGCCGCTGTTCGGATCGGTGACCTGCTTCAGCCGGTTGAGCGCGTCGTAGGCGTTGATCGTGGTGTCCGCGGTTCCGGCGAGCGGGCCGTCGATCGAGGCGAGGTTGCCCTGATTGTCGTAGCCGTAGGTCGTGGTCTGGCTCTGCGCCCCCAGTTCCTGGAACAGGCGATTGAGATTGTTGTAGACGCGGCTGCGGGTCTGCGCGAGCGCGTTGGCCGGATCGAACACCTCTTCCTTCTTCCTATTGCCCATCTCGTCGAGCGTGTAGACGATGCTGTTGCCGAGGTTGTCGCTCATGCCGGCGAGCCGGTGCGCCGCGTCGTAGCCGTAGGAAAGGAAAGACGTGTCGGGCAGCGTCACCTTGATGAGCTGGCCCGCATTGTCGTAGTCGTAAGTGGTCAGCTCTCCGCCCACGTTGCGCGACTTCAGCCGCTGGCGTTCGTCGTAGGTGAGGTTGGTGGCGAGCCCGTTCGGATCGACGATGGTGAGCGGCTGGCCGTGGCCGTTGTAGGCGGTGATCGAAGTCACATGCCCGAGTGCGTTGGTGATGGTCGCGACGTTGCCGCGCTTGCCCGGATCCGGATCGGTATCCGTGTAGTAAGTAGTGGTGGTGATATCGGACACATCGGTCCGCGGGCCGTCGGCCGTCAGCACGTGGCCGTGCGCGTCGTAGGTGTAGGCCGAGGTTCTCGGCTGGCCTTCGAGCGTGGCGCCCAATCCCTGGCTGCCGTCCGCGTCGGTGCTCGACTGGACGGTCTTCGTGCACAGCACCCCGATCGGCTGGCCGTTCGCCGAGCCGTCGGCGATCACCGCGCCCGCCGGGGCGCAGCTCGCGTCGCCGTTGTAGACGTACGTAGTGATCCTTCGCGGTTCGGCGGCACGCACCGGCATACGCCAGCGCGCGTGCCACGCGGTCGTGATCTTGCGGCTGCCCGAAGGCAAGGCCGCACCCGTTGCCGTCACCGCGGTACAACTGACCGTGGAAGCCAGACCTTCGACGCGAACCGTCTCCAGATTTCTGGCGGTGTCATAGGCGTAGCAGGTCTTGTTGTTGTTGAAGTCGGTCCGCGACAAGACGTTGCCGGTCGTATCGTACGTTTGGTTCTGGACGCCGACCCCGAAGCCCGCGCCCCCGGGCAGCGAGTTGGCGGTCAAGCGCTGCACCCCGTCCACGGTCTGGAAAGTGAAACTGCGCGCCGCGCCCAAGGGGTCGGTGATATTGGTCGTCGTGGCGGTACGGGTGAATTGGTAGCGCTCTGTCCCGAGGGCGTGCTCGGAGGAAAGTATCCGGCCATTGGCATCGTATTTGAACGTGCCGTACAGGCTGCCGTTCTCGTCCACGATGCTGGTGAGCGCGTGCGGGTAGACCTGCGGGCCGATGTTCGAGGGCAGGTTCGCCGTCTCGGTGTAGAGGTAGCCCTTCGTGTGCCCGTCCGGATAGGTGACCGAAGCGAGGTTGTCGTCGAGCCCGTAGAGGTCGTACCTATAGAGAGTGCGCCCGCCGGAAGGATTGGTCATCACGACCAGTTTCCCCGGGGCACTGTAGTCGAACGAGAGCGTGTTGCCGTAGGAGTCGGTCACGCGAAGGAGCAGGTTGGGCGGGAGCGCCTCGCTCCTCGGGTTGCCGTCCCGATCGACGAACACCCCGCCGAAGCTGCCGCCGCTGTAGGTGAGGGTGAGGGTTTCCCCCGAGCGCTGCGTGATGCTCTGCAGCCGGCCGTCGGCGCGGTAAGTCTCCACGACGTCCGGCCCTTGGTAGACGTAGCCGCCGCCGGGAGGGGTGACGAGGTTCGCGCGCGAGGCGTTGTAGTTGAAAATCTCTGCGCCCAGAGTATCGAAGTATTGGATCTGTCCGTCGGGGAAGGTGAGCGCGTTGATGCCCGGCGTGTTGCCTACGGGGATGACCCGTTTGTCGAAATTGGAGCGCCACGTCGCCCCCAGTTGCAGCTGCGAGTGTGCGTCCGGCGTGAGCGTGACCGGGTCGGGAAAGTGCCAGGATTGATAGTGGCGCGTGAAAACGAGCCCGCCCGCCCCGCGGTAGTCGGTTTCGGTTTCTATCTTGGTGCCCACTGCGGCCGTTACCGGATTCCCGATTTGGTTGTTGCAATACGGGCAATCAACCGGCAGCGTGCAAGCAGCGACGAAGGCCCCGTTGCGGAAGACCGATGTGGCCGGGGCTCCGAACGGGCATCCCAAACCCCTGCTCTTGTACCAGCGGATGTCCAGCGACCCGCCGTTGTAGCCGGTGTTGGCGTTCGGGCACGCGCCGATGATGCGGCGCGAATCGCGAATCAGATGGCCTTCCTGGAAGACCTGGCCGGCACCCGGGTTGCAGAAGCTCGTCGCGTCGAAGGACGCGTTCCAGCCGGTGTCGCTGACCAGAGTGCACCCCGAATCGGTCAGACGATTCAGGAACGAGAGCGAGCGCTCCGGGATGTCCTCCTCGGAATACGGAATGAACCCGGGGCATTGTGGGTCGGCAAACTGCCCGGCGTATGCTCCGCCACCGGCCTCACACCACGCTCTCTGGTTCTGGGCACTGTCCGGCGCGTTCTCGCACGGCCCGACCACCCATTTGAGGGGCTGCTGCCCGAAGCAAATAGAACGGCCGTGGACCGGGTCGTCCTCGACGCAATCGGTGGCGAATGCGGAGCGCCCGGTGAAAGCCAAGATCAGGCCAGCCAGAAGCAGCAACAAGCCGGAGGTCTTACCCGTGCGACGAGTGCTCATGTATTTCTCCCTCGTCCCCAAGGGGATTGCCCCGAGAACGCTTGCTGGCTTGCCGACATCTCGCTCTTTGGCGAGGTGACGCCGGCGACGCGATGAACTGCTTCTATAGTTCTAATGGAAGATGTTAGCGCAATTAGTTCTGATGGAGTATCGCGATATCAACTTTTTTCTGCGTGCTTCAGCAACATCATCATCGTTGAGAAACCATACACTCCGCTTTGAGAGGAATTACCTTACGCGCGACGTCGGGTTTACCTGACACGCAAGAAGAATTTTTCTGGAAATCGGAATAGGGGGCAGTCAACGTTGACCGCGCCCCTCCCACACCGTCCGACGTGCGGGTCTGCACGGGCGGTTCGAGACGTTGAGGTCATGAGAGCCTGGACACGCCGAGGCGGTCGAAAGTACCCGACGGTGAGAGCCTCCGCTCTTTGAGGTTTCTTCGCTTCGCCCTGATCGGCGAAAGTCCATACGGGCAATGCGCGGTCGCGCCAATAAGAACGACAGCGAAAACGCGGCGCGCTCCACCCAAGTTTGCAGCTTTCATCTTGTCCTCCTCTGTTGTTCGACCATCGGATTTTCATGAGACCCCCCTCTCCAGAATAACGCAGGAATTCTAGCAGCCGCGCGCAGCGTCATTCATGAGGCTTTGCCATCAGTTCACGAGCGAACCGCATGGATCGTCGCGGCAAAAAAAAAGCCCGACCCCGTAAGGGTCGGGCATTCGACCGGTTCAACCGTCGTTAGTCTGTGTCTCTGCGGTTCGCGCGGATCTGGCCGCGGATCTCGCCGCCCGGCGAAATCAGCGAGTGCACGTTCGCGTATGCCAGTCCAGCGCGGATGGCAGCGATCACCTCGTCAAGCTCGCCAGGCGCGAACTGCTGGGGCGCGACGGTCTGGACGTTTTCCGGCCTCCAGGTACCGGCAAAATGTCCGTTAGGCGACGTGCAGGTCGGAGTTCCCGCCGGACCGGGGGTTGGCGGGGTCGCTATGGTCGACCCGCAGACCCATAGGACGATACCGCCGTTTACGCGGCGCTGCCCAACATGAACGTGCGACTGCGTCACCGCTCCCTGCATCCCGGCATACGTGATCTCGTAGTCGATCGCGTCGCCGTTAGGGCTAATGACGGCCTCGAATGTGCCGCTGGCTTGCGTCGAAACTGCGGGCACCTCCTGAAAGCCCATCAGCGTGGCGCGGATTTTGTCGTCGGCGCTGGCGGTGGACGCCGCAATGGCGGCGAATAAAGCGATGAGGATTGAAAGCTTTTTCATGAACGCTCCTTTCCAGTTGAGGGAATACTTATGGCGAGGCTTTGTTGCGGCGCGGTTTTTTCCCCATGCGCTAAGAACAGTCTTGCACCGCTCCTTATTCCATGGCTCACCTGCGCGCTTTTTCCGTTCCGCGCAGGCCCTCCCAGGTCACCGGCAGGTCCATCAGCGCCAGCGCCGGGCGGCCCGTCACGCCGTACGGATTGCCAAGCGTCTCGGGCATCTCGAAGTGGTTGTACCCCGTGCCGATGACGTACTCCACCGGCTTGCCCGCCCCGCGCACCGCAGCGACAAAATCGCGGCTCTGGCGCATGAACTCGGGGCTTTCCTTGGTGCCGTGGGCGATGACGAGCGGGGCGTTAAGCAGATCGAGGTGCCTTTGCGCGCTCAGGTCCTGCACGACTTCGGGCGTGAAGTTGACGTACAGGCGGGCGTGCCGAGAGCGAGACCGGATACAGGTCGTACATGCCGCTGATCAGGACGCCGCCCTTCACGGCGTCCCAGGGCAGGCCGTAATCCTTCACCCAATCGGTGACCATCACGCACCCGCCGAGATGCCCGCCTGAGGAATGGCCGGAGATGAAGAGCCGCTTGCGGTCGCCGCCGAATCGATCTGCGTTGTTGTACGCCCACGCCACGCCGCGCCTCGCCTGGGTGACCATCGCCCTCAGGTCACCCAGCGGGCTGGTCTGCAGCACGTTGACGAAGTCGAGCGCGATGAAGTGCGCGCCGGCGAGCAGGAACATCTCGGCGTTCGCCGCCGCGCCGCGCGCCGACCCGCCGCGCCAGGCGCCGCCGTGGATGAACACCATGATGGGGGCGTGCGGGGCGCTCGTGCGGTAAAGGTCGAGGAACTCGAACTGCGACGGGCCGTACTGGATGCGCTCCACGCCGTAGCGCGCGCGCACCGGATCGCCGTTTGCCGTGCTGCGCTGGCCGGTCTCGGGCGGATCGTTGTCCCAGAAGTTCTGGTCGTAGGCGGCATCGAGCTGGTTTTGCGTCATGCCGTTGTAGATGATCGGTCCGCCGTCGGGGGGCGGCATCTGCGTGCTGACGGCGCGCCCATCAGAACGGGCCGAGCCCGGCGTCCCGGCCGGTGCGGGTCACATGCCTTTGAACAGGTGGGCGTAGCTGCGGCTGACTTCCAGCTTCTCGGGCCTTCCCCTGACCGCCACGAGCTGGCGCCCGCGCTCGTCGCGGGTGATGCCGGCGATGGCGCGCGCGTTGATCAGCGTCGAGCGGTGGATCTGCCAGAACTGCGCCGGGTCGAGCTCGGCGAGGAGCTCCTTGATGGACTTCCTGATCAGCGCTTCCTGCTGCGCCGTCTGCACGCGCGTGTACTTCTCGTCGGAGACGAAGAACAGCACCTCGTCGACCGGGATCATCTGGATCTGGCTGCCGACAGAGGCCTGGATCCACTTCAGCCGCGACGCCGGTTCCAGCTTCTCCGCCAGCCGGGCGAGCGCCTGCTGCAGCGTGTCCGACGACGGCGACGGCGCGGCGAGGCGCTTGCGCAAGCGCTCGACCGTGACGCCGAGGCGCTCGCGCTCGGCCGGCTTCAGCACGTAGTCGATCACGCCCTGCTGGAAGGCGTCGATCGCGTACTGGTCGTAGGCGGTGACGAACACGATCTCCGGCAGGCGGCCTTCGAGCGCGGCGATCTCGCGCGCGGCTTCGATGCCGGTCTTCGCCGGCATGCGGATGTCCAGGAAGACCACTTCGGGACGGAGCGCGGCGACCTGCTCGACCGCTTCGACCCCGTTCTTCGCTTCCGCCACGATCTCGAGCTCGGGCCAGAGCTCGGAGAGGCGCGCGCGCAGCTGCTCGCGCATCAACGCTTCGTCGTCGGCGATCACCGCACGGGTCATGTCGCCTTATAGGGTACGACGATGGTCACGCGCGTGCCAGTCGGCGCATTCGGCGCGATGCGCAGCTCCGCCGCGTCGCCGTAGATGAGCTTCAGCCGCTCGCGGATGTTGGCGAGGCCGGTGCCGGTTCCCGCGGTCGCCGCGCGTGCGAAGCCGACGCCGGTATCGGCGACGCTCACGTGCAGCTTGCCGTGCGCCACCTCCGCGGTCACGCCGAGCGAGCCGCCGTCGGCCTTCGGCTCCAGGCCGTGCTTGATCGCGTTCTCGACGAGCGACTGCAGCATCATCGGCGGGAAGTCGGCCGAGTACAGACCTTCGGGCACATCGACCTGTGGCTGCAGGCGCTCTTCCATGCGCACCTTCAGGATTTCCAGGTAAGGCCGCACCACCTCCAGCTCGCGGCCCAGGCTGGTCGCCTTCTCGCGCATCGCCGGCATCGAGGCGCGCAGGAGCGCGATCAGGTTCTTCTGCATGCGGCTCGCGCGCGGCGCGTCGACCTCGATCAGGTGGTCGATGCTCGCGAGCGTGTTGAAGAGGAAGTGCGGCTCGACCTGCGCCTGCATCGCGGCCATCTTCGCCTCGGCCACCTGGCGCTGGAGGCTCTCCGCTTCGGCGACTTCCTGCGCTTCGGCCGCCTTCGCCTCGGCCTTCACGCGGCCCGCGTAGGCGATCTTGATCGCGGCCGACAGCAGGATGAAGAGGAAAGCGAGCTGCGGCAGGTAGTTGCCCAGGCGCACGTGGACGACGCGCTCCTCGTCGCCCATCTCGGCGATCGCGTCTATGACCTCGCTCCGGATGTCCTCGGCGAGGGTGCTCTCATTCTCCGCAGAGGCTTGCGGGTTGCGCTGCATTCGCACACCATGCTCGTCGACGATGATTTCCCGCGGGCCCGAGGCTGAATCACCCTCGCGCTTGATGCGTACGCCGTGCTCGTCGATCGTGATCTCGGGAGCTTGCGAACTCTTGCGCTTGGGCTTGATCCGTACACCGTGGTCGTCGACCGTGATGTCGACGTTGCGGCTTGCCGGCACGCGTGTCGTTCTCGTTGCGAGGTCCCAGTTGAAGGGCGGGAGGTTGGAGAGTATGCCCGTCACGAACAGCAGCAGGAGCGACAGGACGATGAAGCGCTTCCACGTGATCGAAACCAGCCACTCGGCGTAGCGGCGGTACAGCGCCGCTATGCCGGAGCCGGACTCCTTAATGCTGCTGGTCAGCGACATGCTCGCGCTTGCCGACGATCACGATGCGCGGAACCTCGCCCTCGGCGGCCGGCAGGGCCTCCTCGGCGGCGGGACGCCGCGTCGCGTAGACCGCAGCAACGGCGCTGGCGGCGAGGGCAAGGATCAGAACCAGGTGTTTCGCGCTCATGGGGTGCCTCCCAGGTATCGATGGGCGGCACTGTAGGGGAGGCGGAACGCGCGCGGCGAGCGCCTTGCGACGGACTGCAGCAGGGCGGTACGAAACTGCAGAAATGAGGGATGAGCGGCGGGGCACTAGCCGCGCCATTATAGGAGCAGTTCGCACCCCTGTTAGAATTTTCCATGCGCTACGTTCTCGCGCTCGACCAGGGAACCACGAGCTCCCGCGCCATCGTGTTCGACCAGCGCGGGGCCGCGCGCGCATCGGCGCAGAAGGAGTTCCGCCAGCATTTCCCGCAGCCGGGCTGGGTCGAGCACGACGCCTTGGAAATCCTCCGCACCCAGCTCGCGTGCGCGCGCGCGGCTCTGGAGAAAGCGAAGCTCGAACCCAGGCGCGTCACCGCGATCGGGATCACCAACCAGCGCGAGACCACGGTCGTGTGGGACCGGCGCACGGGGAAACCCGTCCACCGCGCCATCGTCTGGCAGGACCGGCGCACTGCCGCGCGCTGCGATACCCTGAAGCGCGAAGGCCTGGACAAGACCGTACAGGCGAAGACCGGCCTCGTCGTCGACCCGTATTTTTCTGCGACCAAGCTCGAGTGGCTGCTCGACAACGTGTCCGGCCTGCGCGAGCGTGCCGAGCGCGGCGAGCTCGCCTTCGGCACCATCGACACCTGGCTCGCGTGGCAGCTCTCGGGTGGAAGGCTCCACGTCACCGATCCGAGCAACGCCTCGCGCACCATGCTCTACGACATCCACCGCGGCGGATGGGACGACGAGCTGCTTGGAATTTTCCGCGTGCCGCGCGCGATGCTGCACGAGGTGCTTCCCTCCTCCCACATCTACGGCACGACCGCGAAGAGCGTTCTCGGTGCGCAAATCCCCATCGCCGGAATCGCCGGCGACCAGCAGGCTGCGCTTTTCGGCCAGGCCTGCCACGAGGCCGGCATGGCGAAGAACACCTACGGCACCGGATGTTTCCTCCTGCTCAACACCGGCGACCAGGCGATCCCTTCCCGAAACGGCCTGATAAGCACTTGCGCGGCGCAAGCGGGCGCGAAGCAGTTCGCGCTGGAAGGCAGTGTCTTCACCGGCGGCGCGGTCGTGCAATGGCTGCGCGACGGCCTGTGCCTCATCAAGAAATCGGTGGACGTGGAGAAGCTCGCGGCGAGCGTGCGCGATTCGGGCGGCGTGTACTTCGTGCCCGCGTTCACCGGCCTGGGTGCGCCGCACTGGGACCCGTACGCGCGCGGCGCCATCCTCGGCCTCACGCGCGGCTCCAACGCCGGCCATATCGCGCGCGCCGCTTTGGAATCGATCGCCTTCCAGTCCGCGGAGCTCCTGTACGCCATGGAACAGGACTCCGGTCAGAAATCGAAAGAGCTGCGCGTCGACGGCGGCGCAGCGGCCGACAATCTGCTCATGCAGTTCCAGGCGGATCTGCTCGGCATCCCCGTGGTGCGCCCGAGGGTCCTCGAGACCACGGCGCTGGGTGCGGCTTATCTGGCGGGCCTGGCCACCGGCGTGTGGGGGAGCCGCGAGGAAATCGCGAAGCAGTGGAAAGTCGCGAAACGCTTCGAGCCGAAGATGAAGCGCGAGGAAGCGGAGAGAAGGATGGATGAGTGGAAGCGGGCGCTGGAGAGGGCGAGGGGTTGGGGGAAGGGGTAGCGATATCCAGTAGGTGGAGAGAACAAGTTGAATGAACTGCTCGATTCAGTCGATTTGGTGTGTGAGCGTACCCATGATGGGATTTGGGCTGAGCCCCTTAATGCGATCAGTTCGCTGGCATACCTTGCCGTACCGATCATCGTATGGTTCATTGCCAAGGACCACATGAAACAAGACAGGTCGTTTGCGGGTCTGTTAGTTTTGATGTTTCTTGTTGGTGTTGCCAGTTTTTCTGATCACACCTTGTCCATCTATTTGGCTCACCTGTTCAATGAAGCGGCTACGATCGTTTTTATCGTTGCTTACCTCATTTATGCTTGCCGGCGCCTATTGGAGATTGATTGGATACCGACGGCGATTGTAGTCTTGTCGCTATCTGGGCTCGGTATTCTGTTTAGTGCATGGTCGTATGGCATCGAGACCGGGGGAATCGGCGGTTATATTCCAGTTTGGGTATTCCTTTCGTATCTGGCATGGGCGTTGCGCAGCTCTCAAACTCAACGCTATTTTCTTACTGGATCGGCCGCTTTTGCTGTTGCCCTGGCTTTTCGAGCCTCGGATTTTGTTGTTTGCCCATACTTTCCAGCGGGAACACACTTTCTTTGGCATTTAAGCAATGACATCGTCTTATTTTGCTTGCTCATGGCCATTGTTCGTTTTAGGGCGGGCACTAAGCCCGCACCCGAGCAGCGTGCGTTGAACCCGTAGCGCGGTGCAGCCGCACTCAGTTGCGCGCGAGCCAGGTCTTCGCCTGCTGCAGCTCCGGACGCCGATCGCCCCTGGCGGCAAGCTCCATCAGCCTCGCGTAGTAGGTGCGCGCCTTTGCCGCGTCGCCGGACTGCTCCGCCGCGCGCGCCGCGCCGTAGTAGCCGCGGAAGCGGTTGGGCTCGCGTACCTGCGACGCCTCGAATTCCTTGAGCGCCTGCGCCGGTTGCTTGAGCTCGATCAGCATGTCTCCAAGCAGCTCGCGAGCGGGGACGATACGGCCGGGCGTGACGATATGCTTCTCGTTCCTGTCCTCCAGATCGGCGGCCGCGCGCATGAACTTGAGCGCCTCATCCGTCTTGTCTCGAGCGAGCGCAATCCACCCCGCGACGGCCAGCCGCTGAATTTCGACTTCGGTCGCCCAGTAATTGTTCTTCGCGTCCTCCAGAGTCCTGTGCAGTCGTGCAAGTTCTGCGGCGTCCTTTTCCGCGGCAGCGATATCGCCGCTACGCGCCGCGCCGAGTGCTCGCGCAAAATACGTGATGGCATCTGGAAACAGGATCTGGGTCGGCTGGGGCTGTAACTGCATCGCCTCGCGCCACGCGCCGCGCTCCATCGCGTAGCGTGCAGGCATCGCGGCAATCGCATAAAGGCGGGCAAAGGCCAACGCCGGGTTGTTGGTGGTGACCTTGAACACCGCCTCCATTTCGCGCTTGGCGTCGCTGTCGCGCGCCAGTTGCAGGTAGGCGTATACGGAATAGTCGCTGGCGTGATACGCCTCGTTCACTTCATCCCCCTTTATTGCCACTCCCGCTGCGCGGGTGTTGGTCGCGACCGATTCTTCCCAAGCGCCAACGCGGGTAAAAATGTGCGAAGGCATATGCAGCGCATGCGGCGCCGCCGGCGCGATGCTCGCATAGCGTTGCGCGGCAGGCAGGCCCTGCTTGGCGATGGGCGGCGCGTCGTAGCTGTGGATCAGGTAGTGCGCAACGCCCGGATGATCGGGGTACTTGACGAACATTTTTTCCAGAATTGCGGCGGCCTTCAAGTACGCCGCAAAGGTTTGATCCGCCCGCGATTGGGTACCCGCGATGTACAGCGCACTGAAAATCCGCGCTTCGTCGTCATCCGGGTAGCGGGCGGCTAATTCTTCAAACGCCTTGGCGCGCGACTCCTGGCGCGAACGTTCCGAGCGGTTCGAAAAATCCTGGTAGTACGCGGCGACCGCTTCGATGTAGTCGCGCTCGCGCTGAGTCTTGGGGCTGACGCCGCGCCCCTGTTCGATTGCGGCTTGTGCCGCCGCCGCTCCCTTGGGGGATGCTCCAATGCCCGCTAGCGGATTCGACATCAGAATCGCGGCTATGCCCCAGTTCGCGATGGTGCATGATGGGTCCTGCACCAGCACGTCGCGGAAAGTTTTTTCTGCCGCGCTGTACCAAAACGAATGCAGCATCGCCACGCCGGTTTCAAGCAGCGGCTGCACCTTGGGATCGCACGAGTTCGCAAACTTGACGCGGCCAAGCTGGCCCTTGCCTTCATCTTCGTGCAATTGCGCGGTTCCACATGCGAGAAGCAGCGCGGTGGATGAAACAGCAAAAATTATCTTTGAGTTCACGTTGTTCTCCTGTGCGAGTCGAGTGATCGCGCTTGCGCCTAGGCCGTTCCGCGCAACCGCCCCTAGGCCGTTCCACCAACAGTCAGCCCGTCGATCCTCAGCGTGGGCTGGCCCACGCCCACCGGCACGCTCTGGCCTTCTTTCCCGCAGGTGCCGACGCCGGTATCCAGCGCGAGGTCGTTGCCGATCATCGAAACACGGGTGAGCGCGTCCGGCCCGTTGCCGATCAGGGTCGCGCCTTTCACCGGGTAGGTCACTTTTCCGTCCTCGATCATGTACGCCTCGGAAGCGGAAAACACGAATTTGCCGTTGGTGATGTCCACCTGCCCGCCGCCGAAATTGACCGCGTACAGGCCCTTCTTCACCGAGGCGAGGATCTCCTTCGGGTCCTTGTCGCCGTTGAGCATGTAGGTGTTGGTCATGCGCGGCATCACCACGTGCGCGAACGACTCGCGCCGGCCGTTGCCGGTGACCGGCACGCCCATCAGGCGCGCATTCAGGCTGTCCTGCATGTATCCGCGCAGCACGCCGTCCTCGATCAGGATGTTGCGCTGCGTGGGATTGCCTTCGTCGTCGATGGAAAGCGAACCGCGCCGGCCCGGCATGGTGCCGTCGTCCACGACCGTGACGCCGCGCGCCGCGACTTTCTTTCCGATCTTCCCGGCGAAGGCGGAGGAGCCCTTGCGGTTGAAGTCGCCCTCGAGGCCGTGGCCGATCGCCTCGTGCAGCAGAATGCCCGGCCAGCCGGGCCCGAGCACCACGGTCATGGTGCCCGCGGGCGCCGGGCGCGATTCGAGATTGACGAGCGCCTGGTCGACCGCGTGCTTCGCGTACTCCTGCAGACGTTCCTCGGTGAAGTGGCTGTAGTCGCTGCGCCCGCCGCCGCCGCCCGTGCCCTGCTCGCGCCGGCCGTTTTGCTCGACGATCACGTGCACCGAGAGCCGCACGAGCGGGCGAACGTCCGCCGCCTGCACGCCGTCCGAGCGCGCCACCAGCACCACTTCGTATTCGGCGGCGAGGCTCGCCATGACCTGGATGACGCGCGGATCGCGCGCGCGGCAGAGTTGCTCCAGGCGCTCGAGCAGCTTCACTTTCTGCGTGTCTTCCAACGAGACGAGCGGGTCGATCGGCCGATAGAGCCGGAGGCCGCCGCCTTTCCGCACCTTTGCGGGATGTGCCCTGCCGCCCGAGCGCGCAATGGCTCGCGTCGCCTTTGCCGCGTCCTCGAGCGCGGGCAGGCTGATCTCGTCCGAATACGCGAACGCGGTTTTTTCGCCGGCGATCGCGCGCACGCCCACGCCCTGGTCGATGCTGAAGCTCCCGGACTTGACGATCCCTTCCTCGAGGCTCCAGCCCTCGCTGCGCGAGTACTGGAAATAGAGGTCGGCGTAGTCGAGCCGGTGCGAAAGCAGCGACCCGAAAACGCCCGCGAGCTTGCCGGTTTCGAGCTCGTGCGGGGCGAGCAGGAAGGACTGGGCGGTGGAAAAAAGCTGCTCGGGTGCGTTCATGAAAGGGATATGAGGGTGGCCGAGCCGGTATTCTAGCCCTGCGCGCGCATTACAACACCCGATGCGCGAGCGCGGGGAGGCTGCGGCGCATTTTCGCCTGGAACATCGGGTCGATGTCGGCCATGACCACGCCGGGCTCGGCGGCCCGCTCGGCGACCACCTTGCCCCAGGGATCGACCACCATGCTGTGGCCGTGCGTCTGCCGGCCGTTCGGGTGCCTTCCCCCTTGAGCCGGCGCGAGCACCCAGGCGAGGTTTTCGATCGCGCGGGCGCGCAGCAGCGTCTCCCAGTGCGCGCGCCCGGTGGTCGCGGTGAAGGCCGAGGGAACGAGGATGATGTCCATCGGCGCGAGCGCGCGATAGAGCTCGGGAAAGCGCACGTCGTAGCACACCGAAAGCGCGATGCGCCCGAACGGCGAATCGATTGCGCAGGGTTCGGTTCCCGCCTCGATCGTGCGGGCTTCGTCGAAGCGTTCCGCTCCGAGCTCCAGGCCGAACAGGTGGATCTTGTCGTAACGCGCGACGCGCCGCCCGTCGGAGTCGTAGACGAGGCAGCTGTTTCTCACCTTGCCCGGATCGGCGCACTCGAGCGGCACCGAGCCTCCGACCAGCCACACGCCGTGCCGGCTCGCGGTCTCGGAAAGAAACGCCTGGATCGGCCCGGCGCCGTCCTTCTCCCTCGCAGCCACCTTGTCCGTGTCGCGCATGCCGAGAATGCAGAAATATTCGGGGAGCGCGACGAGCTTCGCCCCCTCTCCTGCGGCCTCGCCGACGAGCTTCGCCGCGGCCGCAAGATTCTCCTCGACCCTGGGCGTCGACACCATCTGCACCGCGGCGACCTTGAATGCGGCGGGCGTGCTCATGGCAGCGACGGCTGCTGAGTGGGATCGGCGCCGCGCACCTCCGCCTTGAGGCGCTCGGGAACGGGTTTGTCCCAGGTTCCGGTAACGCGGTATTCGAATGTCAGGGCCTGGCCGAGCGGGTTCTTCAGGATCTTGTCCAGGATGAACGCCCCCAGACCCCAAATCGGATTCACGACGACGGCCAGGATCGAGGAAATGCTGTTGCCGACCGAGGGCTCGACGCGCGCGTGCAGGTCCTGCGTCTCGTTCACCAGATCCACCTGCCCGTCCATCTGCACCTGCGCGGAAGGTCCGCGCATGCGGAAATCCGTCGTGCGCAGCACTCCATTGGCAACGGTCGCGCTGCCCGAGATGCGATTGAAGGCAAAGCCCCGCCCGAACAGGTCGCGGAAATCGAGGGTGATCCAGGACTGCATGCTGAGAATGCCGATCAGCCTCGCTACTCCTGGCTCGGCCTTGAGAAACTGACCATTCTGCGCGTCGAGACGCAGTGTGCCCGAAAGCGTGGGATAGTCGATCGACTGCGGGCTTCCGGCCCAGCTCACGTTCCCTTTCAGTTGCGCGGTCCCGCGCTGCACGGTGCGTGGAAACCCCAACCGGTCGAGATATTTCCCGATGTCGCTGACCTCCAGACTGACCTCCTTCAGATCGACGCTGGGCCGCAATGCCCGCCCTTGCCACACGCCCTTTTTCACCGTGAGCGTGCTCTCCGGCCCGGTCAGCACCAGTGTCTCGATGTTCCAGTCGAGCGCCTGGTTGACCGCCACGAGCTCCAGTCTGCCGAAATCCTTGTCGTTCACGATCAGGTTGTCGGCGATGATGTCGAGCGCGGGCAGATCGCGCGCCGCGGCCTCCTCGGGCTTTCCCGGCGTCGCTTCGGGCAGGCTGAAATGCTTCAGCCGCGCGACGATGCGCCCGCGGCCTTCGGGACGCCAGGCGATCTCGCCGGCCAGCTCCTTCGCCGAGACGTTCGCGATCCACACGCTGCCGCTCGTTCCGGCGCGCAGGGCGACGTCATTCAAGCGCCGCCCGACGACGTCGAGGACTGCAATCTTGAGATCGAGAGCCGACGACAGCGGAAAGCCCGTTCCGTCCCCGCCGCCGAGCACCTCGCGCCATCGCTCCACGTCCACGTAGGGAAGGCTGCCCGTCACGGAAAATCCTTCGCGGTCGGGCAGCACCGCGGGCTGGTTCAGGCTGATCACGCCGCGGCTCACGACGTATCCCGCCCCCTCGCGCCTGCGCTGGATGGCGGCGTCGACGGTGCGGGCTAGCGATACCTTGATCGTGTCCGTTCGCGGTGGGCCCGGGCTGATCACGCGCTCGACCCTGAGCGGCATGGGTTCGACCGCCGTTTTTCCGAGCGGCGGCGGCAGGTCGGCGGCAACGCCGGTGAGCTGCGACTGCACGATCAGGGTCAAGGGCCGCCGGCGCGCTCCGGTAAGCGTTGCCTGCCAGGCCGCGGCGCCCGAGAGGCGGCGCAGAAGCGACTCGCTCCCCCAAAACCGCGGGATCTGCGCCGGGCTCGCCGTTCCGTGCGCGCTGACTGCGATCGTCCCGTCGGCGCGCGTCGCGACGGAAATCGTCGCGGGGCCGCCGAGGAACTTGGCGCTGAGCGTGCGGGCGGTGATCCCGGACTCGGTGAATTCGAGCCGCCCGTTCAGGTGCGAGAAGGGCGGGGCGTCGGAGTCCGTCCTGATTTCGTTGTCGAGGAGCTGGTATTCGCCGGCCAGTTTGAACGTTTCGGGATTCCGGATCGGGATGTCGAGCTGCAGCGCGAGGCGCCCCGTGCCCACCGCGCTCATGCTCTCCGTCATGCCGTCCAGGGCCTTCGTCACCGGGCTTTCGGCGATGAAGCGGAGGAAATCGCTCGTCCTGTCCTCGGCGCGGACCTCGACCCCGACGCGCACGTCCCCGTGAAACAGATCGGGGATGCTCGCGCGCACGCTGCTCGCCCGGGCGCCGAGTACTGCCCCTTTCGACGCGACGATGCGCATGCTCTTGCCTTCGAAGATGAGATCGCCCGAGAGGCCGCTCGCCTGAGGCCAGCCCTCGGCGTAACGGAAGTCGGCGTCGGCCACCTTCGCGACGATCTGGAAAACCCCGGAACCGGGCTCGTCGAACGGGAACTTCGCGAGCTCCCCCTTCAGCCTCAACCTGACGTCGTTCGAGTGCCCCTTTCGGATCGAGGCCTTGAGATACTCGACGACCGGCGCGGGCAGCAGGGGAACGTAGCGGTAGACGGCCCGGCCGTCGGCGCGGAAGAAATTCCCGGTGAGGTCGATGACCCCCGCGCCACCCTGCCCGCGCGCGAACTTGCCGAACAGCGTTCCGGCGATGTCGCTGTTGGCGAACGAGAGGGTGTCGAAGTCGAGATCGAATCGATCCGGAGCGACTTTCCAGCCGACGCGCGCTGCGAGCGAATCGAACTGCAAGGGGCTCTCGGCGACGACCCCGGGCAGCTCGATGGCGACCCGCTCCGAGCTGAGCACGACGCTGCCGCCCTTCTCGCTCGCCTCGAACCGCCCGGTGAGCCCCGCGAATCCGGGAATCCTGTCGTGGGCGCGCGCGGCGAGCTGCGCAAAGCTTGCCCGCACGCTGTACCGCTGCGGATCCTCCGGGTCTCCAGTCCACGCGGCTTTCAGGTCGCGCACGCTGCCGCGCGGATCGGTCGTGGCCAGGCGCGCGCGGGTGGCCCGCGGAAACGGCAGGTATTCGGCGAGTCGTGCGAGCGGCGCGAGCTCGATCGCATCGGCGTCCATGTCCCCGCCGGAAGGCGCCCAATGCACCCGAAAATCGGCGGGCGGGACGACGATCCCGGTCGCGGTTCCGAGCGTGACCTTGCGGCCGAAGACTTCGAACTCTTTCCCGTCGCGCTGGCTCGCGCCCAGCCGGCCCCGCAGGTATTCAAGCTCCAGGAGCGGAGTGTCCTTGGCCACGCGGCCGGCAACCCTGGAAAGCGCGACGTCGGCCGTGAGCTCGCTGGAAGTCTTGCCGCGGAGATTCAGCCACACGCGCACCCCGCCCTCGCCCGAGCGTATGTCGAACGGGTAGTCGACCCAGCGCCGCCAGGCGACGAGATCCGTGTACTCGAGCTCGGCGTAGATCTGCCCGACACATGCGCCGGGATCGCCGGCGTCCAGCTTGTCCAGTTCACCGCGTACATCGAGCGCGGAGGCGAGCTCGGCGGAGGGCTTGGCCTTGAAGGCGAAGCGGTGCCCCAGGAGGCCGTTGCGCAGCACGAAATTGAACCCCGGCAATTCGAGCAGAGGCGCCCCGCGCTGCTTGTCGTCCCAGCTGACGCTCGCGTCGCGGATGACGATCTCGCGCTGCGACAGGACCCATCGCGCGATTCCCGAGTCTCCCGCTTGGTCGGCACGCAGCTCGATGCCCGCGACGTACAGTTTGCCCCCCTTCTCGCGGCGGATCTCGAGCCGGGGCCGCTCGAAGGCGAGCGAATGGAAGCGCGGCGACCCGATCACGGCCGAAATCCAGCCGAGCGTCGCCTCGACCGCGGGCAAGCTGAGCGCCGCGCGACCGTCGCGATCGAAGACGGTCACGTTGGCGAGAAGCAGCTCGGGGCGCAGGCCCTGCCACCCTGCTTCCATGGCGCCGATCGTGATGCGACTGCCCAGGACTTTCGACGCGTATTGCTCGATGTCGCCCCTGTACTCCGCGACTTTGGGGAGGACCCAGTGCCGAAGAGCCAGCAGGGTCGCGGCGAACAGGAAGTAGGCGACGAGCAGCGCCCAGCCGACGATGCGCGCGGCGACACGCCACGGGCCTTTTCGCGGAATCGCTTCGGCTATCGTTTCCTCGATCGCCTGCTCGAGTTGCTCTAGTTTCTGAAGCGGCTGGTCCAAACTAGGTGTTCCTGTCGGCGTGGAAGGTCGGCCCCGGCTTATGGCAAGGCCCTGATCGGCAACCCAAGGGAACAACGCGAGAGCATCGCCTCGCGACGACACCCTCTGCTGCGAGCGACATTTTACCTGCAAGCCCCTTCGCCGGGCGAAAAATGCGCTGACAACTCCCTGAACCTTCTCGAATTTGCGTTTCCGCTAGAATAAGCTCCTTTCGAAAGCTTCCCGGAGATTCCCATGTCGATGGCCGATCGCGACGGATTCATCTGGTACGACGGCAAGCTGGTGCCCTGGCGTTCCGCGACCACTCACGTGCTCACCCATTCGCTGCACTACGGCCTCGCGGTATTCGAGGGCGTGCGCGCCTACAAGACCGTCGAGGGGACGGCGATCTTCAGGCTGGCCGACCACACCGAGCGCCTGTTCAACTCGGCGCACATCTACCTGATGAAAATCCCCTACGCCCGGGAGACGCTCATCGAAGCGCAGAAGGAAGTGGTGCGCGCCAACCAGCACGAGTCCTGCTACATCCGACCGATCGCGTTTTACGGCTCGGAGAAGATGGGGGTGTCCCCGATCGGCGCGACCGTGCACGTCGCCGTCGCCGCGTGGCCCTGGGGCGCCTACCTCGGAGCGGAGGCGATCGAGAAGGGCATACGCGTCAAGACCTCGTCATATGCCCGCCACCACATCAACGTGACCATGGCCCGCGCCAAGATGGCCGGGACCTACCCGAACTCGATCCTCGCGAACCTGGAGGCGACCCAGCACGGCTACGACGAGGGCCTGCTCCTCGACGTGGACGGTTTCGTCGCGGAGGGATCGGGCGAGAATCTGTTCATCGTCAAGGACGGAAAGCTCCACGAGCCGGAGCTGACTTCCGCCTTGAGCGGGATCACGCGCGCTTCGGTGATCACCCTGGCGAACGAGCTGGGCTATGAAGTCGTTTCCCGGCGCCTCACGCGCGACGACATCTACATCGCCGACGAAGCCTTCTTCACCGGCACGGCGGCCGAAGTCACGCCCATCCGCGAGCTCGACGGGCGCACGATAGGCGCGGGAACGCGCGGACCGGTCACGACCAAGATCCAGAAACTCTTCTTCGACGTGGTCGCCGGCAAGGTCGCCAAGCACAAAGACTGGCTTGCGCCGGTCAACGAGAAGGTCCCGGCGAGAGCATCCAAAGAAAAAGCCTGATGGGCGCGAACGAGCCGGCGAGCCGCGTCGTCGAGGTCACCGAGACGGATCTTCCCCTGCATTGCCCGACGCCCAAGACGCCGGTGTGGTCCCTGCATCCCCGCGTGTTCCTCGACGTCGCCAAGGCGGGCCGGGTGCTCTGTCCCTACTGCGGCACGCGCTACGTCTACAAGGGCGGCAAGCCCAAGGGCCACTAGCGCCCGGTGCCGAAGATCCTCATCGTCGCGCCGAACTGGATCGGCGACGCGCTGCTCGCCCAGCCTCTGTTCGCGCGGCTGCGGGAAAAACTTCCCGGGGTCGTCATCGACGCGCTCGCCCCCGGCTGGACCGCGCCGGTCTTGCGCCGCATGCCGGAAATCGACGAAGTGATCGACGCGCCCTTCGATCACGGCGAGCTGAAGCTCGCCGCGCGCTGGCGCCTGGGCAGGAGCCTGCGCTCGCGTCGCTACGACGAGGCGATCGTGCTGCCCAACACCTTCAAGTCCGCGCTCGTCCCCTTCTTCGCGGATATCCCGCTTCGCGCCGGGTTCATCGGCGAATTGCGCTACGGCCTGCTCAACCTCGCGCACAAGCTCGACGCGAAACGCTCACCGCTCATGGCCGAGCGCTACGCGCAGCTCGCGGAAAAACCCGGGACGAGGCCGGCGCTGCCCTTGCCGGAAACGCGGCTCGCGATCGGCGAGGTGAATCTCGCCATCGCTCTCCGCCGGCTCGGCCTTTCGCGCGCGAAGCCCGTCGCCGCCTTCTGTCCGGGCGCGGAGTACGGTCCGTCCAAGCGCTGGCCGGTCCGGCATTTCGCCGAGCTCGCGCGCAAGCTCGGCGCGCTGGGCTACGCCGTCTGGCTGTTCGGTTCCGAAAAGGACCGCACCCTCGGCGAAGAAATCGCCGTCGCCAGCGCAGGCGCCGCGACCAATCTGTGCGGCAGGACCGATCTCGCGAGCGCGATCGACCTGCTTTCGCTCGCCGAGGTCGTGGTGAGCAACGATTCGGGACTCATGCACGTCGCCGCCGGCGTCGGGCGTCCGGTGGTGGCGCTGTACGGCTCTTCCAGCCCCACGCACACGCCGCCGCTTGCGCGCAGCTACCGCATCGTCAGAACCGGGATCGAATGCAGCCCGTGTTTTGCGCGCGAGTGTCCGCTCGGACACTTCAAGTGCATGAACGAGCTCGCGCCCGAGCGCGTGATGGCGGAGATCGCCGCGGTGCGCGGTGCGGTCCGCACGGGCTGAGTGCTCTCAGGCTTTCAGCGCCCGGTAGAGGAACGGCAGGCTCCGGTCCATGCGGTAATCGACGTCGGAGTGATCGTCGTCGAATTCCTCGTAGCGGTGCCGGATTCCCGCCGCGGCGAGGCGCTCGGACAGGATGCGCGATCCGTACTGGATGTGGTACTGGTCGCGCCACCCGCAATCGATGTAGATGCCGGAGAGCGATTTCAGGTTGTCGCGGTATCTCGCGACGAGGTTGATCGGGTCGTGCGCGCGCCACTTCTTCCAGCGCTCTTCGATCGCCTCCCCCGATTCCATATTGAACGGCACGCGAAATCCGAGCGGCGCCCGTGGGTCCGGATCGTAGGTCGCCGCCATGCAAACGTTCATGATGCACAGGGTTTCCTTCATGGCGAGCTTTTCCTTCTTCCACACGTGCGCGAGGAAGCGCTTGATGCGCCCGTCGTCCCTGCCTTCGGCGAGGCCCTTGCGGCCGGCTTCGCGGCGCGCGTCGTAGGCGCCGGCTTTGCGCTTGGGCAGGCGGTGCTTCGCGAGCTCGTTCAGCGTGTTCGGCCAGTCGTGCCAGTAGACGAAATCGAAATACGCGTCGCCGGAGTGATCGGCGACCGCGCCCCAGGTCCTCGCGTATTTCATTCCGTGGAGGATCGCGCCGTACCCGCCGGATGATTTTCCGAAGCATCCGCGGTGCTCGCGGGCGGCGAGCGTCCTGAACTCGCGGTCGACGAAGGGAACGATCTCGCGCGTGAGATAGTCCGCGTAATCGCCGATGGCGGAAGAGTTCACGTACTGGTTGCCGCCGAGCGCCGTGAAGCAATCCGGCAGGACGATGATCGCCGGCCCCATCTTCTGCTCGCGGATGAGCCGCGCAGCGCGCTCCGGGACGTTGTCGCCGAAGGGCCTCCAGTTGGCGTGGGCGAGTCCCGAGCCGGTGAAGCCGACGAGGTCGTAGAGCACCGGGAAGCGGCGCTTCGAGCCTTCGTCGTATTGCGGCGGCAGCCACACGCCGAGCTTGCGCACGTGCGGATCGCGCAAGGGGTTGTCCTTGAGGATCTCGGAAGTGTGCTCGAGCACGAGGAGCGTGCCGGCGGGGCCTTTGGGGCGTTTGAGCGCCATGGGAAGCTTCGGTCGGTCGGGTGAGATCAAGCGATTCTGGCACGTCCGGGTTGGCGTCGCATCGCTCCGCGCCGACTCGGGTGGCGTCGGAGTATATCGGGCAGACGTGCACCCTGGCGCAGCACGAGGTTGCTCCGTTTGGCGACTGCGGCGACACGCGCACCAGCCTGGGGGACGCGCGTTTCGAAGATCGCTCCGCAGGCGAGCGACGCCTCGATAATCAATAATTTGTGGTGGCGAAGCCTTGGGTCACTATAGGTAGTGGCTAAATCACCCAGTATTGCTATACTACCAACCTGACGCCGGCATACGGGGTGTCAATCGCGGCGTTCGAATCTCAACCAAGGGGGTTCTATGAAGGTGATCGAGAGTATCAAGGCTTGGATCGGAGCCATTACCGACGTCGGGCTGATGTTGCTGGCCCTGGCAATCGTAGCGACCTTGCTCGTAGGAGGTAACCTTCCGTTCTTCGGGGCAGTCGTCTCCAATATCGTTGCGCTGATCAAGGATCTGGGCGCAAACGGCCTCGTAGGACTGATCGCCCTCGGTCTCATCATCTGGTTGTTTTCGAAGCGGTCGGTGTCCTGACGCCGGCCTGAGCGCGCGGCAGGGGTGGGCATCGCGCCGCCCCGCGTCCCCGCGAAAACCATGATCGAGAAGATCACGAAATTCGGTTGGCTCGCGATCGAGCTGGCGTTCATGCTGGTCGTCTTGTGCGTCCTGTTGAGCCTGGTTCTCGGAAAGGAAAGCGGCGGTTTCATTTCGTCGGTGGCCGCGAACACGCTGGATCTCCTGCAGAAGGTTCCCTCGGGAACCGTTCTCGGCGTTTTCCTGATCCTGGTTCTGTACTGGACGTTCAGGTCGAGGCAGGCACGCTGAGGTCCGCGCCGGGCTGAAGCAGCCCGGGCGCGCCGCGTTTCATCTTTGCCGTTCGGCCGCCTCGAGCGCCGCCCGGGCGCCTTCGGCGTCGCCGCGCGCCTCGCGCGCGTGCGCGATAAGGCGCCAATTTTCCGCTCGCAGG
>DASPWT010000040.1:0-3107 GCA_035637655.1 Burkholderiales bacterium | reverse complement strand
CCTGTGTGCTTTTTCATGACTGATCAACGTCCGCGTCGTATCCCGCGAAACGAGTCCTTCCCCGAGCTGGCGGAAGGTTCGGGGTTTTCCCGGAATAGGACAAGGATCTTGCCGATGTGTTGGACCGATTGCGCTCCGGTCTGCCTGCAAATCTCCTCGAGAATCGCCTCGCGCCCGGGGCGGTCGGCGTCGTTCACGCGAACCTTGATCAGCTCGTGGCTTTTCAGACCGCGGTCGATTTCCGCGAGGACCGCGGGCGACAATCCGGCTCCGCCGATCGACACGACCGGATCAAGCGCGTGCGCGCAGGCTTTCAGTTCGCGCCGCCTCGAGGGAGATAATGGGCGCATTGGAAAGCCTGGGGAACAGCCCGCGGCAAACAACGGGCGCGCATGGCGTGTGTCCGCGTCAGGCGCCGCCTTGGCGTGCACTACCTGAGCGACGCGGCCAAGTCGCCGGGTTGCGGGATTGATGTACTGCCGCGAGCACGGCGACACGGGTTGGCTGCAAAACGTGGAAGACAACGTATGGAAATCGCAACACCGCGCTCAGCGCGGAGGCGACGATGTTGGTGTCAAGGACGACGCGCACGGACTTCGCGAAGCTCGGCGCGCACGGCCTTCAGTTCGGCTTCGAGATCTGCCTCCGCGACTTCGGGCGTTCCGGGTTCGCGCAGGCGCTTGCCGAACTCGACCAAGCGTCGGGCGGCGGCCTTACGGATCGCATCACGCACCAGCCGCTCGATCGATTCGGAGGTGAGCAGGCCCGCTGCCTTGGCCTGATTTGCGAGCTGATCGGGGAGCGAGAGCTTCAATTCGAGCTCGGTCATGTCCGCGCCTCAAACTAAAACGTCCGCGTTAACGCGCGCGCCGCTTGCTGCGCGTCGATGTTGAACGCGTCGATAGGCGCGGCGGGCGCGAACTCAACCACCTCTTAAATGAAGTTTGACTCTCCCCAGACGCCCGGCCGGCCAGAAGCCCTTCTATGCCTATATCTTCGTCGACGGATTCCCAGTGGATTCCTCTTCCTTTGGCGATGAAGCGCCAAGCTTGGCGTTCGTCCGGCGTGGCATGAAGCAGGCGCGGATACCAGGCGAGGGGCACGGAGATCGTTCGCCCGTCGGAGAGATCGACGTGCAAGGTATCCTCGGTGACTGTCACCGACTGCGCAAGAGGTATTTCAATCTCAATCGCTGGCACGACGCTTAAGGCCCGTCGGTTCGACCTTGAGTTCGGCAGCTATACCGCCGCCGGTGCCGGAGACCGCTTTGATGTGATGATGTACGCATGCTTGACAGCGAGGCCGAAGAAATCGCTGTCTCTCACTTCGACTCGACCATGCTCAATTTGGATCGCACGGTTAAGGGCTTGAACGGCGGCATCTTGGGGATCGACGACAACAATCCGCGAGAGGTTGGTTAGACCCTGCTCGCCAAGGCTTGACTTGATCTGGCCAACGAAATAGTTGACGGCGCTTTGCTTGTCATCACCGGTCCACGGGGCAGAAACAATCAGGTCCCAACGGTCGGGAGAGTCTTCGCGCATGAACAGGGCGAAGAGCGCGAAGTCTCCCTTCTCTTCAGCAATACGCGATTCGAGTTCGGCAAACTTCTCTGTGAGATCGGTCACCGTCATAGAACCGCCAATAGTTCCTCTGTTGCGTGAATCATCGTCGTTACGTCAGGTTGCTGCGCCGTGCCGACGACATTGTAGCGCGACTCCACCTTCCAGACGGCTACGGCGTTCCACAGCGGAAAGTGGTTTTGCTTCACACGTGCCTCCTGGCCCGAAAGGCGCAAAAGAACGTCGAGCTCATGGGTTTGGAAGCTTCTGTAGGCCTGAAACTCGCCACCAGTGCTCGGGAACTCTGCCCAATTGAGAATCCGGCAGATCCGAGCTTTGAGCGCTACTTCGACCGCGTAGCCGCAAAGGTAGGTGGCGCCGTCAAAACGACCGGCCGTCAGAAGCGCTTTGGCATCCTCGATACGAGCACGAGCGATGCTGTCGAGTTCCGCGACCGGGATCATGGGAGCAAGGGGCTATTCACGTAGCGGCCGGTTTTCGGCCACCATTCGGCGGCCTTCTCGATCTGCCGCTGAGCGCGCGGCTTGATCCGCACGACTAACGACAACAAAGACACGTTGCCGGCGCGGATCGCGTGATGATGGGTGTTGTACGAGGTATAGTTCCCCGCGTCTCACAGGGGAACCTGATAGGAAAGCGCGTCCTGTGCCTCTGCGTTTAGTTCCTCGGCGTGCGCGTTGATGACAGCGAGGTCGGAAGCATCTTCTCCCAGACGCGGCCAGGCGAAATAAGCTCGCAACGCCGCAGCCACGAGTTCGTCGCGCTCGGGAGGACTGGGGGCGCGGCGGTCCAGGGCAGCCTTGAGGTCCTCGGGCAAAACAACAAGAGTTTCAATGCTCATGGCGCAATGGTACGGCCATCGGCTCACGCGGAGCAAGCGGTCCCCGCCGCGCTCGACAGTCCGGCTGCGCCGACCAGCACGACCAGATCGAGCGCGTGCGCTCGCGCCTTCAATTCGCGCCGCCGGGTGGGCGATAATCCGGGCATCGAGGGAAGTCTTGAGAATGGCCCGCAGCAAATCCAGCAGCACGTGGCTCAGGCGCCACGTGAACGACCCTTACGTCCACCGGGCGAGAGCGCAGGGGTATCGATCGCGCGCGGCCTTTAAGCTGCTCGAACTCCTGAGGCGGGACGGGCTAGTGCAAGCCGGCGATATGGTCGTCGACCTCGGTGCCGCACCCGGCGGTTGGTCGCAGGTGCTCGTCGAACACGTCGGGCGGTCCGGCCGCGTCATCGCGGTCGATCTTCTGGAAATCGCACTGATACCTGGAGTTGCGATCGTTCGCGGGGATTTCCGGGAAGAGACCGTGCTTCGGCGACTCGAGGATGCCTTGGAAGGTCGAAAGCTCGACCTTGTGGTTTCCGACATGGCCCCCAATCTAAGCGGGGTGCGCGCGACCGACCAGGCCCGCAGCATCCATTTGTGTGAACTGGCGCTCGATTTCGCCCGAGTTCATCTGAAGCCGAAGGGCGCGTTCTTGGTCAAAGCGTTCCAGGGCACCGGCTATCCCGAGTTTCTGGCGG
>DASPWT010000039.1:0-3749 GCA_035637655.1 Burkholderiales bacterium | reverse complement strand
GGATAGGACAGCGCCGAGACGACGACGCTCCGCAACCGGCTGTTCTTCTCGTCCATCTCCAGGAGCTGCTGCAGCACCCGCTGCAGGAAGCCCCCTTCCTCGGCGGCCGCGACCAGGCTCACGTAGGTCTGCGAGAACATCTCCGGATGGCGGGAAAGCGCCACCGAGAAAGGCTTGCCCTCGGTGACCGTCTCGGCCAGGGACTCGAGGATCGCGCTCAACCTGGGGTCCTCGCTCTGCTGTCTCAGCGCTTTCAGCGCCTCGTGAATGCTGACGCCGGTGTCCAAGAGCAGCGCGAGCTGCTCGGTGAAGACCATGCGCTCGTTCACCCCGATCGCGCGCGAAGGCAGGCGCAGCTTCGCGTTCAGAAGGCGGCGGAGCTGCCCGGCTTTCTGGGGAGCGGCCGGTGTCTGGCTGATCTCGAACGCCATGCGGGCCCTTCAGGCGGCGTGAATGACGCGGGAGACTTCTTCGAGGGTGGTGCGCCCCTCCAGGACGCGCTGCAGCCCGTCGGAGAACAGGGTCGAGGAAACCGCGGTCTTGGCGAATGCTTGAAGCTGGTCCTTGGACGGGTTCTTGATCATCAGCCGCTGCAGGTCCTCGGTGGACTCGACGATCTCGTGTATGCCCATTCGCCCCCGGTAGCCGGAATCGTAGCAGGCCGGACAGCCGCGCCCCTTGGTGAGCCGGGCGTCCTTGGGCAAGCCGTAGGCTGCGGCAACGGCCGGCGGCGGCAGATAGGTGTGCTTGCACGCCTGGCATACCTGCCTCACCAGGCGCTGCGCGACCACGCCCGCCAAGGCCGAAGACAGAAGATAGGGTTCGACGCCCCTGTCCATCATTCGCGAGAGGGCTCCCAGGGCATCGTTGGTATGCAGCGTGGACAGCACCAGGTGTCCGGTCAGCGCCGCCTGCACGGCGATCACCGCCGTCTCCTGATCGCGGATCTCTCCCACCATGATGATGTTCGGGTCCTGGCGCAGGATGTGCTTCAGCATCTTGGCGAAGCCGAGCCCGATCAGCTCGCTGACCGGGTTCTGGTTGATGTTGTCGAGCTGGTATTCGACCGGGTCCTCGATCGTGACGATGTTCTTTTCGACGCTGTTCAGATAATTGATGGCCGCGTACAGCGTGGTGGTCTTGCCGCTGCCGGTCGGGCCGCTGACCAGGATCAATCCGTAGCTGCGGCCGAGCAGTTTCTTGAACAGCTCCAGATTGGGCTGCCTCATGCCGAGCTTCTCGACGTCGAGGATCGACTGGTTCTTGTCCAGCACCCGCAGCACCACCTTTTCGCCGTGGATGCCCGGCATCGAGCTGAAGCGCAGGTCGATGGTGCGTCCCTGCGTCATGACCTGAATGCGGCCGTCCTGCGGCATGCGCCGCTCCGCGATATCGAGGTTGGCCATGACCTTGAGGCGGGAAATCATCGCCGGGTGCACGTCCGGGCGCAGCGTCAGCACTTCGTAAAGCACCCCGTCGATGCGGAAACGGACCGCCGATCGGCTGCGGGAGGGCTCGATGTGGACGTCGCTCGCGCCGTCGCGCACGGCGCGCTGGATCAGGCCGTTGACGAGGTTGATGACCGGGCTCCCCGCCGCCATCTCGTCGATCGTGCTGAAATCGGTCGGGCCCCGCTCGACCAGCTGCAGATCGGTCGGCAGGTTTTCCACCAGCTCGGAGGTGAGCTCGTTGCCGCTGTAGGCGTCGAACTGGCACTTGGTGATTTCTTCGAGCCGCGTCAGCACCAGCCGCAGCTTGCAGCCGGTGATCTCCTGAACCTCGTCCAGAACCGGTATCGCGAGAGGATCGGCGGTCGCCAGGGTGAGCGTGTCGTGCACCTTGAACATCGGCAGGACCTTCAGCCGGCGGGCGGCTTCCTTGGACAGCAAGGACACGGCCGCCGGTTCGTACAGGCCGAGGCGGAGCGAAACGCAAGGGATTCCCATCTGGAGGCTCAGGGCCCTGAACAAGTCGGACTCGGACAGGCCGGTATTGGCAACCAGCCACTGGCCCAGGCGCTTGTGGGTGCCGGTTTGCGAGCGCACCGCTTCGGACAATTGCTCTTGCGTGACCAGGTTCATCTCGACGGCGATTTCGCCGAGCCGCTTTCTCTGCTGCGGCACCAGGCGCGCGCCGAAGGGGTGCACGGCATTCGGTCCGAGCGCCGCCGCGGAACCGGGATCGATGATGCCGTTCGCGATGAAGATATCCTTCAGGAGGGGCGAAGGATTGGCGAACTGCAGCTTTCCGCCGCGGGAGCTCAGCCGGGCATTGGCCTCCAGGATGATCTCGATGCCCCTGCCGTTCACCAGGGTGATGCGATCCAGATTCAGGACCAGGTGGAGCCGGTTGGAAGCGATGCAGGAGTCGATGGCTTCGGACAATGCCGCCTGGACCGCCTCCTCCACAAGGGAGCCGGTCGGGGCGAGATAGCTTGTGCCCCCGAGGTTGCTGTGTGCGACCGCCTCTGTCATGTCAGGATGGCGTTGCGCTTTTCCGCCGGGCAGTGAATCGTTTGGCACATGCGAAGTCGCGTGCAAGCTTCATGCCTGGGCCTCCAGCCGTGCGGGCTGGGCTTCGAACTGTATCGAGAATTCGGTCCCCTTGCCCAGTTCGCTGTGGACGGAAATCGTTCCGTAATGAAGCTCGACGATCCGCTTGGCGAGATAGAGGCCGAGCCCATGCCCGCTGCGCGAGGCGACCTCCTTGCTGCCGGAGCGATAGTATTTGTCGAACACCCTCTCGCAGTCCTCCGGCGAGATGCCGATGCCCTGATCGCTGACGCTGATCTTCATCTGGTTCTCGGGCAGCTTTTCCGCATTCAGAATCACCCGGCCGCCGGGGCGGCTGTACTTGATCGCGTTGTTCAGCAGGTTGTCGACGGCGATGCGGAACAGGTCCTTGTCCAGCCTCGCCGACCCCAGGTCGGGCGGGATCTTCAGCTCGACCTGCACCTGCCTCGCCCGCGCGCTCTTGCTCATGCTGTCCACGATGTCGCGCAACAGGTCCTGAATCTTCACCCGCTGGAGCTCGACGGGCAGGGTGCCGGTTTCCAGCTTGGAAATGTTCAGGAGATTATTGATCAAGTGGGCCGCCCGCTCGACCTCGCCGTGTATGGTGTTCACCGCTTCCACGCGGTCTTGATCGGAGAGCTTGCTGTAACCGAGAAGCAGCTCGCTGAAGGTCGCGATGGTGGTGAGCGGCGTCTTGAGCTCGTGGGAAACCTCGGCGACGAACTCGGCGCCCGCCTGCCGCGCGAGGTGCTCGTCGCTCACGTCGCGGAACGCGACCAGCATGCCGTACACGATCGAGCGGTCGCGCGGGGAAAACAGCGGGTAGGCCGATACGGAAATTCTGCGGTCGGGCTGTCCTTCCGGGGAATATTCGACGGCGGTGGTGTGAACGGCCGGGACGATCTGGTCCTTGAAGCGCGTCAAGAGCGAGAGCACTTCCGGACGGGCGCACCATTTCTGAGGGGGCTGGCCGATCAGCTCCTCGGGGCTCAAACCCAGCAAAACCCCGAGCTTCGGATTGGCGAAAGTGGGCAGGCCCGAATCGTCGAGCACCAGCACCGCGTCGGGAATCGCATCCAGGATGGCCTGCACCTTTTCCTGCTTGTACGAGAGCAGCCGGCTCGAGGTCTGCGCCTCGAGGCGTTGCCGGTCCATCTCGTGGATCCTGGACTGGACTCTCTGCATGAACTGGTCGAAGCGGTGGGCGAGGTGGCGGAATTCCACCCCCGGCGGGAG
>DASPWT010000038.1:0-8362 GCA_035637655.1 Burkholderiales bacterium | reverse complement strand
AGGGCGGACGCTCGTCATCATCAGCGAGGCATTCGCCAGGCACTTTTTTCCGAACGAAGATCCCATGGCCGGTAAGCGCGGCGAGGTGTTCATTGGCGTGGTCCGGGATGCGAAGCTCGCCAGTGTGCGCCGGGAGAGTGGGCCGATGATGTATCTCCTGGCATCGAGCCAATCGAATCGCCTCGATGCGCTGGTGGTCCGTGCGACAGGCGACCCGGATGCCGTCGCGCGAGCGATCGAGCAGGAGATCCGGCGCGTGAATCCGCGGCTGCTGGTCGGCATCAGCACGATCCGCCAGGAAATCGACCGGTCGATCGCAACGGAACGCATGGTGGCCACGACCAGCGCGTTCTTTTGCCTTCTCGGATTGCTACTTGTTTCGATAGGGATTTTCGGCGTGGCCTCGTCCACGGTCGCGCAGAGGACCAATGAGCTCGGAATCCGCATGGCATTGGGCGCCGGCCGATGGTCAGTGATCCGCGCGTCCCTGCGGGAGACGATGGTCGTCTTCGGGGCCGGGCTGGCCGTCGGCATCATCGCGGCCATTACCGCCGTCCGGCTGACCACTCGCTTTATTTCTGACTTGTTGTTCGGACTCACTGCGACGGATGCGATAAACATCGGCGGCGCGGTTGTGGTGATGGTCGGCGTGGCGCTTGCCGCCTGCATCCTGCCGGCGCGGCGCGCGACGAGAATCGACCCGCTCGCTGCCATTCGCCACGAGTAGGTCGCACTCAACCTGCTGCAAGGAGGAATGTATGAAGTATCGATCGCTGATCGCAGGCCTGATCGGCCTGTCGCTTGTCACCGCTGGCGCTTGGGCCGCCAGCGACATCTCCGGGACGTGGGAAATCACCATTGAGCGGGCCAGTGGGCCCGTCAACGACACGTTCGTGGTCAAACAAGAGGGCGAGAAGCTGAGCGGCACCTACACTGGGCTGTTCGGCGAGTACAAAGTCGTCGGCACACTGAAAGGGAACAAAGCGGTGTTCGGCTGGGAGCCCCACCCACCTCCAGAGGACGATGGCACAAAGCTCCCTCCGCCAGTCATCTTGGAGCAGGCTTCCCCAGACGATGGTGGCGGGAAGCGCCTTCCCACAGTCATCACCTTCCACGGCACGCTTGAGTCCCCGACCAAAATGATAGGCACTGTTGGAGCCCCGTTTGGCTCCGAGGGACAGACGTGCAAGTGGACTGCGATCAAGAACAAATGAGGTAGCAGCTAGTAAGACACAGGCACCCAGATTTTCACCAGTTGGAACCCATTGACAGGCTGGCTGGCGTCAGGTTAATGCCCTCAGGCGCGCAGCGTAGTTCAACCCGGGTTTTCCGCCCAATCTCAGCTGGACGACTCCACTTGCTTTCCCAAAGGAGTCATGCAAGACTCCCTTTGGGACACCCAAACGTCGCGACAGACACCCCCGTGAGGACCGTGACGATGAAGAAGACCACGGACGTCCATCGGGGCACGCTGGCCTTGATGGTGCTGAAAACGCTGGATGTGCTGGGCCCGCTCCACGGCTACGGCCTCGCCAGGCGCATCGAGCAAATCAGCGGAGACCGCCTCACGCTCAACCCCGGCACGCTCTATCCGCTCCTCCTGAGATTGGAACAGGAAGGTGCCATTGCCTCGGAGCGGGGACCGTCCGAGAACAACAGGAGCGCACGCTTCTACCGGCTGACGAAAGCGGGCCGGAGGCAGCTCGAGGCGGAAACGCGGGCGTGGGAGCAGACCACCGCGCAGATCGAACGGTTCTTTGCGGTGAAGGTGGAGGATCTCCCGTGAGCCGGCTGAGGCAATGGTTGATTCGGCTGACGACTTCGATGACGCGGCGGCACGACACGCGGCTGCGCGAGGAAATCGACGACCACGTCGCGTTCGACACGGAGGCGAACCTCCGCCGGGGGCTGCCGCCAGCCGAGGCGAGACGCCGCGCCCTTGTCACGTTTGGATCCATGGCGGCACTCGAGGAAAACTATCGAGATCAGCAGGGCGTGCCCGCCCTCGAGCATCTCGTGCAGGACGTGCGCGTGGCGCTTCGGAGGATGTGGAAGACGCCCGGCTTCACGGCCGCGGCGATCGCCACGCTGGCGCTTGGCCTGGGACTGACGAGCGCCGTCATGAGCTTGGCCTATGCCCTCTTCGTCCGGCCGCTACCGGTGGACGATGCGACGAAGATCGTGTTCGTCGACCAGACACGGATAGACCGTCCCGTCACGCGCGGCTTCTGGTTTTCGTATCCCGACTACCTCTATCTCCGCGAGCATGCACGTGCATTCACCGAGCTGGCCGCTCACAACTCGACGGCGCCGCCGATGACAGTCGCCACGCCCGGCGGTCCCGTCGGCGTGTCGGGTGCTGTGGTGACCGCGAACTACTTCACGTTATTGCGCCTGACGCCGCGAGCGGGTCGCTTCTTTTCGGTCGACGAGGATCGCGTGCCGGGACGCGATGCCGTCGCGATTCTCAGCTACGACTTCTGGCGGACGCGGTTTGCGGAAGATCCGAACCTCCTTGGCACGACCGTACCCATCAATGGCACGCCATTCACCGTGATCGGGATCGCGCCGGAGCACTTCCACGGCATCGTTGCTGGTCTGGAGCCGAACGCCGTCTGGATCCCGACGGCGATGTATCGCGCCGCCTCTCCCTACTGCGACGCGCCACTGTCGCGGGCCTGCGGTGGAGTCGGCGTCATCGGCCGGCTGGCCGGGGACACCTCGATTGACCAGGCGCACGCCGAATTAGCGGCGCTGGTGCGGCAGCTCAAAGAGGCGTACCGCGAGGACAATTTGGTAAACGGCGTGTTGGTTCGCCCGGTTCGCGGCGTCCGGGACCTGGAGCAGGTGGCGAACGTTCCCATTGTTGCGCTGCTTGCCGGGGCAGCCGGGCTGGTCTTGCTGGTCGCCTCGGCGAACGTCGCGGGGCTCCTGCTGGCGCGCGGACTGCGACGCCGGAAAGAGATTGCAGTTCGCCTCGCGATTGGCGCCAGCCGCGGCCGGCTGATCCGCCTGCTCCTGGTCGAGTCCGTGATGCTGGCGGCCGCCGGAGGCGTGGCGGGGCAGCAGATCGCCGTCTGGACGACGGAGGGGCTGCGAGTGTACTTCCCCAACCTCGACCTGTCGCTGAATCCGCGGATCGCGCTTATTGGCCTCGGCGTTGCCCTGTTCACCGGCGTGGCGACCGGAATCGCGCCGGCACTCCAATCCACGCGGTCCGATATGGCCCTGGCCATGAAAGAGGGATCGTTCGGCGCCGGCCGGCCGCGCTCGATCGTGCGTGACGGGTTAATCGTCGTGCAGGTCGCATTGTCGGTGCTGCTGCTCGGCGCGGGCGGTCTGCTCGTGCGCAGCTTCTTCGTGCTCCACCGCGGCCCGGGCTTCGACCCGGATCGCGTCGCCATCGTGCGGCTCCGGCCGAGCCTCGTCGGCTTCACGAACGAACGCGCCTGGGCTTACCAGCGCGAGGTCATCGAGCGCCTCGAAGCGCTTCCAGGCGTTCCTGCGGCAAGTCCGGCGAGCGCTCCCGCGTCCTGGCGGGCCCAACCGGTCACGCCGGCGCGGCTTCCCGGGGACTCGTCCGATCCGGCGCACGCGTACAACGTTGGTACGACGTTCGTCGGTCCTCGCTACTTCAAGACGCTGGGCGTCGGCGTCGTCGAGGGTCGCGAATTCGATGGCCGCGACACGATGGACGGTCCGCGCGTCGCCATCGTGAACGAGACGCTCGCCCGCCACTTCTGGCCGAACGGCGGGGCGGTTGGCCGCGTGATCACCGTCGGGCCCGACCGCGTTGAAGTCGTCGGCGTCGTGAAGGCACTGCAGTGGACGAGTGCGCTGCAGCAACCGGACCCGGTTGCGTATCTGAACTTCTGGCAGCAGGACCGAGGCAATCGGGTCGCACAGGATTCGCGAACCCACATCAGGGTCGCGGGCGATGTGGCCGCGCTGCTGCCTGAGATCCAACGCACGATCGCCGCGGTCGATCCCGACGTGCCGATCTCGGAACCGGGGTCGCTCGGCGCCCGGCTCGACGCTCAATTCAAAGACGTGCGCGCCGCGCGCACGATGCTCGTGACGTTTGGCGCCCTGGCGCTCGGTCTGAGCATGATCGGCCTGTATGCCGCGCTCGCGTTCGCCGTCGGCGAGCGAACACGCGAGATTGCGGTACGCCTGGCGCTCGGCGCTTCGCGCGCCGACGTCGGCCGCCTCGTCTTTCGTCGCGGCATGGCGATCGTGTTGCTAGGCATCGCCGCCGGCGTCGCAGCGTGCGTCATCGCGGGACCGTTCCTCGCCCACCTGCTCTACGGGGTGAGCCCGCGTGATCCCCTGGCCATCACCGCCGGGCCGGCTGTGCTGATCGTGATCGCCGCGCTGGCGATCTCGCTGCCGGCCCGGCGCGCCATGAAACAGAATCCGATCATCGCGTTGCGGGCCGAGTGACGAACGGCGAGGGACCATCTTCCAGATTGGGCCGTCTCGCTGCACGGGTACTCGTGAGGCTCACGACCGGATCGCGGACTCACAGTTGGCTGAATTGCTGTTTTTCTTATGAAGAGAAGTGAGCCGCATTTTCGTGAGTTGGAACCTCATCAGCGGCTGGCTCGCTCGACTCGACGGCCTGCGTCATGCTGCGTAGCTGCGTCTGTCGACTGACTTGAAGCATCGGCGGCGCAGCGACTAGCCAGCTTGGTATCCGGGCGCCATATTTCGGCCAGCCCTCGATTCGAGAGTCAAGCGGGGCTGAGACTCGCTTCCCGTCAAGCATCGGTCCATACGTGGCGACTACAAGAGACTCATCTTTCCTCAGGTCGCGTTGCCGTGTGCGCGCCAATGCGAGCGCCCCCTGTTGCTTTCCCAAATGAGATGTGTCACTCTTTCATGTGGGAAACCCAATAGAGATATGAAGGAAACGGACGTTCGACAGGGCACGCTGGCGCTCATGGTGCTCAAGACTCTGCATGTTCTGGGGCCTCTGCATGGCTACGGGATTGCCCGGCGAATCGAGCAGATCAGCGGAGATCTTCTCACGGTCAACCAGGGGACACTCTATCCTGTGCTGCTGAGGCTCGAGCAGGAAGGTTCCATCGCGTCCGAATGGGGCTCCTCCGAGAATAATCGAAGGGCGCGCTTCTATCGACTCACGCGCAACGGGCGCAAACAATTGCAGACGGAGACCCACAGTTGGGAACAGACGGCCGCGATCATGGGGCGATTCTTTGCGGTCAAAGCCGAGGATCTGAAATGAGAAGGTTACGGCGGTTCCTCAAGCGGCTGACGTCGTGGGCAACGAGGCAGCAGGATGAAGAGCGTTTGCAGGCGGAAATCGAAGAACATCTCGCGCTTCAAGCTGCGGAGAATCTGCGAGCGGGTCTATCGCCGGCGGAAGCACGACGTCAGGCTGCACTGAAGTTTGGAGCGGTTGAGGCCATGAAAGACACCTATCGAGACCAGAGAGGACTCCCGTTTCTGGAGACGCTGATCGAAGATGCGCGCCAAGCGCTGCGACGGTTGCGAATGGCGCCGGCGTTCACCCTCACGGCCATCCTGACACTGGCACTGGGTATCGGCGCAACCACGTCGGTCTTCACGTTGGTCTATGCCGTTTTGCTGAAATCGCTCGCAGTGGCGAATCCCGGCGAGCTCTACCGCTTGGGGAAAGAGGCACGTTGCTGCTTCTGGGGCGGGTACAGCCAGGAGAAAGAGTTTTCGCTGGTCTCCTATCAGTTGTACCAGCACCTTCGGGACAACACGAAAGGTTTTGTCGAACTCGCAGCATTCTCGGCGGACCAGCCGCAGTTCGGCGTCCGACGGGCAGGCCGTGGTGAGTCGGCTCAAAGCTATCCGGCAGAGTACGTCTCGGGGAATTATTTCCGGATGTTCGGAGTCGTGGCGCATGCGGGACGCGTGCTCACCGAGGCCGACGACCAACCCGGCGCCCCACCTGTCGTTATGATGAGCTATCGCTTATGGCAGCAACAATACGGGGCGGATCCCTCGGTCATCGGCGGCCTCTTCAGTCTCAGTGGGAAGCCATTTACCGTGGTGGGAGTCACTCCACCGGGGTTTTTTGGAGACACGCTGCGCAACAATCCGCCCGATTACTTTCTACCGCTGAATACAGAGTTGCTCATCGGAGGCGACCTCAACACGCACAGCAATCACTGGCTCGAGTTGATCGGCCGCATCCGGCCTGGGGCGAACCCCGCCTCGATTGAAGCGGAAATGCGCGTGGAGCTCAAGCAGTGGCTGCGCTCGCACTGGGCCGAGATGAGCGCCAACGACCGGGCAAAACTCCCCGAGCAGACCCTGTTCCTGAGCCCCGGGGGCGCCGGCATTTCCGGTATGCGCGATCAATACGAACACTGGCTTCAAATCCTGATGATGGTGACAGGATTTGTGCTCCTCATCGTGTGTGCCAATGTGGCCAATCTCATGCTCGTTCGTGGCCTGGAACGGCGGAGGCAGATCTCGGTGAGCATGGCCCTTGGCGCGCGAGCATCGCGGATCGTGCGGCAGGCACTCACTGAAAGCATTCTGCTCTCGCTTCTGGGAGGCGCGGCGGGTCTGGCGATTGCCTATGCCGGTACCCGCTTCATCTTGCAACTCGTCTTCCCGAAGGTGGCCGGCATGGCGGGCATTCCCATCCACGCCTCGCCCTCCACGCCGGTGCTGCTGTTCGCCTTTGGTGTCTCAGTGATTGTCGGGATCGTCTTCGGTATCGGTCCCGCGTGGATGGCTACCAGTGTCGATCCAGTCGAGGCGCTTCGCGGCGGCAGCCGCTCTACCGCTCGTGCGGGTTCCCTACCGAGAAAGGCGCTCATCGTTTTTCAAGCCGCGCTTTCTCTTGTGTTGTTGTCAGCATCGGGCCTGCTGACGGTCGCGCTGCAGAGCCTGGAGAATCAGGAGTTCGGATTCAGCCAGGACCGGAGAATCGTGGCCAACATCAATACGAGGGCGGCCGGCTACCGCCCGGACCAGCTCACGACGCTTTACGGGCGAATCCATGATTCACTCGTGAGCATTCCTGGCGTTTCCGGAGTGGCTCTCTGCAAATACTCACCGCTGAGCGGCAACAACTGGGGCAGTCGCATCTGGGTGGATGGCCATCCGCCTCCGGGTCCAAGGGATGACGACTTTGTCTCGATGAATCGTGTGACGGCGGGATACCTTGACGTCATTGGGACTCCGATCCTGAGAGGGCGCGGCATCACCGAAGAGGACACGGCGTCATCGCGTCATGTCGCAGTCATCAATGAGGCTTTTGCGCGGAAATTCTTCCCGAGTGACGATTCACTGGGAAAGCGTTTCGGCAGAGACGGTCTTGGCTCGGGGCAATATGAGATCGTCGGCATTGCCAAGGACGCCCGCTATTTCCCGGGGGACCCCGGTAGACCGGTGACAGCGATGTTCTTTCTGCCGGAAGGGCAGCACGATTTCCCAGCTAAGGCCGGTGCGCCGGAAGTGAGTGGCGGCTCGCATTTTCTGAGCGACGTTGTCGTAGAAATCAAGCCCGGAGCCGGTCTGTCGATAGCGCAGGTGCGCGAGGCGATTGCGACGGTAGACCCCAATCTACCGGTTCGTTCCATGCGCCCGTTGAAAGAACAGGTCGCGACTCAGTTCCGGCAACAGTGGGTGATTGCCCGGCTCACCTCGCTGTTTGGGATTCTTTCGCTCGTGTTGGCGTCCATTGGGCTCTATGGAGTGACCGCCTATAACACAGGGCGGCGGATCAACGAGATCGGCGTGCGTATGGCGCTGGGTGCCGATCGCGCCCAGGTCGTCCGGCTCGTACTGCGAGGCGCGCTCGGGCTGATCGTCCTCGGATTGTTGATTGGCTTGCCTCTAACGTTGGCCGTCGGGCTGTTTCTGGGCAGCCAACTGTACGGCATGAATCCATACGATCCTGTTGTGACCCTAGCAGCCGTCCTGGCCCTCGGGATTTCGGCGCTCATCGCGTCCTTGGTGCCCGCCTTGCGCGCCAGTTTCATTTTGCCCGTGGACGCCTTGCGCGCCGAGTAATGAAGAAGTGCCCACTGGGGGATTGCACGGCGCGTTAGAGCACGCTCAATTGAAGGCCAGCTGGGACAAGCTGGACAGGCGGCTGCGCAAATCGAAGGGCTTTGGGAGTGGCGTGACCCTAACTTTCGCCAGTTGGAACCCGATCGGCGAGTGGTTGGGACAGCTCGACCGGCTGCGATGTCTGCCCCGCGCTCATTCATAACGCAACGCCACGATCGGATCGACCTTCGATGCGCGTCTCGCCGGCAGGTAGCAGGCCAACACCGCGACTATGGTCAGCATCACAGGCACGATGGCGAAGATCGCTGGATCCGTCGCGCTGACCTCGAATAACAAACGA
>DASPWT010000037.1:0-25945 GCA_035637655.1 Burkholderiales bacterium | reverse complement strand
ATGGCCTGGGGTGAATCGAAAGCCTGGATGCGCGGCAGCGCGCACCAGAAGCTGTATCAGAACCTGCTCGACCATGCGATGCAGGCGCCGGCGAGGAACGCCAAGCGCAGGAAGATCCTGCACCCGGAGGACATGCCCTGGGAGATGTCGCGCCAGGGGCTGCTGAAACACCTGCTCAACGAGCAGATGAACACGCGCATGGAGACGGTGGACGCCTACATGCAGATCATTCCGCCGGGCAGCCGCTCTGGCAGGCACCGGCACCTGGCCGAGGAATGCCTGTACGTGGTGGAAGGCCGGGGCTACGACCTGCACCAGGACTGCGACGTGGAGATCACCGACACGTACCACTGGACGCCGCAGGCGGAGGTGAAGCGCTGGGAGTGGGAGGCGGGGGACGTGATCTACATACCGCCGAACACCATCCACCAGCATTTCAACGCGGCATCGGACAAGCCGGTGCGGCTCGTCTCGGCGACCAACCGGATCTACAAGTACTGCGGGCTGAACGACCTTGAGCAGATCGAGGACGCCCCCGAGTACGATGCCAAGCTCGTGCTCAGCGCCGAGCTCGTCGAGAAATACCTCGCGGGCAGAATCAAGGAGCCTGCCTAAAGGGCAGGAGCGTTACATGGCCAGAAACGCCGTAGTCTCCGAGGAATTTGCAAAAAAATTCGCCACTGAAAGAGAAACACCTTATTCCCGCTGGGTGCGGGGCGAGGGCCTGGAAATCATCGGTGCGCACTATGTTCCGAACCTGCATACGGTCGAGCTGAAACCGTGGGCAAGGCGCGGCGGAGCGGGCGTCTACCTCAACCACGACGCCTCCCGGACCTCGAACGACTGTTACGTATGCGAAATTCCGGCGGGACAGAAACTCGCGCCGCAGCGGCAGCTGTTCGAAGAGATGATCTACGTGCTGGGCGGGCGCGGGTCGACCACCGTTTGGAACGACGCGGGCCAGCGTATCACGTTCGAATGGAAGACCGGGTCGCTCTTCGCCGTTCCCCTCAACACCTGGCACCAGCATTTCAACGGATCGGGCCGTGAACCCGCGCGCTACGTGGCCGTGACCAACGGGCCCGCGGTCATCAACCTTTACGAAGACATCGAATTCGTGTTCAACACGAAATACGATTTCAAGAACCGTTTTTCCGGCGAGCCGGATTACTTCAGCAACAAGGGCGAGCAGAAGGGCCTGCTGCTGGAGACGAATTTTGTCGCCGACGCAGTCAATCTGCCCCTCATCTCGGCGAGGGAGCGCGGAGCCGGCGGGGGGCACATCCGCTTCAACATGGCGCGTGGATCGATGAACAGCCATATCTCTCAGTTCCCCGTAGGCACGTACAAGAAAGGGCACGCGCACGGCCCGGGCGCGCACGTGATCGTGCTCTCCGGCGAGGGCTACAGCCTCATGTGGCCCGAAGGCGGCGAGCCGCGCCGTTACGACTGGCAGGTCGGATCGATGATCGTGCCGCCGAACATGTGGTTCCACCAGCATTTCAACACGGGCACGGCGCCGGCGCGCTACCTCGCCTTCAAGCACGAAGCTACCTCGATTCGCAACGAGCAGGGGGTGCCGAAGGCCTGGATCAGCAGGCGGCTCGGCGGCGACCAGATCGATTACGCGGACGAGCGGCCGGCGATTCGCCAGCTGTTTACCGAGGCGCTCGCCAAGCACGATCTCAAGCCGCGGATGGAGGAGGCCTACAGGGCGGAACTGACCGAACTCCCGACCAAGGCGGCGTGATCGCCCACGTTTCGGACGAGGGTGTGGCGCCGCTGGGGATTTTCCGGCACAATCCGCCGCTGACGGAGAACTTGGTATGGCGGGCGAAATACCGCTGATTCTGACGCTCGACAATCACGGCGTGCCCCACCGCTGGGTCACCTGGCAACAGGCGTGCTTTTACTATGCGAAGAACCTGGTCGCCTGGACCCTGGGCGAGCGGGAGTTCGTTTTCCACGGTGGCATCTCCCGGGCGACGGGCAGGCGCTCCAGCATCACCGCGCGTTCGATCATCGCGATCAAGGGCAAGGCGATGGCGATGAAGGGATTCAACCAGGTGCCTCCGCTCAACAACCGCGAGTTGTTTCGCCGCGACCGCCACATCTGCGCGTATTGCGGAGGGGGATTCAGCTTCCTGCGGCTGACGCGGGACCATATCCGGCCGGTATCGCGCGGCGGCACCGACACCTGGATGAACGTGGTCACGGCGTGCCGGGCCTGCAACGGAATCAAGCGCAACCGCGTGCCGGAAGAATCGGGACTGGAGCTTCTATACGCGCCCTACGTGCCGAACAAGGCGGAGTACCTGATCCTCACCAATCGGAAGATTCTCGCGGACCAGATGGAATTTCTGGTCCAGCACGTCTCGTCCCACAGCCGCGTACTCACGCTGGCCGGCGCGGCGGCCTAGTCGCGTCGTATCAATGCACTCCGCCCATCAGATTGCGAATGGGCTTGATCAGAAAAAGCAGAATGATGGCAGAAGCCCCTGTCGTGAGGCAGACGGCACCGAAGAGTTGGGGCAGCGGAAATGTTTCGAACAGGCCCGCGATGCGTCCGCCGATGAAGTTACCCAGAGAGGCGGCAAGGAACCACACGCCCATCATAGACCCCACCAGACGTTGGGGCGCGAGTTTCGTGACGGTGCTCAGGCCCACGGGGGACAGGCAAAGTTCCCCGATGGTGTGAAGAACATAGCCCCCAATCAGCCACATCGGGTTCACGCGTGAGTTGCCGCCCTGGGCGGAGACGAAGGCTGCACCCGTGATGACAAGGAACCCCAGGCTCAGGAATGCGAGGCCGAACATGAACTTCGCGGGGCTCGACGGCTGCCTTTTGCCCCATCGGACCCATAGCCAGGCAAACAGCGGGGCCAGAGCAAGAATCCCGAGCGGATTGACGGATTGGTAGTAGCTCGCCGGAAACTGCCAGCCGAAAACGGAGTTCTCGGTGAAATCCTTGGCAAACAAGGTGAGACTCGATCCCGCCTGCTCGAAACCTGCCCAGAACAACATGGCGAACACAAAGAAAGCGATGATCGCCCAGATACGCTTCCTCTCGACGGGATCCCTTCCCTGGCGCAGCAACGACCAGAAAACACCGATGGATCCAGCCAGCAACACGTAGTCCCGATAGTCCCACAGGAGGTAAAACACTGCGACGAGCGCAAGCACCCCGAGCGCAAGCTTGCCCCAAAGGAGTCCTGCGTCCTTCGGCTTCTCTCTCAGAACGCCGGCATCCCCGAGACGTGAACCACCCAGCACATATTGGATGAGGCCCAGCGTCATCCCCACTCCTGCCGCTCCAAATCCCCAGTGCCAGCCGACCCGCTCAGCCAGGGTTCCACAGACCAGCGGCGCGAAGAAGGCGCCCATGTTGATCCCCATGTAGAAGATCGAGAACCCCGCATCGCGCCGTATGTCGTCTGCGGAATACAGCTGGCCGACGATCGCACTGATGTTCGGTTTGAGAAGGCCCGTACCGAGCACGATCAGCACGAGTCCGGCGTAGAAGCTTGGCCTGGAATCGACGGCTAGGCTGTAGTGCCCCATCGCAATGAGGATTCCGCCGTAGAGCACGGCATTGCGCTGGCCCAGGAGCCGGTCGGCGATCCAGCCTCCCGGAATACCCATGAAGAAAACCGCGGCGGTGTAGAAGCCGTAGATCGCGGCTGCCGTGGCGACGTCGAGTCCGAGTCCCCCATCCGCCGCTTTGCCGACCATGAACAGCGTGAGGATCGCCCGCATTCCGTAGTAGCTGAATCGCTCCCAGAACTCGGTGAAGAAAAGCGTCGTCAGGCCTTTCGGGTGGCCGCCCATTCCGCCGGTGTAGCTTTCGTTATCGCTTGTCGCTTCGCTTGAACTCAGACCCTGCTTTCCATTGAGGGATTTCCGAGCCCTGCGCGACATCGTAGCCGACCATGAACAGCAGCCGCGCATCTTCCACGGCGCCCGCGAGATTCCAGTCACTACGAACCGTGTCGGTCACTTTGTGGTAGCGCTGCGCAATATACTCGTCGACCCTGTCGCGGGCGTAGCTCTCCGGCTTGCCGATGTAGTCTGTACCGCCCTTGACGTAGACCACCGGCACCCCAGCTTTCGCAAATTCAAAATGATCCGCCCGGTAGAAAGAGCCGAGTTCGGGTCGCGTCTCGGGGCGCACGGTGCGTCCTTGCATCGCCGCAAATTTCTTTACGCTATCGTCCATGCTCGATTGACCGAAGCCGATGATTTCCACATCCTTGGTCGGTCCCCATGTGTTTATCCCGTCGATATTGATGTTGGCCAGCGTTCGATGCAGCGGGTAGAGCGGATGTTGCACGTAGTATTGCGCGCCCAGCAATCCCCGCTCTTCGCCTGTCGTGGCGATGAACACGATGGTGCGCTTCGGCGGTGCCGGCAGGGCCTTGTACGCCTTGGCCAGCTCGAGCAACATCGCCACCCCCGACGCATTGTCCAGTGCGCCGTGGAATATCCGTTGAGTCCGCGTGCCCGGCAATTTGTCGTTGACGCCGAAATGATCCCAGTGCGCAGAGTAGACGACACACTCGTTCTTCAGCTCCGGATCGGAACCCTCGATTTTCGCCATTACGTTGTTCGAAGCGATTTCACGCAACGTGTTTTGCACCTGGAATGTCGCCGTCACCCCGAGGTTGACGGGTTTGAAGTCCCTCGATAAGGCCGACTTTTTGAGCGTCTCGAAGTCCAGTCCGGCGGCTCGAAACAATTCTCTGGCGCGGTCCAGATGTATCCACGCGGGGACCGCGGGGAAGTTCGCGTTCGGACCATCGGTTTTCAGGATGAAGTTTTCGCGTGTCCAACTGTTGATGACGACTTCATACGGATACGCGGCCGGTTTGGTTTCATGCACGATGATGGCGGCCGCGGCGCCACGTTTCGCCGCCATTTCATATTTGTAAGTCCAGCGCCCGTAATAGGTCATGCCCTCGCCCTTGAACATGGCCGGATCGAGTCTGGCCGGATTGCTGGGGTCCGGGACCGCAGGATCGTTGATCAGCATCACCAGCGTCTTGCCGCGCAGATCGGCGGCCTTGTAGTCGTCCCAGCCAAACTCCGGCGCGACGACGCCATAACCGACGAAGACCATCTCCGAGTCATCGACCCTGATGTCGCGCTCGGCGCGCGGCGAGAATGCCACGAAATCGCCAGGGAAATTGAGCGGTGTCGCTTTGCCGCCTGCATTGAATGTGAGCTTCGGCGTGGACGTCACGCCTCTCATCGGCACCAGTTGGACATAAGTGCCATCCGGATTGCCGCTCGCCAGCCCGAATCGGGTGAATTGCTGTTTTATGTAGGCGACGGTCAAGGTTTCTCCCCTGGTGCCAGGCGAGCGCCCCTCGAATTCATCCGAGGCCAGCACCTTGATGTGCTTGAGCAAGTCAGAGCCGTCGATGGCTTTCAGTGACGCCGCAACTGCCGACGTAGCGGGTGCCGGAGGAGTCCGGCCCTCGGCGCTCGACGTCCCATGCATGCAAAGTCCCAGTCCGGTAACAAATAGAAAACGGCGCAGACGCGTGCTCAAGATAATCTCTCCCGTCGTTAAAATTCCGGTATACATATAGCATCCATGCGGCTCCCGGAGGCGTTATCTCTGGCAAGATGAGAAGTCGCAAATCGTTAAGTTCTTGAACTTCAGGAGCAATTCACAATTTCTCAAGATTTCTGGCGCAATTCTGGTTTTCACCTGCTCGAGCGCGACAGCGAGGGACGGCTTTCCATCACGGACGATTTCCTGCGCGCCTACCTGATGCGCCCGGAGATCCGGCCCGCCGAAGAATCCGGACCGAACGAGATCGCGCTGCACGAGGCGCTCATGGAAGATCCGCGCCGGGACCCGAGCGCGTCGGCGCTGGAGAGCGTCGAGGACGCGGATGCCCGCGACAACTACCGCGTTCTGTCCGCGTTTCTCGGGAGATTGAAGCGCGCGGCGTCGCTGGAATCCTGCTACCTGGGGATTTTCTCGGCCGGCGAGGTCTCCGTCCCGCCCCTCTTCATCGACCAGCTCGCGCAGATCATCGTGCGCAGCATTCTCGAGGGCTGCGACGATGCGCTCGAGCCGCGCGCAGGAGAGATCTTCTTCCGGGAGCAGAAGGCGAGCACCGACGACGGCGCGGTGATGCTTGGAGACCTGGAAACAATCGAGATGCACGCCTCGGGCGGCAGTCTCGGCAGCCTGGGTCGTCTCATCGTCGAGTCCCAGGCGCCGCTCGCGACCGTGAACCTCGACGTGCTCGACACGGAAAACGCCCAGGCCTATTGGCTGCGCGATCAGCGCCACGATTTTGTAATCAGCATGAACTTCGGGCGGGCCGCCAACAAGGCGTTCTGCCGAGTGATGGGAAAATGGATCCGGCATTTCTTTGGCGTCAAGGTGAATGTAGAGCCGCTGCGCTCGGTCGAAGACCACGGCTGGGCCTGGCACATCGGCTTGGATTCGGAGTCGACCGCGATGCTCAACGGCCTGTGGCGTGGCGAGGAGATCGAGCCCGGGACGCTCAGGCGCATGCTCGCTCTGTTCCGGCTCGATTTCGAAGACCCGGCGGCGATGCGCGCCGACCTAGCGGGCAAGCCCGTGTACATGGCCTTGTCGATGGACGAGAACAACGTGGTGCGCATGAAGCCGCAGAATCTGCTCCTCAATCTGCCCCTTGCCTTACGTGCCTGACTCCATGGGAGCGGCAGCCCCAGCCTACTGGATCCGCGCCAAACGCGCGCTCGCGCGTCGCGATTCGGTGCTCGCGCGGATCATCCGCGCTCATCCGCGCATCGCGCTCGAGCCGCGCGGCGAGCCGTTTTTCACCCTGGCTCGCTCGATCGTTGGCCAGCAAATTTCGGTCAAAGCCGCCGCCAGCATCTGGGCGCGCGTCGTTGCGCTCGCGCCGCGAGTGCTTCCCGAGCAGCTCATCGACGCGGGACACACGAGGCTCGTCGCTTGCGGCCTGTCCAGGCGCAAGGCCGAGTATCTCGCCGGGCTCGCCGGCCAATTCGTCGACGGGAGCCTGCACGTCGCGGCTTGGGCCGAGATGGAGGACGAGGCGGTGATCGCCGAGCTCGTCCAGGTTCGGGGCATCGGTCGCTGGACTGCGGAGATGTTCCTGATGTTTTGCTTGTTGCGCCCCAATGTGCTGCCGCTGGACGATCTGGGGCTGCAGCGTGCCATCTGTCTGAACTATTTTCGAGGCCGGTCCGTGTCGCTTCGGGCGATGCGCAAGATCGCCTCCGTCTGGGACCCATGGCGTTCGGTCGCAAGCTGGTATCTTTGGCGCAGCCTCGATCCCATTCCAGTCGAGTATTGAACCCGACGGTCGACCTCGCGAATCGGGTACAATGGCGCGTTTTTCCGGGATTTTCTCCTATGAAAACGGCGTTTCTCGATTTCGAGCAGCCGATCGCCGAGGTGGAGGCGAAAATCGAGGAGCTGCGCTTCGCGCAGGACGACTCTGCGACCGACATCTCCGAGGAAATCCAGCGCCTGCAGAAAAAGAGCGCCGCGCTTACCAAGGAGATCTATGGAAAGCTCACGCCTTGGCAGGTCGCTCAAGTAGCGCGGCATCCGCAACGTCCGTACACGCTCGATTACACCACGGCGCTGTTTTCCGATTTCGAGGAACTGCACGGCGACCGCTCGTTCGCCGACGATCCATCGATCGTCGGAGGTCTTGCCCGTTTCAACGGCCAGTCCGTGATCGTGATCGGCCATCAGAAGGGACGCGATACCAAGGAGAAGATCTTCCGAAACTTCGGCATGCCCCGGCCGGAAGGCTACCGCAAAGCCATGCGGCTCATGCGGCTCGCGGAAAGGTTCGGCATCCCGGTCTTGAGCTTCGTCGATACACCCGGGGCGTATCCTGGGATCGGCGCAGAAGAGCGCGGGCAGGCCGAGGCGATCGGCCGAAACCTCTATGTGATGGCGGAGCTGAGGGTGCCGATCGTGTGCACCATCATCGGCGAGGGCGGTTCAGGCGGGGCGCTTGCCATCGCCGTGGGCGACATCGTGATGATGCTTCAATATGCGACTTACTCGGTGATTTCTCCGGAAGGCTGCGCCTCGATCTTGTGGAAAAGCGCCGACAGGGCGCCCGAGGCGGCGGAAACGCTCGGCATCACCGCCAGCCGGCTGAAGACGCTCGGGCTGATCGACAAGATCATCAACGAGCCGCTGGGCGGCGCGCATCGCGATCCGGTAGCCATGGCGCAAGGACTGAAGAAGGCTCTCACCGATGCGCTGCGTGGTCTTGCCGAGAAGCGTCCCCAGGAACTCGTCGAGGAGCGTTTCGAGCGCCTGATGGGTCATGGGAAGTTCAAGGAACTCGAGCTCAGGTGAACTGCCCGAAAGGGCGGCGGCGGTGCTTGCGCCGGCGATTTCTCCGGGGGCACACCTCGCACTGGGTCTCTCGGGCGGCGTCGATTCGGTAGCGCTCCTGGCCGCCTTGACCGAGCTGGCGCCCGCCATGCGTTTTTCGCTTCGCGCGGTGCATATCAATCATGGCATCAGCTCCAACGCCGCGCGCTGGGCGGAGTTTTGCGCCCAGCTGTGCGCCGGGTTTCGGGTTCCGCTCCAGCTGGAGATGGTGGATATCGGTCCTTACCGCAATCTCGGCCTGGAGGGTGCCGCACGGCGGGCCCGCTATGACGCGTTCGCCCGCGTGGACGCCGATTTCATCGTCCTCGCGCAGCACCGCGATGACCAGGCCGAGACCTTGTTGCTGCGACTTCTGCGCGGGGCAGGCCTGCGGGGCCTTTCCGCCATGTCTCCCTTGAGGGGGCTTCCCGGCACGCGCGCACGATTGCTGCGCCCGCTGCTCGCGATGTCCCGCGCGGAGATCGAGACCTACGCGCGCCTGCGTGGACTCGAGTGGATCGAGGATGAAAGTAACGTCGATACCCTCCGCCGGCGCAATTTTCTGCGGCACGAGGCGTTTCCGATGCTCGAGCGGCAATTTCCTGCGGCGCGTGCGACGATTGCTCGAACCGCCGCCCACCTCGCGGAGGCGCGGGAGCTGCTCGACGAGATGGCACGAGACGATCTCGAGCGCTGCGGCGGCGGCGCCGCCGTCGATATTCCGGTCTTGCATCGGCTGGGCGAAGCTCGCGCGAAAAATGTTCTGCGCCATTGGTGCGAAACTCGGGGTATCGAGCCGCTTTCGGCGGCGCGGACGACCGAGCTGCTGCGCCAACTCAAGGAGTCTCGGGCCGATGCCCGGTTCAGCGACGCGGGTCCGGGTTGGACATTTCTCCGCTACCGGGAAAAGCTGTACCTGCGGCGCGCCTCAGAAACGGTCGAGCGAAACCTGCGCGAAGCCTGGGACGGGGGAAACGCCCTGCCCATGGTTTCGCTCGGTGGAGTGCTGAGGTTCAAGCCGGAAGAAGGACGAGGTCTCAGTCTCGCGAAACTGCACGCGGGGCGCGTCACCGTGCGCCTGCGGCAGGGCGGGGAGCGTTTGCGGTTGGACACCAGGCGGCCGCGGCGCACGCTGAAGAATTTGTTCCAGGAGCGGGGCATTCCGCCGTGGCGCCGCGACTGCCTGCCTTTGATTTTCTGCGGCGACGAGCTCGTCTGCGTTCCGGGCATCGGCGACGCTTGCGAATTTCGGGCGACGCCGGGCGAGGCGGGTCTCATCGTGACGTGGGAACCGTTCGAGCAGTAACGGGGGGAACGATGTGGGCGGCCTGCGCAGCCAGACGCGGGAAAACAGCCCGGATCAGCGTCCCGCGCCCCGCCGGGGGCGAGCTCAAGTCGATCCTGCCGCTGTGCCTCTCCGCGATCTCCGAGACGATGGACAATCCCAGCCCGCAGCCTTCGCCTCCGGTCGCTGCGATGCGGTAGAAGCGCTCGAAAACCTTCTCGCGCTCGGTCTCGGGAATGCCCGGCCCGTTGTCTTCGACCTCGAGCACCGACTCGCCGTCGCGTACTCCCGTGCGCACCGTGACGCTGCCGCCCGCCTGGGTATACGCCAGCGCATTGTCGAGCAGATTCGCGACCAGCTCGCGCAGCAGGAGCGGTTCACCCAGAATCCAGGCATCCTCCAGCTCGAAGCCGAGATCGATGTTTTTCCCGACGGCACGTTGCACCCAGTCGCGCAGGTCGCGGCTGATGGTCTCGTGCAGGTTGACGGGCTGGCCGCTCGCTGCTTCTCCCGGCTCCGCGCGCGCCAGAGTCAGCAGCTGGTTGACGAGGTGGCTCGTGCGCTGAGTCTCCCCTGCGATCATATCCAGAAGCGAGCTCAGTTCCGATGTCGAGGGCTGGCGGCGCGCGAGCTCCGCGTGAGTCTTGAGTCCCGCAAGAGGCGTCCGCAACTGGTGTGCCGCGTTGGTGATGAAGCGCCGCTGCGATTCGATCGCCGCGTCCAGCCGGAAAAGCAGCCGGTTGAGCGCGCCTATGAGCGAGCGGACCTCCTGCGGCTTGTCCTGCTCGGACACCGGGCGAAGGTCGCGCGGAGAGCGTGCCGCGATCTCGTCGCGAAGGCGGTCCAGGGGCCTGAGTCCCTGGCCGATGCCGAGCCAGAAAAGAGCTACCGCTGCAAACGCCATCAGCAACTGGGGCACCGTGGAGGCAACCAGGAGCTCCAGCACGAGCTTGTCTCGTTTCACCAGCGTCTCTGCAACCTGGACGATCGCGGTTCCCGCGTCGGCCTTGACCGCGCGGGCCGCGACGCGCACGCGCTCGCCCTCAAGCCTTGCATCGTAGAAAACATGTTCCTCCGGAGCCAGGCGCTCCGGCGGCGCCGGCAGCCGCGGCGTTCCGGCAATCAGTTCGCCAGCGGGCCCCAACACCTGATAGTAGACACGATCCTCGGTATCGATGCGCAGCGCTTCGATCGCGATCGAAGGCAGGTCGAGCTCGAGCCGGCTGCCGGTATCGTGAAGATGGCTGGCAATCGCGAGCACCGGATCCAGAAGCGCACTGTCGTAGGCCTTGGTCGCAGCGCTGAGCGCGATGCGGTAGGAGATGAAGCTTCCCGCGGTAACGAGCAACAGCAGCGGACCGATGAGCCAGTAGGTGAGTTGTCGGCGAAGGCTAGACTGCATCCGGGTCTTCGACCATGTAGCCGAATCCTCGCACCGTGCGAATCCTGATTCCGGCGTCGTGGAGCTTTGAGCGCAATCGCGAGATGTACACTTCAATGGCGTTGTGCGTCAGCGAGTCATCCCAGCTGCACATGGCCTGCAGCATATGCTCCTTGCTGACCACCTGACCGACACGCATGAGCAGGTATTCGAGCACCGCCCACTCGCGCGGGGTGAGGTCGAGAAGGTCCGATCCGATGCTCGCGCGTCGCGCCACCGTATCGACACTCAAGCGACCGAAGCGCAGCTTGGGGTTCTTTACCGCTTGGCTGCGGCGGATGAGCGCCCGCACGCGCGCTTCCAGCTCGGGGAGCGAGAAGGGCTTCGCGACGTAGTCGTCGGCTCCGAGGTCGAGGCCGCGCACGCGATCCGCCTCGGCTTCGTGAGCGGTAAGGATCAGGATGCTGCCGGAGTGGTTGTCGCGGCGCAGTTGGCGCAACACCTCGAACCCGTCGATGCCCGGAAGACTGATGTCGAGCACGACAAGGTCATAGTGTTCTTCCGCGCAGGCCCGCAACGCAAGCTCGCCCGTTTTCGCGTGATCCACGGCGTAGGCCGATTGCCTGAGCGTTCGCATCAGCCCGTCCGCAAGCGCAACGTCGTCTTCGACGATCAGGACTCGCATGACAAGTGGTTGAACTGGTTCGAAGTTCAGGATAGCACGCGGACGGGCTCCGGGTTCTTGAGCAGGGGGCACGGACATCTCGGGGAAAAAAGTGCGTGGGAGCGCGACGCGCCCCCACGCCACAGAGGAGGAAAGAGACTACGGGTGAAACTGTACGCGGGTCAGGCTTGCAATAACCTGATGCTAGACTTACAGAACGCTGACATGATGAACCGGTTTTTACCCGGCCCGGTCTTTCGATGATGGTAGACGAACCACCAGACAAGCCATAGGCCGGACGCGCGACACTCCGGCAAAAGCCTGATAAAATAAAACCTTAGACGAGTTTCGTGTGTCGCTTCCAGAATTCCAACCGGAGATTTTGCATGGCTGTAGAGCGAACCTTGTCCATCGTCAAACCGGATGCCGTAGCGAAAAACGCCATCGGACAGATCTACTCGAGGTTCGAGCAGGCCGGCTTGAATATCGTGGCGGCGCGCATGCGCTATCTGTCGCAAAGGGAGGCCGAAGGCTTCTACGCCGTGCATCGCGAGCGTCCGTTTTTCCGCGATCTCGTCAGATTCATGATCTCCGGGCCGATCATGGTGCAGGTGCTGGAGGGTGAGGACGCCATTGCGCGGAACCGCAAATTGATGGGCGCGACCGATCCGAAGAAGGCGAAAAAAGGCACGATCCGCGCCGATTTTGCCGAGAGCATCGATGCGAACGCGGTGCACGGTTCAGACGGGCCCGAGACCGCCCGCACCGAGATCGCATACTTTTTCCCCGCCTCCGAGATCTTTTCCCGTAAATGAGCATCAATCTCCTCGATCTGGACGGCGAAGGGCTCGCCGCCTTCGTCGCAGACCTCGAAGAGAAACCGTTCCGGGCGCGGCAGCTCAAGCGCTGGATGCACCGCCTCGGCGAATCGGATTTTGCGCGGATGAGCGACGTCGCGAAATCGCTGCGTGAAAAGCTCGCGCGGACCGCGTGCATTTCGCCCCCGAGAATCGTGAGCGACAGCTTGGCCCGAGACGGAACTCGCAAGTGGCTGCTCGACGTCGGCAAAGGCAATGCGGTGGACACGGTATTCATACCCGAAACGAACCGGGGTACTTTGTGCATCTCCACCCAGGCGGGCTGCACCCTTGCCTGCCAGTTCTGCTCGACCGGCAGGCAGGGATTCAACCGAAATCTCTCGGTGTCAGAGATCGTCGGGCAGCTGTGGCTTGCCAACCGCGAGCTCGGCGCGACCCCGGGGGGCGAGCGCGTCATCAGCAACGTCGTGTTGATGGGCATGGGCGAGCCGCTGCTCAACTTCGACAATACCGTCTCGGCGCTGAAGCTGATGATAGACGAGGACGCCTACGGGCTTTCGCGACGCCGTGTGACGCTCTCCACTTCCGGTATCGTGCCGATGATCGACCGCCTGGGCGCGGAATGCCCGGTGGCGCTTGCGGTATCGCTGCACGCGCCGAACGACGCGCTGCGCGACACGCTCATGCCCATCAACCGCAAGTACCCGCTCGCCGAATTGCTGGCCGCGTGCCGGCGCTACCTCGAGCGTGCCCCGCGCGACTTCATTACCTTCGAATACATCATGCTCGAAGGCGTCAACGACGCCGAGGAGCACGCACGCCAGCTCATAGATTTGGTTTCGCGGGTGCCGTGCAAGATCAACCTGATTCCGTTCAATCCGTTTCCGAATTCAGGTTTTGTGCGCTCCCCGCGTCGAGTGATCGAACGGTTCAGCGAGGTGCTCAGCGCATCGGGGATCGTCACGACCACGCGTAAGACGCGCGGGGACGAAATCGATGCAGCGTGCGGACAACTGGCCGGAAAGATCCATGACCGTACCCGCAGGCCGGCGCGCCTGGAAGGGACGGGCTCTTGAATCGATTGCGGCGCGCCGCCACGGTGCTCGCCGGTGCCGCGGCGCTTTTCGGCTGCGCCGGAGGACCGCTCTCAGGCGACTTGCCCGGTGAAAACGGCGGCGGAGCCATCATCGGGGAGGTGGCCGGCTCGCGGGAGCGCGCGCGTATTCACACCGAGCTGGCCGGCGCCTACTATCAGAGAGGAAATCTCGGAGTGGCGCTCGCGGAAGCGCGCACCGCAGTCGCGGCCGACTCGGGTTACGCGCCCGCCTACAACGTGCTCGGCCTCGTGTACGGCGACTTGCGCGAAAAGGACCTGGCGGAGGAGGCGTTCCAGCGTTCCCTCAGGATGAATCCCAACGACCCGGATGCCAATCACAACTACGCGTGGTTTCTTTGCGAAAACAAGCGCGAAGAAGAATCGATCCGCTATTTCCTGATGGCAGTCCGCCATCCCCTCTACGCTACGCCGCAAAAGTCCTATGCGATGGCGGCGGTATGCGCGATGCGCAAGAACAACGAGCGCGATGCCCACGACTATCTCGAACGCGCGCTCAAGCTGGATCCGAACTACTATCCGGCGTTGATCGATCTCGCCCAGCTCAAGTACCGGCGCGGGGAACTCGACGCCGCGCGCAGCCTGACAGGCCGTTACAACAAGCTTGCCGAGCCGACCGCGGAATCGTTATGGCTTGCGTTGCGGATTGAACGCAGACTGGGGGATTCTTCCACAGTGACGAACTACGCCAACCAGCTGCGTCGGCGCTTTCCCGGGTCGAAGGAATACCAGGAACTGCAAAAGGGGCGGTTCGAATGAACCAGAGGGTTGAACCCGACGTACCTTCCGTCAAGGCCGGGCCCGGACGGATGCTCGCGCAACTGCGCGCCGAGCGCAAGCTGTCGATCGCCGATGTCGCGCAACGACTCAAATACGGCGCGCGCCAGATCGAGGCGCTCGAAGCCGAGGAGTTCGACAAGCTGCCCGGAGCGACGTTCGTCCGCGGGATGGTGCGCGGTTACGCCAAGCTGCTCGACACGGATCCGCAGCCCATGCTCGACGAGCTCGAGCAGCGCTACGTCCCCGGGGAGATCGACCTCGATCTGCGCGACAAGGGCATCCCCTTTGTGAAGCACGGCAAACGCGGCACCCGCGCCTACCTGGCTTTTTCGGTCCTCGTCCTCATCGTCGTGGCCGGCATACTCTATGAGTGGCGCGCGGGAGCTTTTCCTTGGGCGAGATTCGCGCCGAATACACCTCCCCCGCCAGTCAAAGCGCCTTCTGCGGCACGGCCCGCCGCGCCGCCTGCAGAAAGTGAGGTTCCAGCTGCGCCTTCAATCAGCGCGGTGGAGTCCCCTGCTGCGCAGTCGCAGCGGCCCTCTGGAGGAAGCGGCGCAGGCGAAGGACGGATTCGGCTCGAGTTCGACAGCGAATCCTGGGTCGAGATCAGGGACCGGGACGGCAGGACGCTGATGTCGCAACTGAATCCCGCTGGAAGCCGCAGGGTCGTCGCCGGACGGCCCCCCTTGTCTCTTGTGATCGGCAACGGCGCGGCCGTGCGCCTCACCTACAACGACAGCCCCGTCGATCTCAAACCCTACATCGAGATCGAAGTCGCGCGACTGACGCTGGATTGAACAACCGATGACGAATATTCCGAGACACAAGACGCGCCAGGTCCGCGTCGGACACGCGCTGATCGGGGGAGGTGCGCCGGTCTTAGTGCAGTCTATGACGAATACCGATACTGCCGACCTCCAGAGCACCGCGACCCAGGTCCACGAGCTTGCCCGCGCCGGTTCGGAACTCGTGCGCGTCACGGTCAACACCGCCGAGGCGGCGGCGCAGGTGCCGCGCATCCGCGAGCGGCTCGACGCCATGGGTTGCGACGTGCCCTTGGTGGGTGATTTCCATTTCAATGGGCACAAGCTGCTCGCCGAGCACGCCGATTGCGCGCGGGCGCTGGCAAAGTACCGGATCAACCCGGGCAACGTCGGCCGCGGCACCAGGCGCGACGAACAATTCGCGACCCTGATCGAGATGGCCTGCCGCTACGACAAGCCCGTGAGAATCGGCGTGAACTGGGGCAGCCTCGATCAGGAGCTGCTTGCGCGGCTGATGGACGAGAACGCGCGCACCGCCGAACCCGTCGATTCCGGCACCGTAACGCGGCAGGCGCTGGTCGCCTCGGCGCTCGAATCGGCGGCGCGCGCTGAAAGCTTGGGTCTGGCCGGGAATCGCATCGTGCTCTCGTGCAAGGTGAGCGGCGTCCAGGATCTGATCGCCGTGTACCGAGAGCTTGCCAGCCGCTGCGACTATCCGCTGCATCTCGGGCTGACCGAGGCGGGGATGGGAACAAAGGGCATCGTGGCCTCCACCGCCGCGCTCGGGGTGTTGCTGCAGGAGGGGATCGGCGACACGATTCGTATTTCGCTCACTCCGGAGCCCGGCGGGGACCGGACGCGCGAGGTCATCGTCGCTCAGGAGTTGCTCCAGACCATGGGCCTGCGCTCGTTCTCGCCGATGGTGATCGCTTGCCCGGGCTGCGGCCGGACCACCAGCACCTATTTCCAGGAACTCGCTGAAAAGATCCAACGCCATCTTCGGGAACAGATGCTCCAATGGCGCGAGCGCTATCCCGGAGTCGAAGACATGCACGTCGCGGTCATGGGCTGCGTCGTCAACGGGCCCGGCGAAAGCAAGCACGCCAACATCGGCATCAGCCTCCCCGGGTCCGGTGAGCGCCCGGTCGCGCCGGTGTACGTGGACGGCTTGAAGACGGTGACTCTCAAGGGTGAGACGATCGCCGAAGACTTCAAGCGTCTGGTGGACGATTACGTGGCCGCCACCTACGCGGGCGACAGCGCGGCGCGTGCGCGGCTCGCCGCACCGGCGAAGAAGGGCCAGGGCGGCGATGCCGAAGCAGACGGCAACAACAAGACTATTCCCATCCGGGCAACTCACTAAATCTTTCAACGGCGGCTGGCGCTGCCGCCAAGAAGCTTCATGAACAAGAATATTCAGGCCATCCGCGGGATGAGCGATATCCTGCCGGAGGAGGCGAAATTTTGGACTTTTCTCGATAGCGCAGTCGCCGGTCTGTTCGCCGGCTACGGCTACGGGAATATGCTCTTGCCCGTGGTCGAGGCGACTGCGCTGTTCAATCGCTCCATCGGCGAGGTCACCGACATCGTCGAGAAGGAGATGTACACCTTCCCCGACCGCAACGGCGACAGCCTCACGCTGCGCCCGGAAGCGACTGCCGGCATCGTGCGTGCGGCAATCGAGCATAGCTTGCTCTACGATGGTCCGAAGAAAGTCTGGACTAGCGGCCCGATGTTCCGTCATGAGCGGCCACAGAAGGGACGATATCGGCAATTCCATCAGGTCGACGTCGAGGCCCTGGGTTTCGCCGGGCCGGACGTCGATGCCGAGCAAATCGTCATGCTTGCCCGTTTGTGGAAGCAGCTCGGCATCGCCGATGCGGAACTGCATATCAACTCCATAGGCGACGCCGAAGCGCGGGCGCGGCACCGAGTCGATTTGGTGAAGTACTTCGAAGCGCACTTGGATCAATTGGACGAAGACGCCCGCCGCCGCCTGCGCTCCAATCCGCTGCGCACGCTGGACAGCAAGAATCCCCGTCTCCAGGAGCTGGTGGAAGCCGCGCCGAAACTGGTCGACTATCTCGACGATGCCGCTCGTGAACACTTCACAGCGCTGCAGGCATTGCTCGACGCGGCCGGTATAGGCTTCGTGGTCGATCCGCGCCTGGTGCGCGGCTTCGACTACTATAACCGCACGGTGTTCGAGTGGATCACGACTCGCCTGGGATCGCAGGGAACTATAGCCGGCGGAGGGCGCTACGACGGGCTGATCGAACAGCTGGGCGGCAAGGCCGCGCCGGCCTGCGGCTTTGCCATGGGCGTGGAGCGCATCGTGCTGCTGATGAAGGAATACCAATTCGTCGCCCCGGCTCGCCCGGCAGACGCATATATTGTCTACGCCGGTGACGGGACCGCTGCGCCGGCACTGCGCCTCGCCGAGAGCCTGCGCGATGTCGGTCTCATCGTGCTCATGCACGCCGGCGGCGGCAACTTCAAGACACAAATGAAGAAGGCCGACGCGAGCGGGGCGCGCTTTGCTATCATCATCGGCCCCGAAGAATTGGCTGCTGGTGAAATCAGCCTAAAGCCCTTGCGTGCGGCGGACCCCCAAGTGCGGATCGCACCCACACGCGTGGCCGGCATCATCCAACAGAGCGCTTGAGCGCTCGTCACAGGAACTCGGAACCTCATGGCGGCATACGATCTCGAAGAACAGGAACAGCTCGCCGAGCTGAAAGCCTGGTGGAAGGAGCACGGCGGCGCGGTCATCCTCGGCGCGACCCTGGCGCTCGCCGCTTTCGGCGCGTGGAACGGCTGGATGTGGTATCAACGCTCGCAGGCGGCGCAGGCCGCCGTGCTCTACGACGCGCTGCAGAAGGCGGCGCGAGCCAACGATCTCAAGGTCATCCGGGATACCGCAGGGGCGATTCTCGAGAATTTCCCGCGCACCGCCTATGCGCCGCTCGCGGCGCTGGTTTCGGCCAAGGTCCAGTTTCAGGCGGGAGATCCGAAGACCGCGCGCGCGCAGCTGGAATGGGTCGTCGAGCACGCGAATAACGATCAGATCCGCTCGATCGCGACGCTGCGGCTGGCAAGCGTGCTGCTCGACGACAAAGAGCCCGATGCGGCGCTGCAAGTTCTCGAGGCAAGGCCTCATCCGGGCTTCGAGGTGCTCTACGCCATGCAGCGCGGGGATATCCTGGCGACGCAGAAGAGACGCGCCGAAGCGCGCGCGGCATATCAGGCCGCGCTGGAGAAAGCGCAGCCGGGCGCCGTGCGCGAAACGCTGCGCCTCAAGCTCGACGCCCTCGGGGACGCTTGATGCGGCGGCTGGTCCTCGCCGGCGCGATGCTCCTCGCCGGCTGTTCCGGTTCACCCGGCCCGAAGATGGCCGAACTGTCGGAGCTCCCCGCAAGCATACCGGTACGCACTTTGTGGCAAGCGAGCGTGGGCGGGGCGGGAGACGCCATTTTCGTTCCCGTTGTGGTGGTCGGCGGCGTTTACGCGGCCGCGCAGGATGGTACCGTCGCGCGCTTTGACGCGGCCACCGGCCGCGAATCGTGGCGCGTCAATGTGAGGCAAACGCTCTCGAGCGGCGTGGGCTCCGATGGCGCGCTCGTGGCGGTCGGGACGCTCGAAGGAGAAGTCATCGCGCTCGACGCCCCTTCGGGCGAGGTGCGCTGGAGCGCGCGCGTATCGAGCGAGGTCCTGTCGGCGCCGGCCGTGACCGGGGATCTGGTGATCGTGCGCAGCGCCGACAGCCGCCTGTTCGCGCTCGACGCGAAGGACGGCAGGCGCCGCTGGCTCTACCAGCGCTCGAGTCCCGCCCTCTCGGTGCGCTCCCCGGCGGGCATGGTCGCCGAGGGAGGCTACGTATTTATCGGCTTTCCCGGAGGCAAGCTCGTGTCGATCGCGCTCGCCAACGGCGGGGTCCGCTGGGAGGCGACCGTTGCGCTGCCGCGCGGAACCACGGAGCTGGAGCGCGTCACCGACGTCGTCGGCCTGCCGGTGGTTACCGAGCGGGAAGTGTGCGCCGTCGCCTACCAGGGGCGGATCGCGTGCTTCGACGCGGCCAGCGGCAACCCGCTGTGGTCGCGCGAACTGTCGAGCACCGTCGGGCTGGCGATCGATGCCCGTTACGTCTTGGTCAGCGACGATAAAGGCGCGGTGCGCGCTCTGGACCGCGCCGGTGGAACGAGCGTCTGGAAGCAGGATCGACTGTTCCTGAGGCGCCTTACCGCCCCGCTTGCCCTCGGCCGCGAGATCGCCGTGGGCGATATCGGGGGGTACGTTCATTTTCTGTCGCGCGAAAGCGGCGCCTTCGTCGGCCGCGTTGCCACCGACGGCAGCCCGATCAGGTCGCCCCTGGTGAGTCTCGGCGACGGGTTCCTGGTGCAGACGCGCGACGGCAACTTGTACGCGCTCAGCACAAAATAGGTGGGCTTCTCATGAAGCCCACTCTCGTCATCGTCGGCCGGCCGAACGTCGGCAAGTCCACGCTGTTCAACAGGCTCACGCGCACGCGCGACGCCTTGGTCGCCGATGTGCCCGGCCTGACCCGCGATCGCCACTACGGCGCGGGGCGCATGGGGGACCGGGCGTACCTCGTGGTCGATACCGGCGGGCTGGAGCCGGAAGGGCAGGGCGTATTCGTGGAAATGGCGAAGCAGGCGAGGACCGCGATCGCGGAGGCCGACGCGGTCCTGCTGGTCACCGACGCACGCGAAGGTCTCACCGCCCAGGACCGCGCGATCGGCGAGGAGCTGCGGCGCATGGGCCGGCGCGTTTTCGTCGCCGTGAACAAAGCCGAAGGCATGAATCCTGATCTCGCCGCGGCCGAGTTCCACGAGCTGGGATTGGGCGCTCCGCGCGCGATTTCAGCCGAGCACGGGCAGGGCGTGCGCGACCTGGTGGACGCCGCGCTCGCCGATTTTCCCGTCGAGGAGGAGCCGGACGGCGAATCGGACAAGGCGGCGAGGATCGCCGTCGTCGGCCGCCCCAACGCCGGCAAGTCCACGCTGGTCAACGCGCTGGTCGGCGAGGAGCGCGTCGTAACGTTCGACGAGCCGGGAACCACGCGCGACGCGATCGACGTCGAGCTAGCGATCGGGGGCCGTCGTTACATTCTGGTCGACACGGCGGGATTGAGGCGCCGCGGCAAGGTGTTCGAAAGCGTCGAGAAATTTTCCGTGGTGAAGACCTTGCAGGCGATCGACCGGGCCAACGTCGCGGTCCTCGTCCTGGACGCTCAAGGCCAGATCTCCGACCAGGACGCGCATATCGCCGGATTCATCCTCGAGCGCGGCCGGGCGCTGGTCGTGGCGGTCAACAAGTGGGACGATCTGGACGACTACGCGCGCGACATGACCAAGCGCGCCATCGCGCTCAGGCTGAAATTTCTCTCGTTCGCGCGCTTTCACTACATCTCGGCGCGCGAGGGCCGCGGCGTTGCGCAACTTATCGAATCGGTGGACCGGGCCTACCGCGCGGCGATGGCGAAGCTGCCCACCCCGAAGCTCACCCGCGCCTTGATCGCCGCCGTCGCGAAGCAGGCGCCTCCGCGCGCAGGGCTTTCGCGGCCCAAGCTCCGCTACGCGCATCAGGGCGGCCGCAACCCCCCGACCGTCGTCGTCCACGGGACGGCGCTGAACGCCGTGCCCGACAGCTACCGGCGCTATCTTGAAGCAGACTTTCGCAAAGTGTTCCGGCTCGAGGGGACGCCGCTCAGAATCGAATTTCGCAGCGGCCGGAACCCTTACGTCGGCAAACGTCTCTAATTCGTTGGCTTTTGGCGAAAAACCATTTACAGTACAACTTCAAAGAATACGACTCGGGAGGTAACCCATGAGCAACAAAGGACAATTGCTACAAGATCCGTTTCTGAATACCCTGCGCAAGGAGCACGTGCCGGTATCGATCTATCTGGTCAACGGCATCAAGCTCCAGGGGCAGATCGAGTCCTTCGACCAGTACGTCGTGCTTCTCAAGAACACCGTCACTCAAATGGTCTACAAGCACGCCATCTCCACCGTCGTGCCTTCGCGTGCGGTCAACCTGCCGGTCGACCATTCCTCTTCCGAGAGCTGATGCTGCCGCGCTCTTGCCTCTGATCGATGCCTGAGCGTCCGTCGGAGCGCAACGCTGCGGTGCTCGTGGGCCTGGACTTCGGCGTCGGCGGCTACGCCGACGGCGTGGAAGAGCTGAGACGTCTCGCCGTCAGCGCCGGAATCCATCCCCGAGCCCTGGTTCGCGGGCGCCGCCACAGACCCGACCCGGCCCATTTTGCCGGCTCCGGGAAGGTCGAGGAGATCAAGCGCATGCTGCAAGAGCAGCGCGCTTCGCTCGCGGTGTTCAACCACGACCTGTCGCCGGTGCAGGAGCGCAACCTCGAAAAGGCGCTCGGCTGCCCGGTCGTCGACCGCACGCGGCTGATCCTCGACATTTTCGCCCAGCGCGCGAACAGCCACGAAGGCAAGCTCCAGGTCGAGCTTGCCCAACTTCAGCACGCGGCGACGCGGCTGGTGCGCGGTTGGACGCACCTGGAGCGGCAACGGGGCGGCCGGGGCTTTCTCGGGGGCATGGGCGAGACCCAGCTGGAAGTCGACAGGCGGCTGATCGCGACCCGCGTCAAGGTGCTCAAGGACAAGCTCGGCAAGCTTCAGCGCCGGCGCGAAGTGCAGCGGCGCGCCCGCGCCCGGGGCAGGTCTTTCTCGGTATCGCTCGTGGGCTACACCAACGCCGGCAAGTCGACGCTGTTCAACACCCTGACTCACGCCGGAGCGCTTGCCGAGGACCGGCTGTTTGCGACGCTCGACACCACGACGCGCAGGCTCTACCTGCCCGAGGCCGGAAACATCACGGTCTCCGACACGGTCGGGTTCATCCGCGATCTTCCGCACGCGCTCGTGGCGGCGTTCCGGGCGACGCTGGAAGAAACCATCCACGCCGACCTGCTGCTGCACGTCGTGGACGCGGCGAGCGAGGCGCGCGACGCGCAGGTCGAGGAAGTGAACAAGGTGCTCGTCGAGATCGGCGCCAGCGCGATTCCCCAGGTGCTGGCGTGGAACAAGATCGACCGGAACGGGGCGCGGCCGGGAGTCGACCGGGACGAATATGCTAAAATTCGCCGCGTTCGTCTCAGCGCAAAAACGGGCGACGGCGTGGACGGCCTGCGCCAGGCCCTGATCGAGGCGGCAGCCTCGAGGACCTCCCCGGCGAACCCGCCAAATTCGACCTATTCGCAGATACCGGGCCAAGAGGCCGCAAGCTAGGATTGTCATGTCATTGAACGACCCGCAATGGGGCAAGCGAGGCGGCGGCAACGAGGGACCGCCCGACCTCGACGAGATGTGGCGCAACTTCAACCAGAAGCTCGCCAGCATCTTCGGCCGGCGCCGCGGCGGGGGCTCGGGTCCGGGCGAGCCGCCGAGCATCCGGCAACTCGGCGGGGGAGCCGGCCTCATCACCCTGGCGGTGCTCGTCGCCTGGCTCGCCAGCGGTTTCTACATCGTGGTGGAAGGCCAGCGCGGCGTCGTGCTCACGTTCGGCAAATTTTCCGAGGTGACCAGCTCCGGCCTGCGCTGGCGCATGCCGTATCCGATCCAGAGCAACGAAATCGTCAATTTGTCCGCGGTGCGCACGATCGAGGTCGGTTACCGCAACACCATCAAGACCAAGGTGCTGAAGGAATCGCTGATGCTGACCGACGACGAAAACATCGTCGATATCCAGATGGCGGTTCAATACACCGTCAAGGACGCCAGGGACTATCTTTTCACCAACCGCAGGCCCGACGACACGGTGCTGAACGCCGCGGAAACGGCGCTGCGCGAGGTCATAGGCAAGAGCAAGATGGATTTCGTCCTCAACCAGGGTCAAGCTGTCGTCGCCAAGGCGCTGCCGGTCATGCAGGAAATCCTCGACCGCTACCAGACCGGCATCCAGATCAGCAGCGTAAACATCCAGAACGCGCAGCCCCCCGAACAGGTCCAGGCCGCGTTCGACGACGCGGTGAAGGCGAACCAGGATCGCGAGCGGCTCAAGAACGACGGGCAGTCCTACTTCAACGACGTGGTGCCGAAGGCGCGCGGCGTGGCGTCGCGGCTCCTGTTCGAGGCCGAAGGCTACAAGCAGCGCGTCATCGCCAATTCCGAAGGCGAGGCGTCGAGGTTCAGGCAGATTCTGGTCGAGTACAACAAGGCGCCGCAGGTGACCCGGGAACGCCTGTACCTCGAAACCGTCCAGCAGATCCTGGAGAGCACCTCCAAAGTGCTGATCGACGCGAGAGCGGGGACCAACCTGCTCTACCTGCCGCTCGACAAGATTCTCCAGGGATCGGCGGCGGGCGGATTGCCCGAGGCGCTTGCGCCGACGCGGCCGTCGGCTTCCGCGGAATCGCCGGCGCCGCAGGATGCGGGGGCCCGCTCCCGGGACACGCTGCGCGGGCGCGAGCGCGGGGAAAGACCATGAGCAACCGTTTCGGCGTCGGCCTCGCGACCATCGCGGGCGCTTTGATCCTGGTGAGCCTGTCGGCGTTCACCGTCGACCAGCGGCAGCGGGTCATCGTGTTCCAGCTCGGCGAAATCAAGGAAGTCATCGATGCGCCCGGCCTGCACTTCAAGTGGCCGCTGATCCAGAACGTGCGCTACTTCGACACGCGCATTCTGACCTGGGACGATCCGGAGCCGCAGAGGTTCATCACCGCAGAAAACAAGCCGGTGCTGGTGGATGCTTTTGTCAAATGGCGCATCGTCGACGTGAAAAAGTTCTACGTTTCCGTCGCCGGCGACGAGATCGCGGCGGCGCGGCGCATCAACCAGACCGTGAACGGGCTGCTTCGGGAGGAATTCGGCAAGCGCACTGTGCACGACGTGGTTTCGGGCGAGCGCGACGACATCATGAATACCGTGCGCGAGAGGGTGGACCAGGACGTGCGCAGCCTCGGCATCCGTGTAGTCGATGTCAGGCTCAAGCGCGTCGACCTGCCGCAGGAGGTGAGCGCCGACGTGTACCGCCGGATGGAGTCCGAGCGCAAGCGCGTCGCCTCCGAGCTGCGCTCCAACGGTTCCGCCGAAGCCGAGAAGATCCGCGCCGACGCCGACAAGCAGCGCGAGGTCATCATCGCCGAGGCCTACCGCGACGCGCAGCGCGTCAAGGGCGAAGGCGACGCCAGGGCCGCGGCGATCTACGCGCGCGCCTTCAACGAGAATCCCGAGTTCTACGCTTTTTACCGCAGCCTCGAAGCCTACCGCGCCGCCTTCAAGAACAAGGGCGACGTGCTGGTGCTCGATCCGAGCTCGGAGTTCTTCCGGTACTTCAAGAACCTCGGGAAGGGCGGCAAGTGAATGGGCACCACTTTCCTCATGGCTTTTGCCCTGATGCTGGTGATCGAGGGCGTCCTGCCGTTTCTGCTGCCGACCTTGTGGCGCGAAACCTTTCGCCGCATCACCGAATTTACTGACGGCCAGATCCGCTTCTTCGGGCTCTCCTCGATGCTGGTCGGCCTGCTGATCCTCTATTTTGCGAGGTAGGGGCGTGAATGGCCGTGCGCAACTGGCTCCTTCCGGAAAACATCGAGGACATCCTGCCGCCGCAGGCGCAGCGCATCGAGCGCATGCGCGCGAAGCTGCTGGAGCTGTTCCGCGTTCACGGCTACCAGCTGGTGATTCCTCCCATGCTCGAATACCTGGAATCGCTGCTGACCGGCACCGGGCACGACCTCGATCTTCGCACGTTCAAGCTGGTCGACCAGCTTTCCGGGCGAATGATGGGCTTGCGCGCCGACATCACGCCGCAGGTCGCGCGCATCGATGCACGCTTGCTGGACAGAAAGGGCGTCACGCGGCTGTGCTATGCGGGAAGCGTGCTGCTCACCCGGCCGCGGGGCCTGGACTCGACCCGGGAACCGCTGCAGATCGGCGCCGAGATCTACGGCCACGCCGCAATAGAGAGCGATCTCGAGATCCAGGCGCTGCTCGTGCAAGCGCTGGCCGCATGCGGCGTCTCCGGGGCGCGACTCGACATCGGCCACGTGGCCGTGTTCCGCGCCGTTTGCCGGCACGGCGGGGTCGGGCCTGAGCTCGAGTCGGAGCTGTATGAAGCGCTCTCCGCGAAGGATCTGCCCGCGCTGCGCGCCGTTACCAGGCGCCTGCCGGGCGCGACGCGCAAGGCGCTGCTCGCTCTTCCCGAGCTGTATGGAGACGGCGCGATGCTCGAGCGCGCCCGGCGGATGCTGCCCCGGTACTCGGAAATCGTCGCCGCGCTGCGGGACCTCAAGGTCCTCGCCCGCAACGGCGCAATCCCGGTCTCGATCGACCTCGCGGACCTGCGCGGATATCACTATCACAGCGGGGTGGTGTTCGCGGCCTATGCGCCCGGCGTCGCCGGCGCGGTCGCGCTCGGCGGACGTTACGACGAAGTCGGCAAGGCGTTCGGGCGCGCGCGCCCGGCCACCGGATTCAGCATGGATCTGCGCGATCTCGAGCGCGCCGCTCCGCACGTGGCCGAAGGGGCCGCCATCCGCGCGCCGCACTCAGGCGATCCCGGGCTCGCCGCCGCGATCCGCAAGCTGCGATCCGGCGGGGAGGTCGTCGCGGTCGAGCTCCCCGGGCACGCGGCCGCGCGCGCCCGGCCCGACTGCGACCGCGAGCTCGTGAAGCGCGGCGGCAAGTGGCTGGTACGCAAGCTGGGCAAGAGCTGAAGCAGTGGCCAAGAACGTCGTCGTCATAGGCACCCAATGGGGTGACGAAGGCAAGGGCAAGGTCGT
>DASPWT010000036.1:0-16076 GCA_035637655.1 Burkholderiales bacterium | reverse complement strand
GACCGAGCCCGACTGGTTCGTGAACCAGATTGCGCCGGCCTCATCGATCACCAGCGTATGCGGACTGCCTCTGGAAGGCGCGCGGTGTTCGATGACTTTGCCAGACTTCGTATCGAGCTCGCCGATGGTGCCGTTGCCGTTTCCCGTGTACCAGACCCTGCCTTCCTTGTCGACCAGCAGACCGTGCGGATGCGCGCCGGAGGGAAGATCCCATTCGTTGAATTTCTGCGACTTCGTATCGAAACGCGCGATGCGGTCGCCCTGCATCACCGCGATATAGATGTTGCCGTCGGGACCCGGCGCGGGATCGCGGGCGAATTTTGGAGTCGGCACGGACCACTCGGAAATCTTTCCGGAGAGCTGTTTCACCCCGGGCGCGATGCCGTAGTTCGAGCCGCCGGCAAACGCGGCAGCGCAACCCACAAGCAGCGGAAACGCAAGAACCAGCGAGTTTCGCATGGGAATCTCCGCTCAAAGGCGAATCGCGGAAGGGTGGAACTCGCCGCATTCTATCAATCAAACCCGCGGGGCGCTCATGCCGGCTCGATGCGGGCCCCGCTTCCGGCGTCGAAGTAGTGCCGTTGGGCGGGATCGAATCGGAGAGGCAGCCGGCCTTCGGACACGCGCTGCGCGCCGCTGAGCCGGACGACGATGCGCGTGCCCTCCACCGCGCCGTGCGCGAGGGTATCCGCGCCAAGAGGCTCGACGAGATCCACCGTGGCGACGAAAGCGGCGTCCGATTCGCCGCACGGCTCCAGGTGCTCGGGTCGCACCCCGAGCAGCACTTCGCGGCCGTTCAAGCGCGCCGGCATCAGGTTCATCGGCGGCGAGCCGATGAAAGCGGCCACGAAGGTCGTGGCGGGCTTCGCGTAGACTTCGAGGGGCGCCCCGATCTGCTCGGCGCGGCCCGCGTTCATCACCATCATCCGGTGCGCGAGCGTCATCGCCTCGACCTGGTCGTGCGTGACGTACAGGCTCGTCGTCCCCAGCCTCCGGTGCAAGGCCTGCAGCTCCACGCGCATCTGCACCCGCAGCTTGGCGTCGAGGTTGGAAAGCGGCTCGTCGAACAGGAACACCGCAGGCTCGCGCACGATCGCGCGGCCCATCGCGACGCGCTGGCGCTGCCCGCCCGAGAGCTCCCGCGGCTTGCGCTCGAGCAGCGCTCCGAGCTCGAGTATCGCTGCGGCGCGCTTCACGCGCGCGTCGATGTCGGATTTCGAGAGATTCCGGATCCTCAGGCCGTAGGCCATGTTGCTGTACACCGACATGTGCGGGTACAGCGCGTAGTTCTGGAACACCATCGCGATGTCCCTGTCCTTGGGCTCGAGCTCGTTCACCACGCGCTCGCCGATCGCGACCTTCCCCGAGCTGATCGTCTCCAGGCCCGCGACCATCCTGAGGAGCGTGGATTTTCCGCAGCCCGACGGCCCGACGATGACCACGAACTCGCCGTCGGCGATGTCGATCGACACCCCGTGAACGACTTGCAGCACCCCGTAAGTCTTCTTCACGTCCCGAAGCGATACCCGCGCCATTATTTCTCCGTCTCGACCAGGCCTTTGACGAACCACTTTTGCATCAGCACCACCACGAGCGCCGGCGGCAGCAGCGCCAGCATGGCGGTAGCCATGACGACGTTCCACTCGGTGAGCGCATCGCCGCCGAGAATCATGCGCTTGATGCCGATTACGACCGTGTACATCGACTCGTCGGTAGTGACGAGCAACGGCCACAGGTACTGGTTCCAGCCGTAGATGAACTGGATCACGAACAGCGCTGCCATGCTGGTCTTCGAAAGCGGCAGTACCACGTCGAAAAAGAAGCGCACCGGCCCGGCGCCGTCGATGCGCGAGGCCTCGGCGAGCTCCTCCGGGATCGTGAGGAAGAACTGCCGGAACAGGAACGTGGCCGTCGCCGAGGCGATCAGCGGCAGCGTCAGGCCGACGTAGGAATTCAGCATGCCGAGGTCGGAAACCACCTTGTAGGTGGGGATGATGCGCACCTCGACGGGCAGCATCAGGGTGACGAAGATCATCCAGAAGAAGAAGTTCCGGAGGGGGAAGCGGAAGTAGACGATCGCGAACGAGGCGATGAGCGAGATGGCGATCTTGCCGAGAGCGATCGCGACCGCCATCACGAGGCTGTTCAGCATCATCCGGCCCACGGGGGCGGCGGCCGCGCCGCTCGCCCCGGCGGTCAGCGCCTTCGAATAGTTCTCCCAAAGGCGATCCCCCGGCGCGAGCGGCATCGGCACCTGCAGGATCTGGTCCAGCGTGAGCGTCGAGGCGACGAAGGTGACGTACAGGGGAAAGGCGATGACCGCGATTCCCGCGATCAGCACGGCGTGCGACACGACCGTCAGCCAGGGCCGGTTCTCTACCATGAGCCGGCCACTCAGTACTGCACCTTTCTCTCGATGAACCTGAATTGCGCAACGGTGAGCGCGATGACGATCAGCATCAGGAAGACCGACTGCGCCGACGAGCCGCCGAGATCGCCCGCTTTCACGCCGTCGTAGTACACCTTGTAGACGAGAATCTGGGTCGCGCCCGCCGGCCCGCCCTGGGTCGTGGAATCGATCACTCCGAACGTGTCGAAAAACGCGTACACGATATTGACGACAAGCAGAAAGAAGGTGGTCGGCGACAGCAGCGGAAACACGATGGTCCAGAAACGGCGCGCGGGGCCGGCGCCGTCGATGGCCGCGGCCTCGATGAGGGAGCGCGGAATGGATTGCAGACCGGCGAGAAAGAACAGGAAGTTGTAGCTGATCTGCTTCCAGGTCGCAGCCATCACCACCAGCAGCATCGCCTGGTCGCCTTGCAGCACCCAGTCCCAGTTGTAGCCCGCTTTCCTGATCACGTAGGTAACGATGCCGATCGAAGGCGCGAACAGGAACCCCCATAGCACGCCGGCCACCGCGGGCGCGACGGCGTAGGGCCAGATGAGGAGCGTCTTGTAGGCGAGCGCGCCGCGCAGCACGCGGTCGGCCATGGTGGCGAGCGCGAGCGAGATGGCGATGCCGCTCGCGGCGACCAGCGAGCTGAATACCGCCGTGCTCTTGAAGGACGCGAGATAGTGCTCGTCCCTCAGAAGGTCGGCGAAGTTGCGCAGCCCCGCGAACTCGGTGTTGATGCCGAAGGCATCCTGCAGCTGGAACGAGAACCAGAAGGCCTGCACCGCCGGCCAGAAGAAAAATACGATCGTGACCGCGATCTGCGGCGCGAGCAGCGCGTAGGGCAGCCATGCCGAGCGGAATACGACGCGCTTTTCCATGCTCGGAATCGAGAAAGGGGCCTGGCCCTTTTCCCGTCAGCTCTTGTTCGCCGCCTGGAATTTCCGCAGGATCTCGTTGCCGCGGCGCGCCGCTTCTTCCATCGCCGTCCTTGCGTCCTTCTTGCCGGCGAATACCCCTTCCATTTCCTCTTCGATCACCTCGCGGCCCTGCACGAAGTTGCCGAAGCGCAGGCCCTTCGAGTTGGGCGTTGGCGCCTTGTTGGTGAGTTGGCGCACCGCGATGTCGGCGCCGGGCACTTTTTCGTAATAGCCGTCCTTCTTCGTCACCTCGTAGGCGGCGTTGGTGATCGGCACGTAACCCGTCGATTTGTGCCAGTCCACCTGGACGCTGGTGGACGACAGATAAGAGAAGAACTTCGTTACGCCCTTGTACTCCGCAGGCTTCTTGCCGCTCATGACCCAGAGGCTCGCGCCGCCGATGATGGAATTCTGCGGCGCGCCCTTGATGTCGTCCTGATAAGGCAGGAAGTTGACCGAGAAGTCGAACTTCGCGTTGCGGCGGATGTTCGCCTGCGCGCCCGAGCTCGACGTGAGCATGGCGCATTCGCCGCTGAAAAAACGCGCCTCGGCTTCGTTCTTGCGCCCCGAATAGGTGAACCAGCCCCGCTTGGCGAAGTCGGCCAGCATCTCGACGTGCCTCACGTGCTGCGGAGAATTGATCCTGAATTCGGCGTCCGTGCCGGCGATGCCGTTTTCCCGGGTGCCGATCGGCAGGTTGTGCCAGGCGCTGAAATTCTCGACATGCACCCACGAAGGCCAGCCGGTGGAATAGACGCACTGCTGCCCGGAGGCCTTCAGCTTGCCGGCAGCGACGGCGAACTCCTTCCAGGTCTTCGGCGCGGTGCCGTCGAGGCCGGCCTTCTTGAACGCATCCCTGTTGACGTAGAACACCGGGGTCGAGCTGTTGAAGGGCAGCGACAGCATGTTGCCCTTGCTGTCGGTGTAGTAGCCCGCGACCGCGGGAAGATAGTTCCTCGCGTCAAACGGCTCGCCCGCCTCTTTCATCAGCTGGTAGACGGGCTTGATCGCGCCTTTCGCGCCCATCATGGTCGCGGTCCCGATCTCGAACACTTGCAGAATGTGCGGCGCGTTGCCGGCACGGAACGCGGCGATCGCCGCGGTCATCGACTCGGGGTATTGTCCCTTGAAGATCGCAACGACCTTGTACTCCCTCTGGCTGGCGTTGAAGCCGCTCGCGAGCTCGTTGACCTTGTCGTTGAGCGCCCCCTGCATCGAGTGCCACCACTGGATTTCGGTCTGGGCTCGTGCCGTTCCGGGCAGCAGGACCGCGCCCGCCAGGACAGCAAGACCAATCTTGGTGCGCATGGTGCCTCCTCTACTTTCGGGTATTGGAGCGCGGTGCAATCTGGCGCGCCCGGCGCGAATCGAACGCGCGACCTATGGCTTCGGAGGCCATCACTCTATCCCCTGAGCTACGGGCGCGGGGAGCGAAATTATACACCGCGCGATCGAGCGGCCGGCGCCGGATCGGCGACGGAAGACAGATGGTCCTCGATGAGGCGCATCGCCTCGCCGACCGACGCGGTCACGCTCAGCCTGCGCCCGACGCTGGCACGCAGCACGCCGTAGGCGCGGAAGCCCTCGATCATCGCCATGAACGGCTGCCAGAAGCCGTCGCTCGCGCACAGGATCACCGGCTTGTCCTGCAGGCCGAGGTCGTTCATCGTGAGCATTTCGAGCAGCTCGTCGAGCGTGCCGATCCCGCCGGGCAGCGCGACAAAGAGGTCGGCGGATTCCGTCATCAATTGCTTGCGCTCGGCGAGCGACTCGACGATCTTGAGCGTGCCGAGGCCGGCCGCGGCGCGCTCCGCACGGATGAGGTGGCGCGGCATGATGCCGAGCACCTCGCCGCCCGCGGCCGCGGCGGCGCGCGCAGCGACCCCCATGAGCCCCCGGCCGCTGCCGCCGTATACCAGGCGCAATCCGCGCCCCGCGCAAGCAGTGCCGAATTCCGCGGCGAGATCGCGCGCGGCGACCGGAAGATCCTCGAGCGCCGAGCAGAACAGGCACACCGAGTGTTTTGCCATGTCAGACCCTGAGGACTGCGTCGAGGCCGACGTCCACCGCGGGCGCGGACTGCGTGATGCGGCCCACCGAGATGAAATCGACGCCGGTCTCGGCGATGGCGCGGATGGTCTCCAGCCTCACCCCCCCGGAGGCCTCGAGCGGAACCCGGCCGCCCGCGAGCGCGACCGCGCGGCGCAAGTCTTCCAGACTCATGTTGTCGAGCAGAATCAGGTCGGCCCCAGCTTGGAGCGCCTCCTTCGCCTGCTCGAGCGTGTCGCACTCGACCTCGATCTTTGTCAGCACGGGAACTCCCGAGCGGGCGCGCCGAACGGCAACGGCGATCGAGCCGCACACGCTGATGTGGTTGTCCTTGATCAGCACGCCGTCGTCCAGGCGCAACCGGTGATTGCGCGCCCCGCCCAGCTGCGCGGCGTGCTTTTCCAGCGCGCGCAGGCCCGGCGTCGTCTTGCGCGTGTCGATCAGCACCGCGCGCGTGCCCGCGATGCGCTCGACGTACTGAGCGGTGAGGGTCGCGACTCCCGAGAGATGCTGGAGAAAATTCAACGCGGTGCGCTCCACCGCGAGCAAGCCGCGAGCCGGGCCCTCCACCCGCCCCATCGCCGTGCCGGCCTTGATGCGATCGCCGTCCTTCACACGCAGCTCGACGCGGCACTCCGGCACGCGGCGACGGAAAACCTGCGCTGCGACGTCGATCCCGGCGACGACGATGTCCTGGCGCGCGTTGAGCGCGAGCTCCGCGCGCGCGTCGACCGGGATCACCAGCTCCGAGGTGAGGTCGGCAAAGCCGATGTCCTCGGCGAGCGCCCGGTCGATCAGTTCTTCGACCACGAGAGGATCGATCATGGGAGGGGATTATAATGCGTGCGTTTCTACGCTCGCCTAAGGGCGCAAGAGCAAGAATGAGCGGAAAGCGGCGCGAATCCCTGATCAAGACTCCCAAGCAGCTCGTCACGGTGCTGGTGCTCGCGTTCGTCGTGCCGATCGTCGTCATCGTCCTGCTTGCGCAACTCGCGACGAGCGGCAGAACCTATGACGAAGACGCGAGGTCGCCCGAAGCAATCGCAAAGCGCATCAAGCCGGTCGCTGAGGTCAACCTCGCCGCGGCCGGGCCGGCCGGCAAGGAGCCGGCGGCCAAGGCGGACGGCAGGACGGTGTACGAGTCGACGTGCATGGCCTGCCACGGCGCGGGCGTGGCAAACGCGCCGAAGTTCGGCGACAAGAAAGCTTGGGCGATGCACCTCATGCACGGCACCGAGCACGTGTACGAGAACGCGCTCAAGGGCAAGGGTGCGATGCCGCCCAAGGGGGGCAACCTGACGCTGTCGGAAGCCGAAGTCAAGGCGGCGGTGGACTACATGCTCGCCGCGGTAAAATAAACCCGGGTAGGAGGGAAGACCATGAAGCTCGTGAAATTAGCCGGCGCAATGATCGCGTTCGCGCTCTTTGCCGGAGCGCAGGCGCAGCAGCCCGCATCTCAACCTATTATCGTCAAGTTCAGTCACGTCGTCACCGATGACACGCCCAAGGGCAAGGGCGCGATCCGCTTCAAGGAGCTCGCCGAAGCGAAGACCAAGGGGCGGGTGAAAGTGGAAATTTATCCCAACAGCCAGCTCTACAAGGACCGCGAGGAGCTGGAAGCGCTGCAGCTGGGCGCGGTGCAGATGCTCGCGCCTTCGGTATCGAAGTTCGGGCCGCTGGGCGTGCGCAAGTTCGAAGTATTCGATCTGCCCTACATGTTCGCCGACGAGAGGTCGCTCGAACGGGTCGTCGACGGCCCGGTCGGCAAGGGCCTCTTCAAGCTGCTCGAGCCCAAGGGCATCGTCGGGCTCGCCTATTGGTTCAACGGCTTCAAGGAATTCACCGCCAACAAGCCGCTCCGGAAGCTCGACGACTTCAAGGGCCTGAAAATCCGCATCCAGTCCTCCAAGATCCTCGAGGGCGAGATCAAGGCGTTCGGCGCAATCCCGCAGGTGATGGCGTTCTCCGAGGTCTACACGGCCCTGCAGCAGGGCGTGGTCGACGGCGAGGAGAACACGCCCTCGAACAAGTACACGCAAAAAATGCACGAAGTGCAGAAACACATGACGCTGTCGGACCACGGGGTGGTGATGTACGCGGTGATCATCAACAAGAAATTCTGGGACGGCCTGCCTGCGGACATCCGCAGCAGTCTCGTCGAAGCCATGGCGGAATCGACCCAGTACGTATGGGACATCGCGAAGAAGGAAAACGACGACGCGCTGGCCAAGATAAAGGCGGCCAAGACCACCGAGGTCTACGTGCTGCCTCCGGCGGAGAAGGCGCTGTGGCGCAAGGCGATGCTGCCGCTCTACCAGGAGTACGAGGGCGTCGTCGGCAAGGACACGCTGCAGGCCATCGAAAAAACGGTCGCGCGAGCGTCGGCGAAAAAATAGCCGGCCGCCGCAGCGGCTGACGCGGGCTCCCCGCCGCGCTGCGCCCTCATGCGCACGTTCAACCGCGTCCTCGATCATCTCGAGGAATGGCTCGTCGCGAGCTTCATGGCGCTCGCGACGGGCGTCATTTTCATTTCGGTCTTGTATCGCTACACCGCCGACATCGCCTGGATCTGGAATTACACGAGGCACATCAACCTGACCTGGGCGCAGGAGCTGTGCATCTACCTCTTCATCTGGATGGCGAAGTTCGGTGCGGCCTACGGCGTGCGCACCGGCATTCACGTCGGCGTTGACGTCCTGGTGCGGCTGCTCGCGCCCGCCAAGCGGCGCTTCTGGATCATCTTCGATCTGCTCGCGGGGGCATTTTTCACCGGGGTGATCGCCGTTCTCGGCGGAATGTTCGTGTGGCGCATGGTCGGCACCGGGCAGGTCTCGCCCGATCTCGAGCTGCCGATGTGGGTCGTCTATTCTGCGGTGCCGCTCGGCTCCTCGCTCATGTGCTGTCGCTTCCTGCAGGTCGCGTGGCGCTTCCATCGCTCGGGCGAGCTGCCCTCGCACGGCCACGCGCGCGTCGAAGGCCTGGGCGCAGAGGTGCGCACGTGAACGGCTGGATCATTTTCATCCTGCTGATCGTCCTCATGCTGACCGGCATGCCGATTTCGATCGCGCTCGGCCTCACCGTCCTCACGTTCCTGTTCTTCATGACCGACCTGCCCGCCGAGCTCGTCTCGCAGCGCCTTTTTACCGGGCTCGACCAGTTCGCCATCATGGCGATCCCGTTTTTCATCCTCGCCGGCACCTTCCTCACCCACGGCGGCGTGGCGCGACGCATGATCCGCTTCGCCACGGCGCTCGTCGGCCACCTGCACGGCGGCCTCGCCATGGCGGGCGTGTTCGCCTGCGCGCTGTTCGCCGCGGTTTCCGGCTCGAGCCCGGCCACCGTGGTGGCGATCGGCACCATCCTCATTCCGGCGATGGAAAAGCAGGGCTACCCGCGCAAATTCGGCGTCGGCGCGATCGGCACGGCGGGCGCGCTCGGCATCCTGATCCCGCCCTCGATCGTGATGGTGATTTATTCCGTGTCCACCAACACCAGCGTTGGGAAGCTCTTCATCGCCGGCATCGTGCCCGGCATCCTGCTCGCCGCGATCCTGATGGGCATCACCTGGGGCATCGCCCGGCGCCGCGGCTACCCGCGCATGCAGCGCGCCGGCTTGAAGGAAATCTGGTCGGCGTTCTGGGACGCGATCTGGGGCCTGTTGCTGATCGTGGTGGTGATCGGCGGCATCTACGGCGGGGTGTTCACGCCCACCGAGGCCGCGGCAGTGAGCGCAGTCTACGCGTTCGTCGTCGCGGTCTTCGTCTATCGCGATCTCAAGCTTTCCGACGTGCCGAAGGTGCTGCTAGCTTCGGCGAACATGAGCGCGATGCTGCTCTACATCATCACCAACGCGATCCTGTTTTCGTTCCTGCTCACCTCCGAGAACATCCCGCAGGCGATGGCGCAGTGGATCATCGACAAGCATCTTTCCGCCTGGGTGTTCCTGCTCGGGGTCAACATTCTGCTCTTGATCGCCGGGAACTTCATGGAGCCTTCCTCGATCGTGCTCTTGCTCGCGCCCATCCTTTTTCCCGTGGCGATGAAGCTCGGCGTCGACCCGATCCACTTCGGCATCGTCATGACCATCAACATGGAGGTCGGCCTCATCCATCCGCCGGTGGGGCTCAATCTCTACGTCGCGAGCGGGATCGCCAGGATGGGGCTCACCGAAACCACCGTGGCGTTCGCGCCCTGGATCGTGATCATGGTGCTGTACCTCCTTCTCGTCACCTACGTGCCCGAGATCGCGACCTGGCTGCCCAATGCCATATACAAGGTGCCGGACTAGGACGGACGCGCCCGACTGCACGCCTTCCGTTAGAATTCCGCGATGAAGCTCGCCTTCATCGCCGATCCGCTGCCCTCTTTCAAGATTTACAAGGACTCGACCTACGCCATGATGGCCGAGGCCGCGAAGCGCGGCCACGAGCTCTTCTTCGCGCTGCAGGAAGGCGTGATGTGGAAAGGCGGCCGGGTCGCCGGCGAGACGACGCGGCTGACCCTGACGGGGGAAAAGGATCCCTGGTACAGGACTGCGCCGCCGAAAGAGACGCCGCTCGCGGCTTTCGACGCGGTGCTGATGCGCAAAGATCCGCCCTTCGACGCCGAGTACGTCGCGAGCACCTGGTTGCTGGAGCTCGCCCAGCGCGACGGCGCGAAGGTGCTCAACGACCCGCGCGCGATCCGCGATCACAGCGAAAAGCTCGCCATCGCGAAATACGCGCGGTTCGCCGCGCCCACGCTGGTGACGCGGCTTGCCGGGCAACTCCAGCAGTTCATCGACGCGAACGGCGACGTCGTGCTCAAGCCCTTGGACGGCATGGGCGGTGAGTCGGTGTTCCGCGTCGCCGCAGGCGATCCCAACCGCAACGTGATCGTCGAGACGCTGGTTCGCGACGGCGCAAAATCGGTCATGGCGCAGCGCTACATCCCCGAGATCCGCGAGGGCGACAAGCGCATCCTGCTGATCGCCGGGAAAGCCGTGCCGCATTGCCTTGCGCGCATCCCGAAGCCGGGCGAGACGCGCGGCAACCTCGCTGCGGGCGGCACCGGCGTGGCGAAGCCGCTCTCGCGGCGAGACCTGGAAATCGCGAACACGCTCGGGCCGGAGCTCGCGCGCCAGGGGCTGCTCCTCGTGGGCCTGGACGTGATCGGCGACTGGCTCACCGAGATCAATGTCACCAGCCCGACCTGCTTCCGCGAAATCACCGAGCAGACCGGGTTCGATGTCGCGGCGATGTTTCTCGACGCCGTGGAAGCGGCCTGCGCCGTAAAATAAGGCGTTGATCGTTCCGGCAGCGGTCGTTTAGACTGGGCCGGAGCTCTTCACTTCGGACACGGGAATCATGGTCGGAGTTCTCATCGTTGCGCACGGCGCCCTGGGCGAGGCACTCATCCACGGCGCGAGCCATGTGCTCGGCAAGCGGCCGCTGCAGGTGCAGCAGCTGGGCGTGACCGTCCATGACGATCCCGACGCGATCCTGCCCCAGGCCCAGGAGCTGGTACGCCAGCTCGACAGCGGCGACGGCGTGCTGGTGCTCACCGATATTCTGGGCGCTACGCCGTCGAACATCGCTACGCGCCTGCTCAAGCCCGGCAAAGTCGAAGGCCTGTCGGGGGCAAGCCTCCCCATGCTGATCCGCGCGATCACCCATCGCGACGAACCGGTCGCCGCCGTGGTCGGCAAGGCGATGAGCGGCGGGCAGGACGGCGTGGTCCACCTGAATTCCGACATCTGCAATGCCGCAAACCGAAGCTGAAATCGTCAACAAGCTGGGACTGCACGCGCGCGCCGCGGCGAAGCTCACGCAGCTCGCCGGGGGTTTCGCCGCGGAGGTGTGGCTGTCGCGCAACGGCCGGCGCGTGAACGCCAAGAGCATCATGGGGGTCATGATGCTCGCCGCAGGCAAGGGCAGCCGCATCGTCATCGAGGCCGACGGCGAGGACGCGGAAAGGGCGCTCGCCGCGGTGGTTCGGCTCATCGCCGAGCGCTTCGGGGAAGAGGAGTAGGCTTTCAGTGAAACCGGGCGAGAATCCTCAGATGAGCAGCGCGAGCTTCACCCTGCACGGCGCGGGCGTCTCCGGGGGAATTGCGATCGGCTACGGGCACCTCGTCTCGACTGCGCGCCTGGAGGTCGCCCACTACGAGATCGCGCCGCAGGGCATCGAAGCGGAGATCGAGCGCTTCGACCAGGCGATCGCGCAGGTCCGGGGCGAGCTTGCCGCGCTGCAGGCGAGCGTGCCCGCCGGCGTGCCGGCGGAGATGAAGGCGATCCTCAGCCTGCACGCGATGCTGCTCAATGACTCGAATCTCTCCGCCGTTCCGCGCGAGCTCATCGGCAATCGCCGCTGCAACGCCGAGTGGGCGCTCGTGCTGCAGATGGACTACCTCGTAGCGCAGTTCGACGAGATGGACGACCCGTACCTGCGCGAGCGCAAGCAGGACATCGTGCAGGTGGTCGAGCGCGTGCTGAAGGCGATGCTCGGCACCGGGCACGCGCCCGCCGCGCCCTCGCACGAGGAAGACCTGATCGTGGTGGCGCACGACCTGTCGCCCGCGGACATGATTCTGTTCAAGCAGCACCAGTACGCGGGCTTCGTGACCGACCTCGGCGGGGTCACCTCCCACACCGCCATCGTCGCCCGCAGCCTCAACATCCCGGCGATCGTGGGCCTGCATCACGCGCGCAGCATGATCCGGGAGGGCGAGCTTCTGATCGTCGACGGCCGCGAAGGCGTGCTGATCGTCAACCCCGGCGCGCAGGTGCTCGAGGAATATCGGCGACTGCGGAGCGAGATCGAAGCCGAGCGGCACAAACTGAAGGGCCTGCGCACCGCGCGCTCGGCCACGATGGACGGCATCGCGATCGACCTCCAGGCCAATATCGAGCTGCCGCAGGACGTGAAGGAAGCCAACGAAGCCGGGGCCACTGGCATCGGCCTCTTCCGCAGCGAGTTTCTGTTCCTCAACCGGGACGATTTGCCCTCGGAAGACGAGCAGTTCGAGGCCTACCGGGAAGTCGCCGACGCGATGCACGGCCGGCCGGTCACGATCAGGACGCTCGACCTCGGAGCCGACAAGAGCATCAACGGCGCCGACCGGGGCGGCCCCAACCCCGCGCTCGGACTTCGCGCGATACGCTTTTGTCTGGCCGAGCCGCAGATGTTCCTGACCCAGCTGCGCGCGATCCTGCGCGCCTCGCGCTACGGAAAGATACGCCTGCTCATTCCGATGCTCGCCCACGCCCACGAGGTCGAACAGACCTTCGCCGCGGTGCGGCAGGCAAAGGAAACCCTGGACGACCACAAGATCCCATACGACCGGCGCATACAGATCGGGGGCATGATCGAGGTGCCGGCCGCGGCCCTGTCCTTGAAATATTTCGTCCGCAAACTGGATTTTCTTTCGATCGGAACCAACGACCTGATCCAGTACACGCTCGCGATCGATCGCACCGACGATACGGTGGCGCACCTGTACGATCCGCTGCACCCCGCCGTGCTGCAGCTGGTCGCGCAGACCATCCGCAGCGCCAAGCGCGCCAAGACTCCGGTCGCGGTGTGCGGAGAAATGGCGGGCGACGCGGCCATGACGCGCCTTCTGCTCGGTTTCGGGCTGCGGGAGTTTTCGATGCATCCGGCGCAGCTGCTCGCGATCAAGCAGCAGGTCCTGCGGACCCGGGTCCGGGAAGTCGAGGGGGCGGCCGCGCGGGTCTATCGCGCGCACGACCCCGCGAAGGCGCGCGCATTGCTCGCGAAGCTCAACGCCTAACGCTGCGGCCCGCGGCCCGTCCACGCCGAGAGATCGATGCTGCGAGAAGTCCTCATCGTCGAGCAGAGCGAGCCGTCACTGAAGCGCCGCTGGTTCGAGAGCGATTACTTCGACCTGTTCATCTGGCAGGACTTGGGCGGGGCCTTCGTCAGATTCCAGCTCTGCTATGACGTCGAGCTGAACGAGCGCGCCCTGGTATGGAGCGATTCCGATGGCTTCTATCACGACGGCGTGGACCATGGCGACAGCGGGGACGGGCCCGGGCAGGCGCCGATCATGGTGCGCGACGGAAAATTCGATTCGGGAACCGTCGTGCCGCGCTTCGAGCGCGAGGCGGCCCAGATTCCGGCCGACGTGCGCGATTTTGTCATCGCCAAGATGCGCGACCACCTGATCGAGCTGCACCGGCAGAAAATGGGCCGCAAGCGCGTGCGGCGCGAGCGCTGGCAGCAGCGCAAACCCCGATTCAAGGCGTCTCCAAAGAATTGACGCCGCCGCCCCGCTGAGGTAAGTTCCTGCTTCGCGCCGATTTGATCATCAGCTTGCAGGCGCCGCCCGGTCGGAACCGGGCGTAAAACAAATATTGCTAAAGCGAGGGCGACCCGTTTAGCAGGCAGGCTGCTGAACGGGTTTTTTATTTCATGGCGCCGAGAAACCACATCGAACCGCGCTCGGTCGGGGCGGTCAGGCCGCAGACGCTGCATTTCGCCGAGCCGCTGCGCCTCAGGAGCGGCGCGGTGCTCGATTCCTATGATCTCTTCTACGAGACCTATGGGACGCTGAACGCGGCGAAATCGAACGCCGTGCTCGCCTGTCACGCGCTCAACGCCGCGCACCACGTGGCCGGTTACTACGCCGAAGACCCGGACAACGTCGGCTGGTGGGACAACATGATCGGGCCCGGCAAGCCGGTGGACACCGAGAAATTCTTCGTCGTCGGCGTCAACAACGTCGGCGGCTGCTTCGGCTCGACCGGCCCGAAGAGCGTGAATCCCGGATCCGGGAAGCCGTACGGCTCCTCATTCCCGGTCGTCACGGTCGAGGACTGGGTGAACGCGCAGGCCCGGCTTGCCGACCGGCTGGGCATCGATGCCTTTGCCGCCGTGATGGGAGGCAGCCTCGGCGCGATGCAGGCGCTGCAATGGACGATCGGCTATCCGGATCGCATCCGCAATTCGATCGTCGTCGCGGCCGCGCCCAAGCTCTCGGCGCAGAACATCGCCTTCAACGAGGTGGCGCGCCAGGCGATCACCACCGACCCCGATTTCCACGGCGGCGACTACTACGAGCACGGCGTCGTGCCCCGCCGGGGCCTGCGCCTGGCGCGCATGATCGGCCACATCACGTACCTGTCGGATGACGCGATGATGGAGAAGTTCGGGCGCGCCTTGCGCTCGGACTCGATTCAATTCCATTTCGACGTCGATTTCGAGATCGAGTCCTACCTGCGGCACCAGGGCGACAAGTTCTCCGAGTATTTCGACGCCAACACCTATTTGCTGATCACCCGCGCGCTCGACTATTTCGACCCGGCGGCCGCGCACGAGAACAATCTCGCCCGAGCGCTTGCCGCTGCGCGCGCCCGATTTCTCGTCGTGTCGTTCACCTCCGACTGGCGTTTTGCGCCGCCGCGCGCGAGAGAGATCGTCAAGGCGCTCCTGGACAACCGTTGCGACGTGTCCTACGCCGAGATCGACGCGCCGCACGGGCACGACGCGTTCCTGCTCGACGACGCGCGCTACCACGCGCTGGTGCGGGCCTATTTCGACGGCGTCTTCGAGCGCCTATGACCGGGCAGGAAGAAGGCGCCCTCTCGGGCCGCTCCGATTTCCAGGCGATCGCCGCCTGGGTCAGGCCGGATTCCACGCTGCTCGACCTGGGCTGCGGCGACGGAACCCTGCTCAAGTACCTGAAGGAGACCCGCAACGCACGCGGGTACGGAATCGATATAGACGACGCCAACGTGCTCGCCTGCGTGCAGAACGGAGTCAACGTCATCCAGAGCGATCTCGAGCGGGGCCTGGCGGGTTTCGACGCGGGTTCCTTCGATTGCGTGATCCTGTCGCAGACGCTGCAAGCGGTGCGCCATACCGAGCAGATCCTGCTCGAGATGCTGCGCGTCGGGCGCGAGGCGATCGTCTCGTTCCCGAACTTCGGCCGCTGGAACCTGCGGCTGCAGCTGGCGCTGGGACGAATGCCGGTGTCGGCGGAGCTGCCCTACGAGTGGTACGACACGCCCAACGTGCACCTCTTCACGATCGCCGATTTCGAGTCGTTCTGCTCAGGCCACGGCATCCGCGTGCTCGAGCGCGTCACGCTGCACCGCGGCCGGCCCGTCAGGACGTTTGCGAACTTCTTCGGCAGCCTCGCCGTCTACCGCTTCGAGAAACGGCGCTAGTGCCTTGCGATGTCGTCATCGTCGGCGGCGGCCACAACGGCCTGGTGTGCGCCTGCTATCTCGCCGGCGCGGGGCTCAAGGTGCGGGTGCTCGAGCGCCGCGCCGTCGTCGGCGGCGCGGCGGTCACCGAGGAATTCGCTCCGGGCTTCCGCAACTCCACGGCCGCCTATACCGTGAGCCTCCTCAATCCGAAGATCATCCGCGAGCTGAAGCTCGCCGATCACGGCTTGCGGGTCGTCGAGCGACCCTTCGCGAATTTCCTGCCGCTCGCGGACGGCCGCTCGTTCAGGCTGGGACCGACTCTCCCCGATACGCAAAGGGAACTGGCGCGATTCTCGGCGCGCGACGCGGAGCGCCTGCCCGATTACTACTGCACGATCGAAACCGCGGCGGACACGCTGCGGCTGCTGGTTCTCGAGACGCCGCCCAACTTGGGAGGGGGCTGGCGCGACTGGCTGCGCGCGCTCAGCCTTGGCGGGCGGCTCGCGCGCCTTTCGCGCCCTCACCATCGCGACCTGTGGGAGCTCGCGACCCGCAGCGCGG
>DASPWT010000035.1:0-22818 GCA_035637655.1 Burkholderiales bacterium | reverse complement strand
GGGCGGCGCCGACTACAGCTTCGAGTGCATCGGCAACGTCGACGTGATGCGCCAGGCGCTCGAGTGCTGCCACAAGGGCTGGGGCGTGTCGGTGATCATCGGCGTCGCGGGCGCGGGCCAGGAGATCAAGACGCGCCCGTTTCAGCTCGTCACCGGCCGCGTGTGGAAAGGCACCGCGTTCGGCGGCGCCAAGGGCCGGCGCGATGTGCCGAAGATCGTCGACTGGTACATGGAGAAGAAGATCAACATCGACGACCTGATCACGCACAAGCTGAAGCTCGCCGACATCAACCAGGGCTTCGACCTGATGCACGAGGGAAAATCCATACGCTCAGTGGTGGTCTACTGATCACAAGCGTTTCCCGCAACAAATGCTTCGGCGGCGTCCAGGCGGTCTACAGCCACGAGTCGCGCGAAACGGGGTCTGTCATGCGCTTCGGCGTATTTCTCCCGCCGCAGGCGGAAGCGCAGGCGGTGCCTGTGCTCTACTGGCTCTCGGGCCTTACCTGCACGGAAGAGAATTTCATCGTCAAGGCGGGCGCGCAGCGCGTTGCCGCGGAGCTCGGGCTCGCCATCGTCGTGCCGGATACCAGCCCGCGCGGCCTGAAGATTCCCGGAGAAAGCGAGAGCTACGATTTCGGCCTGGGCGCCGGATTCTACGTGGACGCGACTCAGGCGCCCTGGTCGCGAGGCTACCGGATGTATTCCTACGTTGCGAAGGAACTACCCGGGCTGATCGAATCCGCGTTTCCGGTCGATCCCGCTCGCACCGGCATCTTCGGCCATTCCATGGGCGGGCACGGCGCGCTGACCATCGCGCTCAAGAATCCCGACACTTACAGGTCGGTGTCGGCTTTCGCCCCGATCTGCTCGCCCATGCGCTCCCCCTGGGGAGAAAAAGCGCTGACGGGATACCTCGGGTCCGATCGCGCCCTGTGGCGGGACTATGACGCGACCGCCCTCGTCGAGAGCCGCGGATGGAAGGGACCGGCGCTTCTGGTCGATCAGGGCACGAACGACCAGTTTCTGGAGAGCCAGCTCAAGCCGGAGTTGTTGAAGGAAGCTTGCGGGCGATCGGGCGTGCCGCTGGATCTTCGCCTGCAAACGGGTTACGACCACAGCTACTTCTTCATCGCGAGTTTTATCGACGATCAGCTCCGATTCCATGCGCGGAATCTGGTCTCACCGTAGCATTGCCCCGGCATAGGACGGCGACAAGGGGCGGATTGAATTGCCTGTCACTGGAGATTCGAACGGGTGGAATCCATCATCGCTTGCAGGACCTGTGGCCTGCTGCAGCGTATCGGGGCGCTGAAACCGGGCACTGCGGCTGAGTGTTTCCGCTGCGGGTCTGTCATCGGCAAGCACCCGGTCGACAGCCTTGGACACACGGCAGCATTCTCACTGGCTGCGCTGATTTTTTTTGTGCCGGCCAACATCTATCCTATTTTGCTCATGGATTTCTACGGGGCGTATTCGGAAAGCACCGTTTGGGACGGGTGTGTGAAACTGTATCAGGACGGTCAGTGGCCGGTAGCGACGATTGTCTTTCTCGCCAGTATTTTGATCCCGCTCCTCAAACTCCTTGGGCTTTTCTTCCTGGTCGTCGTGACCAAATTCAGGTCTACATTCTGGCGACAGGAGCGCACCTGGATTTACAAGATCATCGACGTGATCGGTCCGTGGGCGATGCTCGATGTGTTCCTCCTGGCGATACTTGTGGCCTTGGTAAGGCTGGGAACGATCGCCACGGTGCTGCCGGGCCGCGGGCTCATCGCGTTCACCGCCATGGTGGTGTTCACCATTCTGGCCTCGGCCAGCTTTGATCCGACCTCGGTCTGGGATAAAACGGAGCAAGAACCATGACGGATTCTCAGAAGAATTCCGAGGCCGTCGACGAACTGCCCCGGGCGAAGGTGAGGCCACGCCGGTGGAGCTTTCCGGTCATGTGGGTTGTCCCCGTGGTTGCTGCGCTGATTGCGGGTTATCTCGTCTATGACCAGGTCCGGGAGTTCGGTCCGAAGATCACCATCCGATTCAAGGATGGTAGGGGCCTCAAGGCCGGGCGAACGCCGGTCCAATATAGCGGTGTGCGGATCGGCGAGGTGAAGGAGGTGAAGTTGAGCGACGATCTGCGCGACGTGGTGGTCGAGGCGCGCCTGCTACGCTCGGCCGCCTCGTTTGCCAGGGAAGGATCGGTGTTCTGGATCGTGCGTCTCGGAACGGAGCTTCAAGACATCTCCAACCTCGGAACGGTCATTACCGGTGCGTACATTCAGGTATTGCCGGGTACCGGCGAGCCCAAATCGGATTTTGTCGGGATGGAAGGCTCGCAGGCGGCGTTGGAGCCCGACGGGCTGGAAATCGTTCTGCACGCCAAGCGCCTCGCATCCTTGAAACCCAATTCGCCGGTTTACTATCGCGGTATCGAGGTGGGTATGGTGCGGGCCGTCCAACTCGGCGCCAATGCGGCCGTGGCGGAAATCCACGTGCTGATCAGGCCGCGGTATGTGAAACTGGTGCGCAGCACCTCGAAGTTCTGGAATACAAGCGGAGCGGACGTGAAGTTTGGCTTGTTCAGGGGCCTGGAAATCAATGTGGAGTCGCTGAAGTCGTTGGTGGCGGGGGGGATTGCTTTCGCCACCCCGAGCGATCCGCGAGCCGGCCCGGTAAAGAACGGGGCGGTCTTCCCCCTCTACGAGGAGCCGGCGAAGGATTGGCTGGAATGGGCGCCGCGCATCGCAATTCCAACGGAGGAGAACTCCCGCCAACACGGGAGGCAAAAGAAATAACCCTTACCTATCCCGGTCCGGCCAGCCGCGCGACGATGCGAAAACGCAGATCGACGCGGTTCTGCACCGCGATGGCGCCGCCCAGGAGCGAGTAGGGCGTGATGCCGAAATCGGTCTGGTCGAACGAGAAGCGGCCGGTCACGCTCATTTTCTCCGCGTCCGCCTCGATCTCCGCCGGCACCTGCAGAGTGCGCACGTGGCCGTGCAGCGTGATCGCGACGCTAAGCGCGACGTCCCGTTGACTCGCGTCCGCGCCGCTCACCCGGACGAGCGCGAACGGAAACTTTTCCGCCTCCAGCACTTTTTCCAGCATGTTGGCACGCGTTGCCTCGATGTCGGGCTCGGTGGGCTGCGTGTCGAAGCCGGCCCCGGCGCGCAGCGCCGCTTCGTCCACCGCGAGGCTCTCGAGCGCGACGACCAGGTCGGCGCGGCCTTCGCCCGGCGCGACGTAACCGACGAGCTCATGGCTGGCGACGACGTGGTCGTGCCCCAGGCGTGCGAGCGAGCCTGAGCGTCGCACCTCGATCACGACGAGCGACTCGCGGGAATCGACCCTGAACACCGGCTTCCCCTGCGCCAGAGCCTCCCGGTAATAGCCTTCCGGAAAATCCGCCGGCGGAACGGCAGGCGCGGGCGCCGGCTCGCGCACGAGCGGCGCGCAGCCCGCGAGCATCAACGCGAGCATGGTCGATAAAAGCGCCGCAGCGAGGCCGGCGCGATGAGGGGGCGGGCGCATTCTTCAGCCGGCCTTGCGCAACTTCACCTTGAATTTCACTTTCACGTCGGCGCCGATGACGTCGCTCGCCGCCCATTCGCCCGCGCCGATGCCGAACGCGCCGCGCGAAAGCAGAAACTCGCCTTCCATGACGGCGCCGTCGGCCGAACCGGTCCAGGTGAACGGCACCTCGACCGGCCGCTTCACGCCTTTCAGAAGCAGCGTGCCGTGCGCCACGTAATGATTGCCTTCGCTGCGGCGCAGGTCGGTCGAGCGGAACTCGGCCTGCGGGAACGCGGCATAGTCGAACCAGTCCTTGCCGCGAATTTCCTTGTTCACGTCCGCGATGTTCATGTCGGCGCTCGTGACCTTGATGGTGACATCGAGGCTGCTCCCGGCCGGCTTGTCCGGGTCGAAGCGCAGGCGCGCGTCGAACTCCTTGAACACGCCCGGAGCCGCGGTCTTCTCGAAGGTGGCGATGAACTCGAGCTTGCTGCCGGCCGGATCCATTTTCCAGTCCGCCGCCCGCACGGCGCCGATCGGTATCAGGCCGCAGAGTACCAGCAAGGCGGCGATTTCTTTCACGGCCTTGTGCGGGTGCCTGGCAGCATTCGTACCAGCACCGCATTGCGTTTGACGAAGTGATGCCGCAGCGCCGCGCCGATGTGCGCGACGAGCACCAGCGCGAGCACCGCGACGAGCCCCCCGTGCACCAGCGCGACGAGCTCTGCGGTGGGCTTGTCCGGCGCTACGATCGCGGGCAGCGGGATCAGCCAGAAAATCCGGAACGGAACGTTGGAGGCGGAGTTGACGATCCAGCCGGTCACGGGCAGGGCGATCATCAGCACGTAGAGCAGCAAGTGGCTCAGGCGCGCGGCTGCGCGCTCCCAGGCGGCCATGCCGGAGGGCAATGCCGGCGTGGGATTGGCGAGCCGCCACAGGAGCCGCAGCGCCACGAGCGCGAGGATCAGCATGCCGGTCGATTTGTGCCAGAAAAAAAGCTCGAGCTTCGTCGGGGACAGCCGCCAGCTCGCCGCCATCAAGCCGAGCGCGATCTGCGCCAGGATCAGCGCCGCGATCACCCAGTGGAAGAGCTTGGCCGGGGCGCCCCACGAATCGGCATCGTTGCGCAGCATGTCCGTATGGTAACGACTGGCCGCGGAGTCGTGCTCGACCTCCGGTTCGGCATCCGGGGATCGGGCGGCCCTGGCTCACGCAGTCAGCGCGGTGACGCCCAGGGCGAGCGCGATGGCTGCGCGCGCGATGCCGGTCCAGGCTCGATTGACGACATTGCCCGAGCAGCGCCAGGCCGCGCAGAACCAGACGAGATAAACGAGAAGCTTCAGCACATCCAGGCCCGCACCGGCGCCGCTCCAACCGGCATCGCGCAACATCTCGGCAAGGACGGCCAGTGCGATCGTTGCCAGGCCGACCGGCATTCCCCACAGCCACCAGACTTTCCAGAGCCGTTCCTCTCCGTTCAAGGCGCGTCGCAATGGGGTCATCGGTATCCAATTCCTGCCACGAGGATTCGATGGCTCGCAGCATAGGGGTTCACCGTGGCATTGACAACTTCATCACCCGCGAGAATGTTAGAGAGCGTGCGCCGTCGCCTTAGCGCTCCGGCTCAGTAGTACATCTGCGGCATCGGCTCGATTTCTTTGGCCTGATTGACGAACTGGTCCGGGAAATAGCCGGCAGGGCCGGCGTCCCTCGCGGTGCTGGGGGTCGACTGATCGGAGATCGCCGGCGCTGGGGCCAGCACGGCTGCGGCTGCTGCCACCAGTACGGCGAAGATCGCGATCGCGGTGACGGCGAAAAATCCGGTCTCGCCGGAGAGATTTTTGCGGTTGATCATCGTGGTCTCCTTGTCTCGTTTCCGGGCTGGCGGAAATCGCCCGCCCCATAGAGACCACTGTAAGGTTTTGATCGTCCGTCCTCGCCGTCGCCTGACACAACGGTTTTGTGTCAGATGCACATTTCGGCGGCCAGGACCGCCCGAGCCGGTGCACGGGGCGCCCCCGCGATCTCACCAGTGCGACGGCAGTTTCTTGTGAACCGTAATCTGCTTGGCGTCGACCGAGATGTAGCCGCCGGCGGTGAGGTCCTTGACGATGCGGTTCACCATCTCGCGCGAGCCGCCGATTCGCGCGGCGATGTCGTGCTGGGTGAGACGCTCGGGCACCACGCGCATGCCCTTTTGCTCGACCGCGTTCTCGTCGACGAACTTGGTGAACCGGCCGTAGACGTCCTTCAGGGCCAGGTCGCCCACCTTCTTGACGAGACTGCGCACTCTGCCGATCAGCATGTGGATCAGGTGCCCCGCGAACAGCGGGTTGCGCTCGAGCAATCCCTCGATGTCGCCCAGCGGGATCACGAAACAGCGGCACGGCTCGAGGGTCATGATCGAAGCGGAGCGCGGGCCTCCGTCGAGAACCAGCTCGCCGAAGTAATCGCCCTCGCGGATCGTGCTGAGCACCACCTCCCTGCCGTCCTCCTCGCTCACGAACACCTTGGCGCGTCCGGAGAGCAGAACGTACAGGGAGTCGGTCTGGTCGCCTTCGTTGATGACCACCGCGTTCTTGGGAAACGAGCGCGCGGCGCCGTGGGGCGCGAGCTCGCGCAATGCGCTTTCGTCGAAACGGGCTAACGGACCGATTCCCCGCGACATGGCGTCCCCCCGGTTGGCACAGCGCCAAGCGAAATTCTGGCACGGCCGAAGCCAGTTGTCGCTACCGCCGAAGCGCCCCACCCGGGCCGGGAGCGCCCCGATGCTAGACTGACATTTTTGGGCCCGGGAGCGGCATGCCGAAGGGATTGCCCATGTCGAGCGGGGTCGCGAGCTTCGCTTCCCTGCTCGCGGCGCTCTTTTCTCTTGCCGAGGCCGGCCTGGCTCTCGCGCAGGCGCCTGCACGCCTGGTCGACGCGGCCCGAAACGAACGCGAGGTCGTGTGGTACACCGCGATGAACACCCCCGACGCGGCGCCGCTCCGAAAGCGCTTCCGGGAGAAATATCCCGAGCTGAATCTCACCATCCTGCGCCAGCCGGGAGAGAAGATCCGCACGCGTATCCTCACCGAGATGCGCGCCGGAAAGTTTTTCTGGGACGTGGTTTCATTCAACCACCTGGACATGGATGCGCTCGCGCAAGAAGGCTTGCTCGCCGCCTACGCGTCCCCGGAGACGCGCAGCGGATTTCCCGGAGGCGCAGTCGACCCGCAGGGCCGCTGGGCGGCGATTTATGTGCGCCAATACGTCATCGGCTACAACACCCGCTTGGTGCCGCCGCCCGAGGCTCCGAAAGGCTGGGAGGATTTGCTTCAGCCGAGATGGAAAGAAAAGTTCGCCCTGGACGAAAGCGACGTCGAATGGTACGCCGCCATGCTCGACTATCTCGGCGGGGAAAAGGGCGCCGTCTTCATGCGCTCGCTCGCGCGGCAGAATCCGCAGTTCCGCCGCGGCCACAGCTTGCTTGCCAAGCTCCTGGTCGCGGGCGATTTTCCCCTGGCGCTGGTGCACGCCGCCGAAATGGACGAGGCGAGGCGCGCCGGGGCGCCCGTTGATTGGGTGAAGACCCTCGATCCGGTCATCACCTCGCCAAGCCAGGTCGCGGTATCGGCCAGAGCCCCGCATCCGAACGGGGCTCGCCGCCTAGTGGACCTGCTGCTTTCGGCGGAAGGCCAGGCGCTGATCCGCGATCGCGGACGCGTGCCCGCGCGCAACGACATTGCGCGAGGGCAAGCCTCGGTTCCGCTGAAACTGCACTATGTGAACCCGCAGCTCGCGCGCGAAGCCGATCGGCACGAAAAGGAGTTCCGGGAGATATTTCTGCGAGGTCGTTGATTCATGTCCGCAAAAATCAGGCACATCGCCATCGTCAGCGATCAATACGCGCTCGAGGGAAGATTTTACGAGGCGGTGTTCGGCATGAAGACCGCGGCCGACACGCGGCCGGAGCGGGCGGTGACCGTCGGCGACGGCTACGTGGGCCTCAACATCAATCCGCGCAAGGCGGGCCGCCCGGCGGGGCTCGACCACTTCGGCGTCGAGGTGGAGGACGTCGAACGGACTTGCGCGCGGCTGCGCGAGCGCTACCCCGCCATCGAAGTCCTGAAGCGCCCCGGCACGCGCCCCTTTGCGGGCATCAGCACCCACGACCCCGCTGGCAACCTCTTCGACCTGTCGCAGAAGAACATGGAGAACCGCGCCTCGGTCTACGTCGAGCCGGCGCGCGAGCAAGCGCGCGCCATCAGCCATCTTGCCCTGCGCACCCTGCACGCCGACGCGGTCGCGCAGTTCTACGTCGACCTGTTCGGCTTCGAGCGGCTAGCCCGAGGCGCCGGCGACACTAGCCATTATCTGAGCGACGGCCGGATCACCTTGATCCTCATGCCCTGGAGCATCCTCGATTACGCGGGCGGCGGCATCGCGCGGCCCGGGCCGGATCACATCGGCTTCAGGGTGGAGAGCCTGCAGGCGGTGAAGGAGCGCCTGCAAACCGTGGGCGAGGACAATCCGCATTTGCGCCCCTTCCCCCTGGGCGCGGGACCGGAAGGGCAGGCGCGGCTCGCGCTGTTCGAGCGCTGCCCCTGCGGCGCTCATCACCTCGCCGACCCCGACGGCGTGCTGCTCGACATCGCCGAGAAGTAGTCGAACGACGGTGAAGGAGAATTTCATCGAGGTGGAAGGGCTGCGCATCCGCACCTTCGAGGAAGGAAGCGGGCCGGCGGTTCTTTTGCTGCACGGGGCGTCGCTCGGCTCCTCGGCGGATGTCTGGACGGGCAATCTCTCCGACCTGGCGGCGCGCGGCTTGCGCGTGATCGCCTACGATCAGCCCGGATTCGGCTTGAGCGACAACCCCGAGGACCTTTCAGTCGCCTATCGCACGCGCTTCGTCCTCGCGTTCATGGATGCCGTGCGGCTGCACAAGGCGCGTCTCATAGGCCATTCGCAGTCCGGGCGCATCGCCGTGAACCTCGCCCTGGAGCACGGCGAGCGCGTGCCCGGGATCGTCGTGCTCGCCACCGGAAGCCTGCTGCCGCCCCTGCCCGGTCGCGGCAAGCCGGATGCCGCGAAGGGCGAAGAAGGCGGGGCCGCGGAACCCACTCTGGAAGACACGCGCAGGGTCCTGGAGGAGAGCCTCTTCGACAAGACCTTGATCACGCCGGCAGCGCTGCAGACGCGCCAGCGCATGAGCACGGGAAAGAATTTCCGGGCGTTCCTCGAGCGCGCTCGCGCGCGCGGCGGCGACAGGAAGGAATCGAAGCAAGGATCGAAGCCGCTCTGGCAGCGGCTCGGCGAGGTGCAGTCGCCGCTTCGGCTGATCTACGGAAGAGAGGACCGCGGCCACGCCGCGGAACGCGCCGCGCTCGCGATGGAGCTCCACCCCGGGCTCGATCTGCACCTCGTCGACCACTGCAAGCATCTCGTCCAATGGGACGCCGCGGAAGAATTCGCCGCGCTGAGCGGATCGTTCCTGGCGGACAAGACGTGACGAGGGCGGGCCTTACTTGGCCCCTTCCCCGGCGCGGCTGATTTGGCCGGCAAACATTCTGACCTGGTTGCGTCCGGCCCCCTTGGCTTTGTAGAGGGCGTGGTCGGCGGCGCGCAGGAGGTCCTCCGCGTCGGTCGCGTGGGCTGGACACAGCGCGACCCCGAGCGAAGCGGTGACCCCACGAAGCAGTTCCGCCTCGCGCCTGATGGCCGAGCAGATCTCCGCGCTCCTGCGGCGCGCGCTCTCGAGCGTCGTCCTGGGAAGGACCACCACGAACTCCTCGCCACCATAGCGGCAGGCGATGTCGCTGCCGCGGACGTGGCGTTTCAGAAGCGCGCCCACTTCCACGAGCACCTGGTCGCCAGCCTGGTGGCCGGCTCTGTCGTTGATCTGCTTGAAACGGTCGAGATCTATCATGATCACCGCAAGGGGTGCGCGCTCGCGCTTCGCGCGGATCAGCTCCCGCTCCAGATAGTCCTGCAGGAATCGGCGGTTGTAGAGGGAAGTCAGCGAGTCGCGGATGGTCTGCTCGCGCAAATCCCGCAGGACGCGCTGCATCGCCTCGATCGCGCGCCCGCGATCGCCGATGACCGCGCTCAACACGAGCCCGGTCGTCACCACGGTGCACATGAACGCGAGCAGCAGCAACAGCGATTCGTTCAGCGATCCTTGCGCGAACGGCCCGCTGCCCTCGAGCGTAAACCACACGGCCATTGCGCACACCAAAGCGTTCACGGTCGCGACTTCGCGCTGCCGGAAGCGAAAAGCAGCCCACATGATGAACGGCAGGATCGCGAAAGTGAGCTGCAGCGAAGGGATGTAGGAGGCAACGCCCGCACCGAATATTGCGTACATCACTCCCGACAGGAGACAGACGAGAATGCATCCTTCGGCGATTTTCCAGGGTGTCCATGCGGGATCGGCGCGAACGACCCAGGCCAGGATCAGGGGAGCGACGATGATGATTCCGACGGTGTCGCCCTGCCACCATGTCCACCAGTTCCACAACAACTCGCGCGGTTCCAGCGAATGCACGAAGGCGAGCGGCGCCGCCGCCACCGTCGCCGCGATCGTCGCGCTAGCCGCTGCGATGGCGACGAATTTGAGAACGTCCTCTCCACGCTGGAACACCCCCGGCGAACCGATGAACGCGCGGACGAGCGCTGCACCGGCAAGCGCCTCCAGGGTATTGCCCGCGCCGATGAGAGTAGCGGCCACGAGCGAAGACTGGACGGTGACGTTGACGAGCGAAGCGCCCAGCCAAATCCCGGGCCAGATGCGGTTACCCAGCAGCAGGAGCGACGCGAGGGCAATTCCCGAAGGCGGCCACACCGCGGTGGCGTAGCCCGGCGGTATCGCCACCAACAAGGCGAGCTTGGCTGCGGAAAAATACACGGCGGCGAGCAAAACGACCCTCGCCAGGTAGGGGACCGGGCTGCCGAAGGCGAGGGCTCGCGCCCTGCGCGCCGCGAAATCCACCGTCCATCTCCGCGCTTGCTCGAAGGGGAAAAGGTGGCGGCTCATGCGATTAGGGACCAGCGGTTACCCACCGGAACTCGGACCGGGATCACCCATTATGAGCCGTGACAGAGCCACACAGGGGGCCGGAGACGAAAAAATCGTGAACAATGACACAGTCATAATTCGCGCATCGCGGTGAGGAGCGAGAGCGCCCGATGCTGGACCGGTATTCAGTCCCGCGCATGGTTCATGGGAATGCCCGGCCCTGCAGGCTCGTCAGTGCTGGTTTGGTGAAAATGCCCGCGCGGTGCGTTCGCGGCCAAGCGCGATCAACTCCTCCGCGCGCCAGAACTCGAGGAAGCCGCAGGCATTGCACGGTATCTCGACCGTCACGTCGGGCGAGTAGGCGGCGAGCCTCAAGCGCGTGATCGTGTTCTGCATCGCTTCCATGGATGCGAGCGCAATATCGAGGATCCCGCGCGCGGGCGCGGCCGGGGCCTTTGCCTTCGAGTGGTGCAGGCTCTCGATGAAGGCATGGATGCGCCGCCGGTAGGTGTTGCCTTCGGGGATCGGCGCCCTCTTGAGCGGAGGCGGCCTCGACTCGATGGGGCCGCTCAGGTTGACGGCGACGGTGAGCTCGGTCGTGTCGTTGAGAGTGGGCGCGATCGGAACCGGATTCACCAGGCCGCCGTCAAGCAGCATCCGACCGCCGTACCTGAAGGGCGTGAAGATCAGAGGGGTCGCGATCGAGGCGCGGATCGCGTCGAACAGCTTGCCCTCGCGCAACCACACCTCCTCGCCGGACTCGAGGTCGGTTGCCACTGCCGTGAACGATACGGGCAGATTTTCGATGTCGAAATCGCCGATCAGCTCGCGCAGCACGCCCATGATGCGCTCGCCCTTGAAAAGACCGCTGCGGCCGAACGCCGGATCGAGCAGGAGGCGCACCACCTGCATGCGCTCAAGCGCCGACACCCACGCGGTATAAACTTCGAGTTTGCCTGCGGCGTAAATTCCCCCGACGAGCGCGCCCATGGAGGAGCCCGCGATCGAGCGAATGTCGTAGCCGTTTTCGGTCAGCCACTGAATCACGCCGATGTGGGCGAGGCCCCGGGCGCCGCCGATGCCGAGAACGAGCGATACCGTTGTCGGCTGCGCCACTATTTGTCTCGTTGATTTGCGTTCTCAGTTCTTGCCGCCCGTGGCCACGTACGCCCACAGGGCTTCGATATCATCCGGCTTGAGCAGGTCGCCCCACGGCGGCATGGCGTTCTTGCCCTTCGCTACCGAGGCGACGAACCGCTCGCGCTGATCGCGCGGGAATTTGCGCAGATCGAACGCGCCCTCCGGATCGGCCATGCGCGGACCGTGGCACGCGGCGCAGTGTCGTGCATAAATTTCCGAGCCGCTTTTGACCTGCTCGGACTTGAACGCGTCCTGCGCCGAGGCGGCGTGCGCAAAGGCGAGCAGCGGGCCGATAAGGATTAATTTCTTCAACTCGGTCACACCGCGTTGTCCGGTCAAACGTCACGCCGATTCAATCGGGCATCAGGGCAAACGTCCATACCGACCCGCCGGGCTGCACCTTGCCCGCAGTCTCCCTCTTCGCCGACGTTCCGCCGCCGAGCCCCGACAGCACGGTGACGTACTGGCGGCCCTTGTGCGTGTAGGTGATCGGCTGGGCATTGATTCCGGAACTGGTCTGGAATTGCCACACGATCTTGCCCGTATCCTCGTCGATTGCGATGAATTCGCCGGTCAGCTTGCCGGAGAACACCAATCCGCCTGCGGTGGAGAGCATCCCGGACCACATCGGGAATTCGATCAGCGGCATCCTCCACTTGGGTTTCGCCGTCAACGGATTGACCGCCGCGTAGTAGCCCCAGGCCGCGCCGGGCGCCCGGGGAGCGGTGGTGTTTTCAACGCCCATATAACGCTCGCCCGGCTTGTACGCAGGCATCTCCTTGTTGATCTGGTAAATGGCGGTCTCTTCCTTCATGGGAAAATACAAGAGCCCCGTGTTGGGATTGAACGCCATGGGGAACCAGTTTTTGCCGCCGGTCCACCTCGGCTTGAGCTCCACCTTCTCGCCCGCGCGCAGGCGCTTCGCCACTTGCGTTTCCACCGGGCGTCCGGTCGCGAGGTCGATACGCTCGGCCCAGTTCACCGTCACGTAGGGGTTGCCGGCGAGCAACTCGCCGTTGGTGCGGTCGAGCACGTAGAGAAAGCCGTTGCGGTCGGCATGCATCAACACCCTGCGCTTGACGCCGTTGACCATGATGTCGGCGAGCACGTTTTCGTTGTTGCCGTCGTAATCGTAGGTCTCGGCGGGCGTCCACTGGTAATGCCAGACGATCTCGCCGGTCTTGGGCCTCAACGCGAGGACCGAGGCCACCCACAGATTGTCGCCCGGCCGCCAGTTGGCATCCCACGGCCCGCCGTTGCTCGTGCCCCAGTAAGTCAGGTCGAGGTCGGGATCGTAGGAACCGGTTATCCAGGTGGAGCCGCCTCCGCGCAGATAGGCATTGCCGGCGGGCCAGGTCTCGTGACCTTTTTCGCCTGGACCCGCGGTGGTGTGTCGGCGCCACAGCTGGCTGCCGGTTTCGGGATGGTATCCCGCCACGAAACCCCGAACGCCGTATTCGCCGCCGGTCATGCCCGTCATCAGCACGCCATTGACCACCGTGGGCGCCGAGGTGATCGAATAGCCTTCCTTCCATTCGGCGACCTTGGTCTTCCAGATTTCCTTGCCGGTTTTCGCATCGAGCGCCTTCAAGTGCGCGTCGATCGAGGCGACGAACACCTTGCCGTCGTAGAGCGCCACTCCCCGGTTCGAGAGCCCGCAGCACACCACGCGTGCGGCCGCCGGGTCCCACTCGATGGGCGTTGCCCAGATCTGCCTGCCGGTCGCCACGTCGATCGCCACCGTCTGCCTGACATTGGATACGTACATCACGCCGTTGTAGACGAGCGGCTGTGCCTGCTCGCCGACCTCGTTGGCAAGCGACAGGCTCCACACTGGGACGAGGCGCCTGACGGTGCTTTTGTTGATTTGCTTGAGGGGACTGTAGCGCTGCTGGTGATAGCCCATGCCGTACGTCAGCACGTTATCGGTGCTGCCTCCGCTACCGTCGAGCAACAGTTCCTGCTGCGATTGCGCATGGGCGAGCGCCCCGAATGCGGCAAACAAGACCGTTCCTGCCAAGAGTTTCCGCATACATCCTCCTTGATTGAACGCGCTGCCGAAGACTTTGTCTCAGTTCCTCGCCAGCCTGGGTATCGCCGAGATTGCGACACCGAAGTAGTCAGCATCCTTTTCAAGGCCCACGCTCGCATATCCGACCGCTTCACACGCTGCGAGTGTCGAGCCCGAGCCCGCAAACGGATCGAGCACTATGCCTTTGCCAAGCGGTAGCACCCCGCGGACCAGTTGTCGCAAGAAGGATTGAGGTTTCAGGCTGGGGTGAGGCGCCAGCGCGCGCTCGGAAGGGCGCGTAGGTGAGGACTCGACTACATCACCAAACGGTCGCTCGCCTGAAATCCTTCTGAAACCGCCGGTGCCCCATTTTCGAAGATTGTCTTGAACGCGACCGTCGATCGGCTTGCGGAACACCAGCCACGGTTCCCACATCGACCGTGGCATGACGCTGACGCCGGAAAATTCCACGTGTGCATCCTTGGGGCGGTCACCGCCACGCATCGTCATCACCAATCTGACGATCTCGCCGCGGCGCTCGAGACCGGACCGGGACAGTGCGTTCGACACGATGTAGGAAAGAAGGGGATTGCTTGCGACAACGACATTTGCTCCGGGCACAAGCACCGGCAGAAGACGCGCCGCCCAAGCTGTGAAGAACTGATCGAGCGCATCGAGGTCCGTCTGCTTGAGCACGGTAAATCGAGGTAACGGCGAGCGCTTGGAACCATCAAAGGACGGCGGAATTCTCCAGATACCTCCCCTGCCCGCCCTGAGTTTTCTTTGCTCGACCTCGGAATATTCAACCAATCCGTAAGGCGGGTCGGTCACCACTGCGTGTACCGAGTTCGTCGGCTGTTTTTCGAGCCAAGTCAGACAATCGTCCTGAATCAGTGTGGCCTTCCCGAACGAGAAGGAACGCGGTTCGGATTTCTTGTTGACTCTGGCAGGCTCGTACGAAAACCCTTTTAACGCATACTGAGCGCGATCCATCCGCGCGAAGAGCTCGGGCGTGTTGAGCTGCAAATAAGATCGAACGGATGAGGCGGGAACAGCGCCGATCAGTGCGGTCACTTGGCCGGTTATTTCCCCGACCGTAGCTCCACGGGGGCGCGCTTCAAGCACCTTCACGATTGCGTCTCTGACTTCTCCAGGGCGTCTTCTCACGCAGGGCCACCGGTGAAATCGACGCGTGAATCTTATCGAGAAGACGTCCAGACGTCAATATGAGAATTTTTTTCCCAGCCGCGCAACTCGATGTCGGAAACAAAAGACTCAGGGACTACTCAGCGCCCACAACCGCCCTAAACCTCCTCATCACTTCCGGATGCGCAGTCGCAAACTCGCGCGTCACGCCCTCGGTTCTCGCGCGCCACGCCGCTACCGCATCCACCGGCACGACCGCGTACGCGGCCCCGCGCGAAACCAGCTCGGCGACCAAGCGCGCGTCGTCCGCCTGCATCTCGCCCCACTTGTCGGTCACGCTCGCGCGCGCGGACTCGGCGAGCGCTTTCTGCTGTACCGCCGGCAGCGCGTCGAACCACGTTTTGTCAGCGATCAGGAAGTACGTATAGAACAGCAATCCCGGAACGAGGCTCGCGCTCGGCGCGTCGTGCACATTCTTGCCCCAGCCGCCGGGCGAGGTGATGATGCCGTCCATCGCTCCGCGCGCGAGTGCCGCGCCCATCTCGATGGCCGGGAAAACGACGGGCGCAGCGCCCAGGCTCCTGACGATGTCCTGGTACACGCCCGGCCCCGCCACGCGGATCTTGAGTCCCTTCATGTCGTCGGGTGCGCGCACTTGCCGGTTTTTGAAAATGACGATGGTGTCCGCGCCGCGCATGACGGCGAGCACTTTCAGCCCGCGCGGCTCCACGTAACTGCGCACGAGCGCGAGGACGCCTTCCGTCACGCCGGGCTTCGACATCAAGGCATCAGTGATCGTGAACGGCAGGTTGAGAAATCCGAGGTCCGGATCGACCGACTGCAGGAAGGCGCTGTTGATGAAGGCGAGCGGTGCGGTCTTGTTGCGCACCGCGGCTAGCGACGCCTGCCCCGGATAGAGCACCTTGCCGCCGGGATTGATGGCGATCGTGAGCGTCCCTTGCGTGCGTTTGGCCACCTCTGCCGCCATCTGCGTGAGCTGCGTGTAGCGCGGATGCGGCGGCGCGATGTCGTGCACCAGCACCGCCTCGGCGGCCATGGCTCCTCCTGCAACCGCGAGCACCGCAGCGGCGCAGAGCTTACGGATGTCGGGGTTCCGGCTCATAGCTTGAGTCCCGCAAGCATACAATAGCGTCCAATCAAGCCAGGCGACAAAGCGATGTTCTACCTCGATCTTTTCAGAACGCTGCAGGAGGAGCGGGTCGAATACCTTGTCGTCGGGGGCCTCGCCATCAACCTGCACGGGGTCGAGCGCGCGACGATGGACGTCGATCTCGTCATCGCCATGGACGAAGCCAACCTGAAATGCTTCCTCAACGCAGCGACGCGCCTCGAGCTCAAGCCTTCTCTACCCGTTCCGATCGAGTCGCTGTGCGACGCGAAGCAGCTCGACGCCTGGGTCCGCGAGAAACACCTCATCGCCTTTTCGCTCCGGTCGTCAACGCCGAACATGCCGACGGTGGACATCATCGTGCGTCCGGCGGTACCCTTCGAGCGGATGGCCCGCAACCGCATCGAGAAGGACGTCGGCGGGGTCCGCTTGAGCCTCGCCTCGATCGACGATCTGATCGCCCTCAAATCAGGGACTGGACGCAAGCAGGATGCGTCCGATATCGAGGCGCTCAAGATCGCCCGCCGGGTGGCGGACGAAGGAACCTAGCATGGCGAAAATCGATTATGAGTACGAGACCACCGAAGAGCGCGTGCGTGCCTATCTCAAGGTCCCGGAGATCGACCGGCTCAGGTGGTTGGAGGAGCTGTGCGTCTTCACGTCCCTAGTGCGGCAGGCGCCCGCGACTTACGTACCCGGCGACGGAAAGCGGCGCGATGAATCGAGCCGTTGAACCCAAGTGGGAAACCGCGACCTGGGAGGGCAGCCGCCGCGCGCAGTTGCGCGCCGCGCTCTCGATGACGGTGCGCGAGCGCCTTCAGGCGCTCGAAGACCTCGCTCGACTGGCCGAGCGCCTTGCCGCCATGCCCCGAACGCAGGGACCGACGGCGGGTCCGAGCTCGGGTCGCTCAAGCCCGTAATCCAAGCAGCCCATGTTTCGGCGCATGCGCCAGTGATGAAAAAAATTCTGTCGGCACTGGCCTTGAGCGCGGCGTTCGCCACAGCGCCGGCCTCGGCGCAGGTGTCGCACGTGTATATAGGGGCCGGGCTGGGAATAGCGAACACCGACTCCAGCGAATTCTCCTGGAAAATCCTCGGGGGCTACCAGCACGACCGGCATTGGGGAATCGAAGCGGCCTACACCGATCTCGGCCGCTACCGGGGTTCGAGCGCCGACTCCCTGTCCCTCGCTCTTACCGGCACGCTGCCCCTGGACAGGCGTTGGGCGCTCATGGCCAAAGCGGGCGTCGCCTCGAACCGCACGCGGGTCGCGGGTTCTTCAGATCACGCCGATGCGCTGGTGGGGATCGGCGTCGCTTACGCCTTCAGCAGGCGCTTCGGCCTGCGCCTCGAGTACGAGCAGTACGGCAGGGTCGCAGGTCCGGGCAGCCCCTTCAACGACAGGGCGGACAATCTGGCGCTGGTCGGAAAGGTTTCATTCTGAGCGATCGGCTGCGCGTCAGCGCGCCTCCATCGCGCGGATGAAATCGGCCAGCCGCTTGCCCGCCTCGTCCGGGTAGCGGCGATCGAGCGTCGCTAGCCCCGCGATCCGGTCCACGCGGAAATTGCGGAAGTCTGTTCGCCGCTCGCACCACGCGCCGATCGTCCAGGTGCGGCCCCAGTAGTAGAGCGCGAGCGGCCAGACGTCGCGCTCGCTGGCCTTTCCGCCCGAATCGCGGTAGTCCAAACGCAGCACGCGGCGCGAGCCGATCGCCTCGCGCACCGATTCCAGCTGCCGCATGGCCCGTCCGTCGACGTGGAACCCCGGCGCGTAGAGGCGCGTCTTCTCGACCGCGATGCGCCGGTCGGCCGGGAGCGCCGCGACGATCTTCTCGATCGCGGTGCGCGCCGAGTCGGCGAGGACCGGCCCGCCCCAGGCCTCGACCATGCGCGCGCCCACCGCGAGCGCCTCGATCTCGTTCAACGTGAACATGAGCGGCGGAACGTCGAAGCCCGCGCGCAGCCGGTAGCCGACGCCCGCCTCGCCCTCGACCGGAACGCCGGAGAGCGACAGGTCGCGCACATCGCGATACACCGTGCGCACCGACACGCCGAGCCGGCCCGCCAGAAACGCCGCCGTCGTGAGACGGCGGCCGCGCAGGAACTGGACGATCTGGAAGAGCCGATCGGCGCGCCGCATGGCCTCGCTAGCTCATCGCGTGCAGCCCGATGCGGTTGCCCTCGCAGTCCGACACGTGGGCGATGTAGCCCTGGTCGCCGGGCAGCGCCATCTTCGCCATCAACACCTTCGCGCCCGCGGCGGTCGCGCGCTTGAGCGCCGCGTCGATCCCGGGCTCGGCCGCGAGATAGGTCACCGTGCCCTTCCCCGAGGGCTCGTAGCCTTCGCCCTTCATCAGGCAGCCGCCGATGCCGTCCGCTGCGTGCGGGAACAGCGCGAGCTCGTACGGGCCGAAGCTCTCGGCTTTCAGCTTGCCGTCGAGCAACTTCTCGTAGAATGCCGTCGCGCGCTTGAGATCGGATACCGCGATTTCGCTCCAGACCACTGCGTTCTTCATTTCAGCCTCCTTCTAGGTGAAGTGCGGGATTCGCACGCCTCAAAGGATGAGTCCGCCCTGCTGACAGCGTTATGTCAGCAGCCGTCGGCTATTCGAGCCTGGCTGCCGGGTCGCTGTATACGAAGCGCCCGCCCACCATGGTCGCGACCGGCTTCAGGCTCTCGATTTGCTTCTCGGGGATGGTGAGGATGTCGGCCGCAAGGACGACCAGGTCGGCGAGCTTGCCGCGCTCGATCGACCCCTTCAGGCTCTCCTCGAAAGTGAGCCTCGCGTTGTTGATGGTGAAGATTCGCAGAGCCTCTTCCCTCGTGATTCGCTGGTTGGCGCCGTAGACGCCGTCCGAAATCGTCTCGCGCGAGATGAAGTGGTACATCGCCCAGAACGGGTTGTAGGGAATCACGGGCGAATCGGTGCCGCCGGCGACGAGGATTCCCGCATCGAGGAAGCTCCGGACCGGCGTCACCTGCTCGGCGCGCTCGCGGCCCCAGTACTTGACGAGGCTCGGGCCGGCGCGGTACAGGTGGTCCTGCGCCGAGATCACGAGATCGAGCGCCCTTACGCGCGGATAGTGGTCGGGCCGGCCGATGAAGAAGTGCTCGACCGACCAGCGCCTGCCGCGTATCGACCGGTCGCGGTCGGCGGCGGCGTAGGCCTCGAGCACCTGATCGATCGCGGCGTCGCCCACCGCATGCGTTGCGACCCGCCAGCCGAGGCGATTCAGCTCGCGCACTGCGGCGACGTAGTCGGAAAGGGGCACGACCTGGATTCCCTTGAACTTCCCGCCCTTGCCGAAAGGCTCCTCGTAGGCGGCGCGCATGTGCCCGCCTTCGAATCCGCCGTCGACCAGCGTCTTCATGCCGCCGATGCGCAGCCATTCGTCGCCCTCGTCGGGCCTGACGTTCCATGAGGCGATCGTCTCGCGCATCTTCTCGACGCTGGAATAGTCGAAGATGCGCATCAGGTAATTGACGCGGATCGTCAGTTTTCCTTGCGCCTTCAGCTGCTGGAACAGGCGGTAGGGCTCGATCGCGCTCCCGCCGAACTGGAACTGCCCCGGAATGCGGATGCCGGTGAGCCCGGCCGCGTTGAGGATTTTCATTTGCGCGAGGATCTCGTCCGCCGCGAGCTTCGGCGGCGGCGGCAGCTTCACCAGGCCGCGCGCGGTGTCCACCAGCTCGCCGTTCAATTCGCCGTCCGCGTCGTGGCCGATCTCCCCGCCAGGCGGCACGGGCGTCGAGCGCGAGATGTTCCAGCGCCTCATCGCAGCCGAGTTGACGATGAACTCGTGCCCGCCGCGCACCAGCACCACGGGATTGTCCGGAGCGATGCGGTCGAGGTCCCTTCGCTGCGGCAGGCGCTTCTCGCGCAGCTGCGCCTCGTGCCAGTCGGAATTGGAGACCACCAGGTCGCCGGGCTTGCCCGCCTTGACCCGCGCCTCCACCGCGGCGAGGAGCTCCGCCATGCTGCGGACTTCGGAGAGGTTCACGCCGGGCCCGCCGCCCGCGTTGTGCAGGTGCCCGTCCATCAATCCCGGGATCACGGTGCGCCCGCGCAGATCGATCGCTTTCGTCGCCGGCCCGGCCAGGCGCCGCACCGCGTCGTCGGTCCCGACCGCGATGAAACGCTCGCCGCGAATCGCCACCGCCTGCGCGATCGAGAACGCCGCATCGACGGTGACGACCTTGCCGTTGTAGAGAATCAGGTCGGGGGCTTCGCCGGTATCGAGCGGCCCCAGCGCGCCCGAGCAGGCGGCGAGAATGGCGCCAAAGGTGGTTGCGGTGAGTCGCTTGGCGAAGATCATGCGTTCATTTCTCCTCCGCCAGGGCCTCGACCTGGATGCGCAGCGTCACCTCCGGCTTGAAGCCCCACTGCGGCCCGTAGTCGAGGCCGAATTCGCTGCGATCGAAACTGCCGAAGGCGTCCGCACCGCATAGCTCGCGCTTGAAGAACGGATGCGGGATGCACTTGAAGAGGTTGATCTTCAGCGCGACCGGCCGGGTCTTGCCGTGCATCGTCAGTTCGCCGCTGACCGCGGTCGGCGCGCCGTTGACGAAGCGCTCGAGCTTGCCCCTGTAGATGATCGTCGGATACTTGGCCGCGTCGAGCTGGTCCGGACCCGCGAGATATTCAGCCACCTTGGCGTGGCCGAAGTCGATGCTCGCCGTATCGACCGCGACCTCCACCGTCCCGGTTCCGGCCGCCTTGTCCAGGGTCACCTTGCCCGAGGTCTTGTTGAACTTGCCGCGCCAGATCGACAGGCCCATGTGGTCGGCCTCGAAGCTGGGATAGGTGTGCTCGGGGTCGATGTTGTAGTTCACCTGCGCGGCCGACACCAAGCCGCAGGCGGTGAGGCCGGCGGAAATCATGAGCGTGTTCTTCATGGCTTTCCCGCGTTTCATTTCTGCTCCGCCGGTATGGTGCTCACCGGCCAGCGGCTGCGTCCTCTCAATCCGCCTTCGCACCGGAGGCCCTGACGATGGACTCGTAGGAGGCGTGGTCCTTGCGCACGAACGCGGCGAATTCCTCGGGCGAGGCGGAGATTTCCGGCTGCATCGCCTCGCGCGCGAGTTTCTCCGCCACCTGCGGCAGGCGCATGACCTTGGTGATTGCCGCGTACAGGCGCTCCTTCACCTCGGGCCGCACCCTGGGCGGCGCCCAGATGCCCCACCAGCTCGGGAGATCCATGCCCGGCACGCCCGCTTCCTGCATCCCGGGCACGCCCGGGACCATCGGCGAGGCCGCGCGCGTGATCAGCGCGAGCGGCACGAGCTTGCCCGCGCGGATCTGCGGCAGCACCACCGGCGTCGTGCCGATCATCACCTGCACGTCGCCCGCCAGCACCGCCTGCAGCGACGGCGCGCCGCCCTTGAAGGGCACATGCTGCATGTCGATACCGGCGAGGCGGTTGAGCTCCGCACCCGCGAGGTGCTGCGAAGTTCCGTTGCCGGGCGAGGCGTAGAACCACTTGCCCGGCTCGCTCTTGACCCTGGCGATCAGCTCCTTCATCGAACGGATCCCGCGCTCGGGCGTGACGCACACGATGATGCTCATCACAGCGACCTCGGTGATGGGCGTGAAGTCGCGGTGGGGATCCCACGAGAGGTTCCGGTACAGCCACGGATTGATCGCGTGCGTGAAGTTCCCTGCGAGCAGGATGGTGTGGCCGTCGGGCGCGGCACGCGCGACGTGCTCCGCGGCGATGTTGGAGCCCGCGCCAGGCTTGTTGTCCACCACCACCGGCTGGCCGACTTCCCGCGTCAGCTCGTCGGCGATGATGCGCGCGAGAAAATCGCCGCTTCCCCCGGGCGGAAATCCGACCACGAGCCGCAGCGGCCGGTCCGGATAGCCCTGGGCCCACGCGATCGCCGTCGAAACGATCACCAGTGCAACCACGGCCAAGGCGCGGCGCGCGATGACGTTCATGGAAGCCTCCTTCAGCTGGACCTTACCGCCTGCGGCCATACGGTATCATGGCACGGCATATTTCAAATGTAATCTGCCGGTCCGCGGCCGACATGGATACGGACGTACTGATAGTGGGAGGCGGCCCCACCGGGCTGATGCTCGCCAATCAACTCGGACGGCGCGGCGTACGCGCCATGATCATAGACCGGCATTCCGGGCCGGCACAGCAGACGCGGGCGATGGCGGTGCATGCGCGCACGCTCGAGATCTACTCCAAGCTCGGGATCGCGGGGCGTGCGCTCGAGCTGGGCCGCCGCGGCAACGGCGCCAATATGTGGGCGGAAGGAAAGTGGACGGCGCGCATCCCGCTGGGTGACATCGGGAAAAGCATCAGCCCGTTTCCCTTTGTCCTGATGCTGGGCCAGGACGACAACGAGCGGATCATGGGCGACCACCTGCGCAACTGGGGCCTGGCGGTGCAGTGGAACACCGAGCTCACCGGCATCAACCAGGAACCCGGTCACGTAACCGCAACGCTCAAGCAGCCCGATGGTTCCACCGGCAAGATCCAGGCCGCGTATGTCGCGGGCTGCGACGGCGGGCACAGCGCGGTGCGCGAGCTCTCCGGCATCACCTTTCCCGGCGCGCCGTATGAGCACGTGTTCTTCGTCGCCGATACCGAGGCGACGGGCCCCATGGTCGCGGAAGAGCTGAACGTCTACCTGTGGCGCGATGGATTTCACCTGTTCTTCCCGATGCGCGGCAAGGACCGGTGGCGGGTGATCGGCATCCTCCCCAGGAAGCTGCGGGGGAGAGACGATGTCACGTTCGAGGAGCTGAGTCCCGATATACGGCGGGAGGCGGGAGCCAACCTGGACTTCAAGGAATGCAGCTGGTTCTCCACCTACCGCATCCATCACCGGGCCGCGGAGAAGTTCCGCGACCGGCGTTGCTTCCTGCTCGG
>DASPWT010000034.1:0-3381 GCA_035637655.1 Burkholderiales bacterium | reverse complement strand
GCGCCGAACTCCGAATTGTCTGGCTTGGTGCTCGATCCGCTGTAGGACTGGCGGCTGTAGTCGACGGTGAAGGTGATGTTGTGGCCCCGGGCGATCTGCAGGGCGTACCCCGCTCCGACGAGGATTCCGAATCCGTTGGCGCGGTCGCTGCTGACGCCCGTGTCGATGAAGATGTTCGAGAGCCCGGCGCCGCCGCGCAGGAAGAAACCCCGTTCGGCCGGGAACCAGGTGAGCGCGGCGAGGTAGTTATTGATCTGCAGGTGCGCGTCGTTGCCCGCGAGCTTGCCGCCCTGCGCGACCAGCGACCCGCTGAACCCGACGAGGAGGTTCGAACTGAGGGCGATTCCCGCGTTGACGACGTTCACCGCCACGAGCGAAGTCTTGTCGGTCGCGCCCTGCAGGCGGTCGTCGAAAGTGATCGACTGACCGTTCAGCTTGTACTTCGCGCCGAATCCCGGCCCGATGCCGGTTCCGACGTACCAGCCGAATCCCCGGCTCTCGGACTTATCCGCTTCGGCCGCCGCGGCTGCGGAAGCGAATCCGGTTGCGCAGGACAGTCCCGCGACCGCGGCAATGCGACAGGAAAAGTTCATGACGCCTCCCTGGATCGATCGCCGCTTTGTTGGCACCCGATCGCCCGCGGCTGAGCGTCACGCGCAATTCTACACCCGGCTTCCCGGCAAGTTAAGCCGGATCCTGGCGCGGGCGGTTCCCTGTTACCCCGCCCGGCGGGCTGCGCCGAAATCCGCGAGCAGGCGCGAGAGCTGCACGTGCGCCACCAGCGCGTCGGGCACGGCTTCGACGATTTCCCGGTAGGGAGCGGTGAAGCCGTCGTTTCCCTCGAAGCGCACCAGCGTGCGCAGCTTCTCGATCACGCCGCGCATCTCGGCGCTCGCGTCCCTGTCGTCCTCCTCGGCGAGCTCGTCGAGCCGCGCGATCAGCGCGGACAGCACGCGCAGCCATTCGAAAGACGCATCCTCGAGCACGAGCGCAAGGAGCTCGCCCCTGGATTCGACGCGGCCGTTGTCGCGCTCGTAGCGGATGCGCTGGGCGTCGAGCAGCGCCTTGTGGAGCTGCAGGAGCGCGTGCCGCAGCTTGCCGAGCTTGGAGGTGCCAGTCTTGGTCATGGCGTTCCAGTTTATCGGAACAGACCAAGTGGGGGCGAATCGCGGGATTTCCACTCCGGTAGCGGTCGGCGTCAAGGCGTCCTTTGCAAAGTAAAGCGCACTTCGCCGACGCTGACATCGCGCCACGCGGTCGGCTCGACCTTGATGCTCGATTGCCGGATCGAGGCGCCGATCCTCTCCGGCCTTGCGCCCTTGCTCACGAGGTTGCCGATCTTCCCCCACTGGCCGTCGACCTTGCCGTAGACCGCCTGCGGATGAGTGTTGAAGCTCAGGATCTCCGCCTGCCCGTCTCCGTTCAAGTCCAGCGCAACCATGAGGCAAGGCGTCTGATTCGTCTGGGACAGGCAGGACGGATGTTCCCATTGCTGGGCCGTTACCGCGTCTTCCAGGTACTTGATGAACGCCGGATCGAGCGCCGCGCCGGCAGGAAACAACTCGATGCGCGACGCGAGCAGCTCCGGCGGGACGCTTGGCCGGCCGTATTTCCTCGTCTTCTCCAGCGAAGCGGAAGCGAGCCTCGCGATCTCCTTGTTCGAATCCTTGGACAGTTCGGCGAGAGCGTTGCTGCCGTAGCGCCCCAGATCGAATCGGAGATAGTCGTAATCGAATTTATCCGCGGAGACGCGGCTCGTGCGCAGGCGCTCCACCTGGCTGGCCGCGGCCATCCGCTTGGGATCGAGGATGGGGCTGGTCGCCAGAAGCAGAACGCCCGCGACCACCGCGGCCATGCCGACGTTGACCGGCGCCATGCGCCCCATCCAGGGCGAACGGCGCAGCGCCGCCGCCGCGTATCCGATTCCGTAGAGCGCGGCGATGAACGTGGCGATGGCGGCCCATACCCGCGCCACCGTCCAGCCGTGCTGCGCCACACGCAGTCCGAGCGAGTACGCGCACAGCGCCGCGTAGACCGGCAGCGCGAAGACGGCGAAGCGCACGACCTGCTTCAGCCACGCCGGATAACGCGGCTCGCTCTGCCCGTCCTCGTACGCGGAATTCAGGAAGTGGATGAACAGAAACTGGAGCCACAGCATCAGCGTGCTCGCGTGGCCGGTCTTCCACAGCGGCTGCAGCCCCGTGAACGGAAGCGCGAGCAGGAACAGCACGGCGATGAGCGCCACCAGCGGCAGCAGCCAGCCGAAAACGCCCAGGAGATGCCGGCGCAGCGTGACCACGATCTTCTCGTGCGACTCGATCAGGTAGATGGCGTAGCCGAAAGCGATCGAGCTGATCGGATAGAAGAACGCGGGTTTGGTGAAGAGCTCCCAGAAAAACGCGATATCGACAACCTTGAACAGGGCGCCCCAAAGGAAGAGCAGCATCCAGAAGACGCCGGTGAACAGGGCGGCCTCGGCGAGAAGGAGCGCGTTCTGCCAGGAGAACTCGAACAGGTCGGGATACGAAACCCTCCACGTGCCGCGCCGCGCCCAGGCCTGCGCGAACGGCAGGGCGATAAACCAGGAAACGAACAAGGCGCCGTAGAGAGCGAAGAGCACGGGGAAACTGAATCGGTCGGAATTCGGCGCGTCGGCGACCCACCCGGTATACGCGCCCAAGGCTCCGGCGAACGCCGCGATGGCGGCCGCCAGCGCCCACGTGAGCCGCTCGCGCAGGCGGGCTGCGAAGATCTCCAGCGCGACCGGAACGAAAAGCGCGACCGCGTAAAACGCGAAGAGCCAGCTGGTCTCTGTCGCCGGCCACGTCTTGTGCTCCAGGGAGTAGTGCAGGCCGTACAGCAGCCATCCCTGCACGACGGCAATGACCAGGATCGGAATCGCAGCCATTCGCTCCTCCTTCTTTGATCAGGGGATTATCCGCCCTCAGCGGAAATCGGAGAGCTCCGGGTCGTCGATCTTCTGCGCGGGAAGGCCGGTGATCGAGGGCAGCTGCGACAGACGCGGCATCCCGGTCCGCACGCGCACCCTGCCCGTTTCGTCCTTCCACACGAGCCCCGGCGTGCCCGACACACCGAAGCGGTCCATCAGCTCGAAATTCGCATCGAGCTGCGCCGCTAGCACCTTCGACGCCTTCACCGGCGCGATCCCCCCGTCGTAGGACTCCGCGCGGTATCCCGTCTCGTTCTCGCGCATCGCAGCAACGCGGTCCTTCGCCTGCATGATCGCCGCTGCGCGACCCGTGGAACTCTCCTTCTGATACGCCACCGGCACCCAGCGCACCTGCAACCCGGCTTTTTCGTAGGCCTGCAGCGCCTTCCACGTCAGATGGCAGTACCAGCAATTCGCGTCGAAGAAAACGT
>DASPWT010000033.1:0-2688 GCA_035637655.1 Burkholderiales bacterium | reverse complement strand
AGGCGCAGGTCGCGCTCGACCTGCTCGGTGACCGGATCGATCAGGACAGCCTCGTGGTTTGAATCGTCGGCGATCAGGTACGTGAGCGTGGACGAGGCCGGGTCGAAAAGCTGTTTGAAGAACATGGCATCCTCTGCATTTCGATAGGGCGGCCCGCTTTAGGCATTGGCCTTCAGCAACTGCGCGGCGGCGTGCGCCATCCCGGCCTCGTCCAGCCGCTCGAGGGACAGGCGCCGGGCTTCATCATAATGCAAATAGTTTTGCGTGGCCGCGCGCAGATAGGACGGGTCGTAGTGGGTGACGAGCAGGTCCGCGACCAGCTCGCCCCACGCGCCCGAGTCGGTCTGCGCGAGCCAGCGCCCGATCACCGCGCGGCCGTACCGGCTCGTCAGACATTGCAGCTTCTCCTTGAGCGTGGCGGGCTCCTCCAGAAAATGCCGGTATTCTTCGATGAGAAAGCGCACGCGCTCAGGCAAAGGCACCTCGAGGCGCAGGCACTCCCCCTCGCGCATGCGCTCGAGGAGCCGCGCGGGCACCTGCAGCTGGCCGATTTTCTTGCTTTCCGCCTCGACGAAGACGGGGCGCGCTCGATCAAGCCGCGTGAGCGCGCTCCACACCAGGCTGTCGAACATCTTCTGCGAAGGCTGCGGCTCACCCGGAAGCTCGCCGAGCAGCGAACCGCGGTGGCGGGCGAGGCGCTCCAGATCCAGCACCTGAGCGCCCTGTGCCGCGAGCGCAGCGAGGAGGCGACTCTTGCCGCTTCCGGTGGCACCGCACACCACCCGGAACCGGAAACGTTGCGGCGCCTCGTCGAGCTGCGCCATGACTGCGCGACGGTATGCGCGGTAGCCGCCTGCTAGCGTCGCCGCGTCCCAGCCGACCTGGCGCAGCACGTGGGCCATCGCCGCCGAGCGCTGCCCGCCGCGCCAGCAGTAGACGAGGGGGCGCCAGCCGCGGTCGCGGCCGCGGAAGCGCTCCTCGATGTGCCGCGCGATGTTCTTCGATACGAGCGCCGCGCCGATTTTTTTTGCGTCGAACGGGGAGACCTGCTTGTAAAGCGTGCCGACGTAAGCACGCTCGGCGTCGTCCAGCACCGGGCAGTTCACGGCTTCGGGCACGTGGTCGAGCGCGAATTCGGCGGGCGAGCGCACGTCGATCGCCTCGTCAAAGGCATCGAGCTGTGCTACGGTGACGATGGTTGGTTGCTTCAAGGGCGAACTCCGTTTTGCTCGCATATTCCGCGAGCGCATTCCTCGAATGGTACTATCCGGGCACGTGGCGGGCTATCGTATGGGCCGCCGTTCAGCGAACGGTCCGCGTGCAGGGGCGATACAATTGTGGCCAGCTGAGTTCCGAATGGCTGTACTTCGTGCCCATACCTTCGTTTGCAGAAACCGGAGATCTACCGCAAGGCGTGCATCATGCGTCGCTCCGGGAGGTTCTGGAGCACTTTGCTCAATCGACCTCCCGGCGAAAGATCGTCGGGATGCGCCTGGCACGGGTCTACGAGCTGGCTGCCGCAACTGGCGGCATGAAACGGTTTATCGTCTTCGGCTCATTCGTGACCGCGAAGCCGGACCCAAACGACATAGATATATTTCTGATGATGCACGACACGTTCGACCTTACTCAAGTCACGGGAGAGGCGCGACTCGTCTTCGACCATGCTGCTGCGCAAGCGCACTTTGGAGCGAGTATCTTCTGGCTGCGTCAACTCGCCGCCCTCTCCAATGAGCAGGAGTCGATTCTGAGCTGGCAGATCAAGCGGGATGGAGGGCGAAGGGGTATCGTGCAAGTTACGGAGGCATAGCCATGATTGCCAATGATCGGGAGCTTAAAGTCACTCTGGAGCGTATCGCCGATTTTCAAGCTCAAGTAGCGCATCTACGCAACGTCGAGTCGAATCCGGCGAACTACCGAGCTGCGGTGTCCGGGTTTCTCACGGAAATCGACCGGATGCAACTTGAAGTGCGTGAGTACCTGAGCCTGCACCCGCGGGAGCTTGCGGTCTGATAACCGCCTGCACCCGGATGCATGTATGAACGCCCCCGCGGACCTCATCCGGCTCACCCAGTTCTCCCACGGGGGCGGCTGCGGCTGCAAGATCGCTCCGGCGGTCCTCTCGGAGATCCTTGCCAAGACCCCGATCCGCGGGCTGCCGAAGGACCTGCTGGTGGGGATCGAATCGAGCGACGACGCGGCGGTGTACCGGCTGAACGACGAGCAGGCGATCATAGCCACGACCGATTTCTTCACGCCCATCGTCGATGATCCCTACGATTTCGGGCGCATCGCCGCGACCAACGCGCTCTCGGATGTGTACGCGATGGGCGGCAAGCCGATATTCGCGCTCGCCATCGTCGGCATGCCGATTGAAAAAATGCCGGTCGAGGTGATTAAAAGAATCATCTCCGGAGGAGAGTCGGTGTGCGCGCAGGCAGGAATTCCCGTCGCGGGCGGCCATTCCATCGACACGCTGGAACCGATCTACGGCCTGGTGGCGCTCGGGCTCGTGCACCCGAAGAAGGTGAAGCGGAACGACCGCGCGCGCTCGGGCGACGTTCTCATACTCGGCAAGCCGCTGGGCGTCGGAATCCTTTCAGCCGCGCTGAAGAAAGGCAAGCTCTCCGCTTCAGGCTACAAGCAGATGGTGGAGATCACCACGCAGCTCAACACGCCCGGCACCGC
>DASPWT010000032.1:0-9801 GCA_035637655.1 Burkholderiales bacterium | reverse complement strand
ACTACGACGTTCTTGGCCACCGTTTCAGCTCTTGCCCAGTTTGCGCACGGTCCACTTGCCGGCGCGCTTGACGAGCTCGCGGTCGCAGTCGGGTTGAGCGCGCTCCGCCATGTGTCCAGGAAGCCCGACCACGACGACCTCCCCGGCGGTTCGCAGCTTGCGGATCGCGGTGGCGAGCCCTGGATCGTTCGTGTGCGGTGCACGAATGGCGGCCGCTCCCGCCTCGTGGGGCGCAGTGCGCGCGAGATCGCGCAGGTCCATGCTGAATCCCGTTGCCGGCCGCGCGCGTCCGAACGCCTTTCCGACCTCGTCGTAACGCCCGCCCAGCGCGACCGCGTTGGCCACACCCGGTGCATAGGCCGCAAACACCGCTCCGCTGTGGTAGCGATATCCGCGCAGGTCCGCCAGATCGACCGACACCGGGATGCTGCCGCTTCTGGAGAGTACCTTGAGGTCCCTGAGCGCCGCGTCGATTTCGCGATACCTGGGCAGCACGCGCCGCGCGCGCTCGAGTATCGTGTAGTCTCCATAGAGCTCCGGAAGGACAAGCAATGCCTTGCGTGTCGCTTTCGGCAAGGGTTGCGTCACCAGGCGCAGCGTCGGCAGATCCTTGCCCTCCAGCGCTTCATACAGTTCCGACTCGAGCTCGGCACCGACCGCCCCGTGCCGGCAAATCGCGCGGAACACGGCGACGTGGCCGATATCCAGGCGCGCCCCGGAAATACCGCACGCGGCCAGCGAATCGACAAGAAGCTGCTGGATCTCCAGATCGCTCTCGATTCCGGGGTGGCCGTAGATTTCTGCGCCGATCTGCAAGGGCTCCCGAGTCGAGTCGAGACCCCGCGGCCGGGTCAGCAAGACGCTTCCCGCATAACACAGCCGCGTGACACCTTTCCTGTTTAGCAGGTGTGAATCGATCCGTGCGACCTGGGGCGTGATGTCGGCGCGCACGCCCATCATCCTCCCGGAAAGCTGGTCGACCAGCTTGAAAGTGCGAAGATCCAGAACGTGCCCGGTGCCCGTCAGCAGCGATTCGAGGTACTCGAGCATGGGGGGAATCACCAGCTGGTACCCGTGCACGCGGAACAGCTCGAGGAGCTTCGCGCGCATGCGCTCGATGCGCTGAGCCTGCGGCGGCAGAATGTCTTCGAAGTTTTCCGGAAGGAGCCAGTTACGCATCAAGGAAGCGCGCCTAGCGGACGAAGAACAGGATCAGCAGGCCGACCAGCATCGAGGAAAGCCCGAAAAAACGGATCTGTCCGTCAGTGAACTCCGTGATGCGGCGGAAGGTCTCGCGCCACAGCGTCGGAAGAAGAAACGGCAGCAGGCCCTCGATAATCAGCATGAGGGCAAATGCCATGAGAAACGTCGTGCCCATTCACTTGCCGCCCTTTCCCGAGTTTCTGAAATACCTGAAGAACTCGGAGTTGGGATCGAGCACGATCACGTCGTTCTTGTTCTTGAAGCTCGAGCGGTAGGCGTCGAGGCTGCGGTAGAAGGCGTAGAACTCGGGATTCTCGTTGAAGGCGCGCGCGTAGATGGCGGCTGCCCTGGCATCGCCTTCGCCCTTGACGCGCTGAGCGTCGCGGTAAGCCCCGGCGATGATGATTTCGCGCTCGCGCTCCGCTTCGGCGCGGATTTTCTCCGCCGCGGAGAAGCCCTGCGAGCGCAGCTCGGCCGCGACGCTCTTCCGCTCGGCGTCCATCCTTCGGTAGACCGACTCGCTGACTTCCTGCGGAAGGTCCACTCGCTTCAGGCGCACATCGACAATCTCCATGCCAATCTTTTTCATATCTTCGTCGACTTTTTCTCGAACGACCTGCATGATCTTGTCGCGTTCGCCGGAAATTACGTCGTGAACGATGCGCTTGCTGAATTCGTCCTGCAGCGCGGCCTTTACCGTCTGGCTCAGCTGCGTTTGGGCGCGTGTTTCGTCCCCTTGGACGCTGATGTAGTACTGCCGCATGTCCTGGATGCGCCACTTGACGAAGGAGTCGACCAGGACATTTTTCTTCTCCGAGGTGATGAAGCGCTCGGTGTCGGCCGTATCTAGGGTCAGGATTCGCTTGTCGAAATAGCGCACGTTTTGGATCAGCGGGAACTTGAAATACAAGCCGGGCTCGTCGATCAGATCCTTGATCTCACCGAGCTGGAACACGATGGCCCGCTGGCGCTGATCCACGGTAAAAGCGGACAGGGCTGCGAGCACGATCGCGCCGGCGATGATCGCGAGGAGGATTCCGGAGCGGCTCATCATGGCCGGTCCCCCCGCTCGCGCCCGCGCAGCGCGTCGCGCGAGCGGGCGCCGGTATCCGGCGCCGGCGGCGGCTCCGTGACACGGGACGGCCCCGACGGCGCTTGCCCCTCCGGCAGCACGCCCGCCGAGGACATCTGGATGATCTTGTCGAGGGGAAGATAGAGCAGATTGCTCCCCGCCTTGGCGTCGATCAGGATCTTGGCGGCACTCGACAGGACCTGCTGGATGGTATCGATGTACAGACGCTCACGTGTCACCTGAGGCGCCTTGTTGTACTCGACCAGGATTTGTCTGAAGCGCGAAGCTTCGCCTTCAGCGTTGGCGATGACCCGGCTACGATAGCCGTTGGCCTCTTCGAAAAGACGCGAAGCGGTTCCCCGCGCCTTGGGCACGACATCGTTGTAGTACGCCTGGCCCTCGTTCTTCTGACGCTCCAGATCCTGCTTGGCGCGCACCGCATCGTCGAACGCCGCCTGCACCTGCTCGGGCGGCTGGGCGTTCTGCACCGTGACGTTGCTGATCGTAATCCCGGTCTTGTAGCGGTCGAGGATATCCTGCATGAGCTTCTGGGCCTGCACGGCGATCTGTTCACGCCCTTCGTAGAGGACGAAGTCCATCTTGCTCTTGCCGACGATCTCGCGGATAGCGGTTTCCGCGGCCTGCAGCACCGTGTCCTCAGGACGCCGGTTGTTGAATAGGTAATCCATCGGATCCTTCAGGATGTACTGCACCGCGAATTGGAGATCGATGATGTTCTCGTCGTCGGTCAGCATCAGCGACTCGCGCAGGACCTTGGTCTTGACGCTGTTGCGATAGCCCACCTCGACCGTACGCCTACCCGTAAGATCGACGATCTCATTGCTCTGGATGGGATACGGCATGCGCCAGCGCAGCCCCGAGTTGGTCACCTCGGAGAACTTGCCAAAAGTGAGTACGACTCCCCGCTGACCTTCCACGACGATGTAGAAACCGCTCGCGAGCCAGGCGACGAGCACGGCCAAGCCGATCAGACCCGCTCCGCCGCCCAGCTGCCGGACGCTCGGCGGTTCGCCAGGATCCCCGTCTCCGCCACGGCGCCGGCCGAACAGCCCGTTCAGCTTTTGGTTGAAGTTGCGCCACATCTCGTCGAGATCGGGCGGCCCCTCGTTGCCTCCGCCTCGCTTGCCCCATTGCGGATCGTTCAATGACATAAAAATCCTGTGGCCGCTTGGCCCAGTTTCTCCGAATCAGTCGATTTTGGCGGGCTCGCCGGAGATGTCCTCGAGGCTGTTGCCTCGATCAGGGCCCGGCGCAGGCCATCCACGCCGTCGCCCGTTTTTGCGCTTAGACGAACGCGGCAGATTCTATCATATTCGTTCCGGTCGACTCCCGGATGAAGGCCGTTCCGGTCGATCTTGTTCCACACCAGAAGCCGCGGAATGGCGCTCGCGCCGATTTCGGCGAGGACTTTGTCCACTTCCACGATCTGCGCCTCGCGTGCATCGTTTGCCGCGTCGACCACGTGCAGAAGCAGGTCGGCGTGAATGGTTTCCTCGAGCGTCGCCCGGAAAGCCGCGACGAGTGTGTGCGGAAGATCGCGGATGAACCCGACCGTGTCGGAAATCGTGACGTTTCCGGCTTCGGGCAGGTACAGCCTGCGCGTCGTGGTGTCGAGCGTCGCGAACAGCCGATCCTCGGCAAGCGCTCGCGCATGAGTCAGGGTATTGAAAAGCGTCGACTTGCCGGCGTTGGTGTAACCCACGAGCGATAGCGAGAAAGAACTGCCCCGAGCCCGCGCGCGCCGCTGCACTTCTCGTCGGCGCTGAAGCTTGCCGAGCTTGTCCTTGAGCACTTTGACGCGGGTCGCGATCAGCCGCCGGTCGACTTCCAGCTGTGTCTCGCCCATGCCCCCAAGAAAGCCCCGGCCGCCCCGTTGCCGCTCCAGGTGCGTCCAGCCGCGCACCAGCCGCGTCGCCGCGTGCTGAAGTTGCGCGAGCTCGACCTGGAGCTTGCCTTCGTGGCTCTTCGCGCGCTGGGCGAAAATCTCGAGGATCAGGCGCGTGCGATCGACGACCGGGCAGCCGAGCGCCTTTTCTAGGTTGCGCTCCTGCACCGGCGACAAGACGTGATTGAATACCGCGAGCGAGGCGTCCCGCTCTTGCAGAGTTCGCTTGATCTCCTCGACCTTTCCGGAACCTGCGAAATGGGCGGGGTCGGGTCGGTGGCGGCGCCCGCGCACCAAGGCCCGCGTCAGGATTCCGGCGCTTGCAGCGAGAAGGCCCAGCTCTTCAATGCCCTCGGCGTAGCCACCCACGCCGAAGTCCAAGCCTACGAGCACGGCAGCGTTGCGCTCCGACGAACGCTCAGCCATCGCGCCAAATCAGAGTCGATAACGCGGCCGTATCAACTCTCGGGAGAGGAATGATCGACCGCCAGATTGACTGCACGCGAGGGTACGACGGTGGAGATGGCGTGCTTGTACACCATTTGCGTCACGGTGTTCTTGAGGAGCACGACGTACTGGTCGAAAGACTCGATCTGACCCTGGAGCTTGATCCCGTTGACAAGATAGATCGATACCGGCACGTGCTCCTTGCGCAGGGTGTTCAGGAACGGATCTTGTAGTAATTGTCCTTTGTTGCTCATGGGTTATCCCGGAGTCGTATTATTTGAAGGTCTACTGTAAAGGGTTTTGCGGGAAATGCCAATGTACTGCTTACCAAGTTTGCTGGCTCCCCAGCGCTGACTCTCAGACACGCCTGTCGACGTAAGGGTTCCTGCCGCTGCGAAATTCGATCCGGAGGGGCGTCCCTTCCAGCCGAAACACCCTGCGGAAATCGGACTCGAGATAACGCCGGTAGCTGTCGGGCACGGCGTTGAGCGCGGTCCCGTGCACCACGACGATCGGGGGGTTGCTCCCGCCTTGATGCGCGTAGCGGAGCTTGGGCCGCGAGAGCCCCGCGCGCGGCGGCGCCTGCTTTGCCACGGCAGCGATAAGAGCGCGGGTAAGCCTCGGGGTGGGCAGCTTGGCCATAGCCGCCCGATAGGCCGCGTCCACCGAGTCGATGATCCGCTCGATGCCCCGGCCTTCGCGGGCCGAGATGTAATGAAAACGCGCAAACGAGAGAAATTTCAACTTGCGCGCGATGGCGCGCCTGGTCATGTCGCGTGCGTAGCTGTCCACGCCGTCCCATTTGTTCACCGCCACCACCACGGCCCGCCCGCGCTCCAGGATGAATCCGGCGATGTGCGCGTCCTGATCCGAGATCTCGCCTTGAGCGTCCAGAACGAGGACCGCGACATTGGCCCGATCGATAGCCTGCAGTGTCTTTATGACGGAGAACTTCTCGACGCTTTCGAATACCTTCCCGCGGCGTCTCAATCCGGCAGTGTCGACGAGGACATAGCGGCGGCCCTGCACCCTGAGCCCCACGTCGATCGCGTCGCGCGTGGTGCCCGGCTCCTCGAACGTCACGACGCGCTCCTCACCGACCAGCGCGTTGACGAGCGTGGATTTTCCGGCATTGGGGCGGCCCACGATGGCGATCCGGACCGCGCTGTCGGTCTCGCCGCCATCTTCTTCGACGGGGAAATCAGCAAGCGCGGCCTCCACCAGATCGCGCACCCCCTCTCCGTGCTCGGCGGAAATCGCGTACGGCACACCCAGTCCCAGTTCGTGGAATTCGAGCGTGGCGAGCTCGGGACTCATGCCTTCGGCCTTGTTGACCGCGACAAACACGCGCCGGCCGATCCGCCGCAGTTCCTCTCCGATCGCGCGGTCCTGCACCGTGAGGCCCTCGCGAGTATCGGTGACCAGCATGATGATGTCGGCTTCGGCGATTGCGGTTCTCGCCTGTTTGGCCATCTCGACGAACACGCCTCCCGCTTCCGGCTCGAGCCCGCCGGTATCGACCACGAGGTACGGTCGTTCACCCAGGCGTCCCACCCCGTAGTGACGGTCTCGCGTCAGACCCGGGACATCGGCGACCAGCGCATCCCGGGTGCGCGTGAGCCGATTGAACAGCGTGGACTTGCCGACGTTGGGCCTGCCGACGATGACGAGAGTCGGTTTCAATGCTGCGTCCAATCCCGATTACTCAGTGCTCAAGGCGAACAGATTGCCGTCCTGCGTCTGCACCAGGAGCCCGCGCTCGAGCCGCACGAGCAACGATCTGATCGGGCTGCCGTCGGTAGCGACACGGCCGACGAGGGCGCCGCTTTCTCGCGAGAGGAAATGCACGTAGCCCTCGACGTCGCCCACGGCGACCTCTCGCCCTAGGGCGAGAGGCGCCGTAAGGCGCCTCAGGAACAGGCGATCCTGCTTCCAGATCGTCGCGCCGCCGGCACGGTCCAGAGCGTGCACCGCGCCCTTGTCGTCGCTGACAAAGACGTAGCGCGCGTCGATCGCCAGCCCCGCGGTGCTCGATAGCTCGCGCGACCAGAGTACGTTGCCGCTGGCGAGGTCGAAGCAGCCGATCCGCCCCTGGTAGGCGACGGCGCACACTTCGCGTTCGGCGACGATCGGCAGCCCGACCACGTCGGTGACGCGTTCCAGTTCCGTGGCTCCGCGAGGCAACGCGACGGTCGTCTCCCAGCGCACGCTGCCGTTGGCGAGCGCGATCGACACGAGCTTGCCTCCGGCAAACCCGGTAAGGAGATAACCCCGGTCGGCGACCATGCCTACAGGGGAACGGACCGAGAGAGGCGGACTCGATCGCTGGTACAGCCAGCGCCGTTTGCCGTCCCTCGCGTCGAGCGCAAACAGGCGACCGTCGGCGCTGCGGACGATCACCAGATCCCCCGTCACGACGGGCGCCGAAAGGACCTCGCTCGATACGCGCGCGCGCCATCGCGCCTCGCCCGAACGCCCATCGAGCGCGATGACCTCGCCGTCGAATGTTCCGACCGCTACGAGCGTGCCGTCGGAGCCCACTCCGCCGGAAAGCGTGCGGCCCGCATTGATGCGCCACGATTCCCGCCCGGTCGATGCTTCAAAGCGGGCGACGGTGCCATCCTGGGCCGCGGCGTAGACGCCGTCGACCGCCAGCGCAGGAAACAATATGGCGTCTCCCGCCTCGCCGACGCGCGCCTGCCACAGCGTGCGCACCGGTGCGCCTGGGGGCAACTCCGACAGTTCGGCCATCTTCGGCCCGGTCGAGCCTGAACATCCGGCGAGGAGCAAGCCGGCGAGGAAAAGCCGCCGCATCAGCCTTCTCCAAGCGCCTCGAGCTTGAGTCGCAGCGCATCGCGCAGCGGTCCCGCTCCGGCCTTTTCCAGCGCGGCCTTATAGGCGGCTCGCGCTTCGGAGCGCCTCTGCTGCGTAGCGAGAATATCCCCGCGCTGCGAGGCATACAGGGCCTCGAAACCCGGATGAGGCTTTGCTTCGAGAATTTCGAGCGCTGCGTCGGGCTCGTTGTCGTCGAGCAGTACGCTTGCCAGCCTCAACGCGGCGGTCGAGCGTATCTCATCGCTCCCGGCGTGCTCGATGACCCATTGAAGTTGCGCGCGCGCGGTCTTCAAGTCCCCCGCTTGAAACTGGACCTTGGCCGAAACCAGCGCTGCGAGCGGCGCGTAAGCGCTGCGCGGAAAGTTCTCCAGAATCGCCCCCGCAGTCTCCCGGGTCGTCTTGAGATCGTTGGCGCGCGCCGCCTTCTGCAGCGTGTCGTACAGCACGGCGGCCTGCGCGGCTTGCGAGCGTTGATACCATGTCCAGGCGTTCCATGCTCCGATAGCCGCGAGCACCAGCGTGGCGCCGAGAATGATCGCGCCGCCGTGGTCCTTCCACCAGGCCTTGAAAGCTTCGAGCTGTTCCTGTTCTTCGAGATCGTATGCCGCCATGACGGTTCCCAGTTCCTGTACGAGCGCTCAAGCGCTCTGTTGGATGATTCCGGCCACGAGTGTGGGTGCGACCCGCACTTGGGCGTCCGCCGCGCGCAAGGGTTTCAGGCTGATTTCACCGGCAGCCAGTTCTTCGGGGCCGATGATGATAGCAAAGCGCGCCCCGCTCGCGTCGGCCTTCTTCATTTGTGCCTTGAAGTTGCCGCCGCCGGCGTGCATGAGCACGATGAGACCGGCGTCGCGCAGGCTCTCGGCGAGGCGCAGCGCCGGCGCAGCGGTCCCGTCGCCGGCGTGGACAATGTATGCGTCCGCTGAGCGAGCCGGGGCGACGAAGCGGTATTCCTTCATCAGCAGCACGATGCGCTCCACGCCCACGGCAAAGCCGCAAGCAGGCGCCGCCTTGCCGCCGAGCTCCTCGATCAGCCCGTCGTAGCGCCCTCCGCCGGCTATCGTTCCCTGCGATCCCAGGCGAGTCGTGATCCACTCGAACACGGTGCGGTTGTAGTAATCGAAGCCGCGCACCAGGCGCGGATCGACCAAGAAGCCTATATCGGCCGCGTTGAGCAGTGCCTGCAGCGCTGTGAAGTGTTCGCGAGCGACATCGTCGAGATAGTCGGCCAGTTTCGGCGCGGCTTCTACCAGATGCTGGAGACGGGGATTCTTGCTGTCGAGCGTGCGCAGCGGATTGGAGTGCAGGCGGCGGCGGGCGTCTTCGTCCAATTGATCCAAGTGCGCTTCGAAGTACTTCACCAGATCGACCCGGTGCCGCGCCCGGGCTTCGGCGTCGCCTATGGAGTTGATATGCAGTTCCACATCGGCGATGCCGAGCTGCTTCCACAAACGGGCGAGCATGACGATTTGCTCGGCATCGACATCCGGCCCAGGGAATCCCAGAGCCTCGACATCGATCTGATGGAATTGCCGATATCGTCCCTTCTGTGGCCGCTCATAACGGAACATCGGGCCGCTAGTCCAAACCTTCTTCGGCCCATCGTAGAGCAAACTATGCTCGATTGCCGCACGCACGATGCCGGCAGTCGCTTCCGGGCGCAGTGTGAGACTGTCGCCGTTGCGGTCGGGGAAGGTATACATCTCCTTCTCGACAATGTCGGTGACCTCGCCGATGGAGCGGCTGAACAGCGCAGTCGCCTCGACCACGGGCAAGCGCATATTCCCATAGCCGTAGCCGGCGAACAGACTGGCGACTGCGCTATCGAGAAAAGTCCAAAATGTCGCCTCCTCCGGCAGGATATCGTTCATCCCGCGGATGGCCTGAATATTCTTGTTCATGAAGCTTCTTGGCGGCAGCGCCGGCCGCCGCTAAAAGATTTAGCGAGTTGCCTGGATTGGAATGGTGTTGCTGCCTGCTTCGCCATCACCGCCCTGGCCCTTCTTCGCCGGTGCGGCGAGCCGCGCACGCGCCGCGCCGTCACCCGCGTAGGCGGCAGCCACGTAATCGTCCACCAGACGCTTGAAGTCTTCGGCGATCGTGTCGCCCTTGAGAGTCACCGTCTTCACACCGTCCACATATACCGGGGCGACCGGACGCTCGCCCGAACCGGGAAGAGAAATACCGATATTAGCGCGCTTGCTCTCGCCGGGACCGTTGACGACGCAGCCCATGACCGCGACTTGCATCTCCTCGACTCCCGGATAGCGCTCCCGCCACTGCGGCATCCGCTCGCGGAGATAGCGCTGGATCTTCTCGGCGAGCTCCTGAAAATAGG
>DASPWT010000031.1:0-10040 GCA_035637655.1 Burkholderiales bacterium | reverse complement strand
ACCGATACGCTCGACAAAATGCAATTGCGCATCGAGCATGATCTCGATTACCTGAGAAATTGGTCGCTGCAGCTCGATTTGCAGATAGTGGTGAAGACGATCTTTGTCTTGCTCAAAAAGCAGGACGCCTTCTGAGCTGCTCCGGCGACGGCGGCGGAAAACCCGGCGCGGGAGGGCGGGCCTCAGGCAGGCTGGCGGCGGAAGCGGTAGCCCATTCCGCGCACGGTCTCGATCAGACCTTCGTGGCCGCTCGGGGCGAGCACCTGCCGCACTCTGCGGATGTGGACGTCCACGGTGCGCTCCTCCACAAAGACGTGATCCCCCCAGACTTCGTCGAGAAGCTGGGCGCGGCTGTAGATCCGATCGGGGTGAGTCATGAAGAAATGCAGCAGGCGAAACTCGGTGGCCTTGAGATCGATTTTTTGACCGTTACCGGTAATCCGATGCGCGGCTGGATCAAGCCTTAAGCCTGCGATTTCCACGACCTCGTCGCTCAGAAGCGGCGCGCGGCGGCGTATTACAGCCTTGATTCGCGCGAGCAGTTCGCGTGGGGAGAAGGGTTTGGTGATGTAATCATCCGCTCCTGCTTCGAGCCCCGTTACCTTGTCCGTTTCCTGTGTGCGGCCCGTCAGCATGATGATCGGGATGTCCCGGGTGCGCTGGTCGGTGCGCAGTTGCCTGGCAAAGCTCACTCCGGTCGCGTTGGGAAGAATCCAATCGAGCAGCACCAAATCGGGCAGCACCTCGCGGATGGCCGCTGCGGCCTCGGGTACGCTGGCCGCGCGCATCACCTGGTGCCCGGCACGCTCCAAGTTGACCGCGATCAGTTTCTGGGTGATCGGTTCATCTTCGACTACAAGTATGGCGCCGCTCATGATCTAAATGGCCCCCCTGAACAGTAGCAAACCGCCAAGTCATGATAGTGCGCCGGAATCTTCCCTTCCACTATCGCGAAAGCTTGATATTTTTGTGGCGAATCGACGGCCGGATGTAGCCATCGAACTACGCACTGAGCTCGTTCGGATCGAATCGCCTGACCGGCCCGCGAGCGCGGCGAAACCGGAGGAGCGCTTCCTAGATGAGCTGCTGCTTGACGGCGTAACGGACAAGCGCGGCGTTGTCCGTTAGCTTCAGTTTCTTGAGAATGCGGGCACGGTAGGTGCTGACGGTGCTGGGGCTCAGGAACATTTCCGCCGCAATCTGGTTGATCTGCTTGCCCGACGCGAGCAGCCACATCACCCGATACTCGCGGTCGGAAAGAGACTCATGCAGGGGTTTTTCGGCGTCAGGGGCCAGATTGGTTGCCAGTCTCTCCGCAAAGCTCGCGCTGACGTACTTTCCCCCGTTCGCAACTTTCCGGATGGCGGCCGTCAGCTCCTCGCCGGCGCTTTCCTTGTTTATGAAGCCGGCACCGCCCGCCTTGAACACCTGCGCGGCATGCGACTCCTCGGGAAGCATGCTCAGAACGAGGACAGGACGGCCCGGGTGCCGGCGCTTGATTTCCTTGATCAGCTCCACCCCGCTTCGGCCGGGCATGGAAAAGTCGAGAACGGCGACGTCCCAGTCGAGCGTGCGAACGAGCTCGAGCGCTTCATCGCCGTTTTTGGCTTCGCCGACCACGTCCATGTCGTGCTCCAAGGCCAGGATCTCTTTCAGACCACGCCGAACGACCGCGTGGTCGTCCGCGATTATGATTCTCATGGCGTAGCCTCCCCCGGAAACGATTGCCCCACGACATCGGGCCGCTGCATTGAGTCGCCGCAGGTGCCGTGAAATTCTACTTCAAGCCGAGGGGGATGCACACTCTCACCTGGGTCCCCTTGTCCCGAACCCCGGCGATTTCTATGGCCCCGCCAAACGGAAGGACGCGCTCCCGCATTCCCAAAAGCCCCAACGATTTCGGGTCGTCGATCGCCGGCTCCGCGATGCCTTTGCCGTTGTCTTCGACCGTCAACACGAGAGCGCCGGAGTCAACCCGCATCGCGACATCGACCCTGGTCGCGTTTGCGTGGCGCGCGACGTTCGTCAGCAATTCCTGAAAAATACGGAACGCCGCCGTCGATCGTTCACGATCGAGCATCAGCGTGTCTGAAGGCAGAGAGAGCTTGCACCTGATCCCGGTGCGCTTGCGAAAATCCCCCGCGTGCGAGCTGACGGCGGCGGCCAGCCCCAGTTGATCCAATATCTCCGGCCGCAGCCCGGAGGCGATCTTCCGCACGGACTGGATGGTGCCATCGATCAAGCCAAACATCGATTTCATCCTCTCGGCGAGCACTCGCTGATCCCCTGACAGCCTGTTCGCCACCCAGGTCAAATCCATTTTCAGCCCCGTCAGCGACTGGCCGAGCTCGTCGTGGATCTCACGCGCGATCCGCGTCCATTCCTCTTCGCGCACGGATTGCAAATGAGCTGCCAGCGCTCGCAAATTTTCCTCGGATTTCCTCAGATGCTCCTCAACTCGCCTGCGTTCGGCTATTTCCCGAATCAATACCGCATTCTTGTTGTAGAGCTCGACAAAAACCGATATTTTGGATTTCAGGATTTCCGGCACCAGCGGCTTGACGATGTAGTCCACGGCCCCCGCTTCGTAGCCGCGAAACACCGAATGCACGTCCTCGTATGCGCCCGTCAGGAAGATGATCGGGGTGTGCCGCGATCGCTCGCGTTCCCTGATCAATCTGGCGGTTTCGAAACCATCCACCCCCGGCATGCGCGCATCCAGCAGGATGACAGCGAAGTCCTGTTTCAGGACCCATCGCAGAGCTTCCTCACCTGAATTTGCGAGAACGACCTCCCGTGTCAGGCTTTGCAGGAGTTCCTGCAGGGCCAGGAGACTCTTCGAATCATCATCGACGATCAAGATGCTTGCTTGCGATAAACTCGTGTCCACCGCTCGTCTCAATTCGGCTGGTCGGTCAAGCTGGCAACAATGATTCAGCGGGCGCGACCCCTCGAAACCCGGGCTCGCGGCCCGCCCTTTGCTGCGCGCTGCAGGCGTCAGATCACGCGGATCTCGGGCAGCGGGAAGCCGTTGAAGCTGCTCGCGTAGGCCGTGGTGTAGGCGCCGGCGTTCCTCAGGTAAATATAGTCGCCCTCCTGCAGATCGGAAGGGAGCGGCTCGTCGCGCATCACCACGTCGATCGAATCGCAGGTGGGACCTGCAACGTTCCAGGGGATGTCCGGTCCGGCGCGGTCTGTGCGGATCTTGTACTTGAGCCCTTCGGCTGTCTCGATGATGCCGCCGAAAAGCCCGGCGTCCAGATGCATCCAACGCTTGTTCGCGCGGGTCGCCGTCCCCATGATGCGGCAGACGAAATAACCGGCGTCGGAGACCAGGAACCGGCCCGGCTCGGCGATCACCTTCACCGCGGCAGGAAACGCTTCCAGCGCCCGGTTCACGACCTCGCCGATCACTTCGATCGCGGGGATCGGCTTCACGTGCCTCACCGGGAAGCCCCCGCCGATGTTCAGAAGCCGCGGATTGAGGCCTGCCTTCACCATCTGGTCGAAAACCGCGCGCGACTTTTCGATGCCGACACGCCAGTTTTCAGGGTTGCGGCACTGCGAGCCCACGTGGAAGGCGACGCCCGCCAGGTCGACCTTGAGCCTCGCCGCCGACACGACAATGTCGCGCACCTCGGAGGCGTGGGCGCCGAACTTGCCGGCAAGGGGCCAGTCGCTCCCGATATTGGGCGTGTCGACGCGCAGGTAGAGCTTGGCGTCCGCCTTGATCGATTGGATCTTCTTCAGCTCCTCGACCGAGTCGATCACGTACCACTGGACGCCGTTCGAGGCGGCATAGGCGATCTGATCGCGCGATTTGACCGGATTGGAGTAGAAGACATCAGCCCCGGAGACGCCCAAGGTGAGCAGGAGATCCAGCTCGGCGACGGAAGCGATCTCGAATCCGGCGCCTTCCTCGAGCATGAGCTTGAGGACGCGGGGATCCGGGTTGGCCTTGATCGCGTAGTGCGGCCGCACGCGCGGCATCGCCGCGGTGAAGCGCCGCGTCTTCTCGCGGACGATGGTGGAATCGATCAGGAGAAACGGCTTGTAGTAGCCGTCTTTGACTGCCGCCCGGACTTTTTCGAATTCCAGGCTCGACTCGGGGTGCGAGTCGAAGAGGTGGGTTGCTTCGAATGCCTGCTGTCGAATGGATCGGATGGTCTTTTTAGCTACGCCGGCACGCATCTGCATCGTTTGGGTCTCCAGGACGAACCTACGTTACGGGAATGTCGAGTGCGAAAAAGTCCTGCGAGCCGTAGTGCTTCCTCTTGCTTGTCATGATGACCTCCTCTTGCGCTGGTTCGCGAATCAAATCCGATCTCCAAAAGCATCGGGCCCGGGTTTGACCGTCCGCATTGCAGACAACCGAACCGGAGCCCGTATGGGACGATTATAGGGATTGCGTTTCCGAAATCAAGCGGAATTTTCGGCATTCTTGCGCGCCTCCCGCGCGCGCCGGCGCTCGCTTCGCCGCCACCAGCCCACAACGTATGGTAGGCCCGACCAATCCGAAACGCAATAGGGAGTGGGGGAGAAGCTTGACCGGCCGAATCGACCGGCCTTGAAGCGGTCAGATCTTGGGCAGCGTGACGCCCTTCTGTCCCTGGACCTAAACGACCGCGCGGGCTGCTCCGCAAGCTCGCCCGCGCTGTTCAGATCTTGGGTAGCGTGACGCCCTTCTGTCCCTGGTATTTCCCGCCGCGGTCCTTGTAGGAGATCTCGCAGACCTCGTCGGATTCGATGAAGATGACCTGGGCGACGCCCTCGTTGGCGTAGATCTTGGCGGGCAGCGGCGTGGTGTTGGAGAACTCCAGCGTGACGTGGCCCTCCCACTCGGGCTCAAGGGGCGTGACGTTGACGATGATCCCGCAGCGGGCGTAGGTCGATTTCCCCAAGCAGATGGTGAGCACGTTCCGGGGGATGCGGAAGTACTCGACGGTTCGCGCCAGGGCGAAGGAGTTGGGCGGGATGATGCAGGAGTCGCCTTTGACGTCCACGAAGGACTTGTCGTCGAAATTCTTGGGGTCGACGATGGTCGAGTTGAGATTGGTGAACAGCTTGAACTCGTTCGAACAGCGGATGTCGTAGCCGTAGCTCGACGTGCCGTAGGAAACGATGCGCTGGCCCTTGAGCTCCTTCACCTGCCCCGGCTCGAACGGCTCGATCATGCGGCGCTCGGCCGCCATTCGGCGGATCCATTTGTCCGACTTGATGCTCATCGGTTGAGCCCGCTCAGGTGTTCTTGGACACGACGATGTTCGGAAACTTCGAGGTCATGTCCCTGGCGGACTCCGCGATCTTGACCGCAAGCCTGCGCCCGATCGCCCTGTAGATGTCCGCCGACCGGCCCTCCGGGTCAGCCACCACGGTCGGCTTGCCCGAGTCGGCCTGCTCACGGATGGCGATATCGAGGGGCAATGCCCCGAGCAGCTCGGTGCCGTACTCCTCGCACATGCGCTCGGCTCCGCCCTGCCCGAAGATGTGTTCCTCGTGGCCGCATTGGGAGCAGATGTGAGTACTCATGTTCTCCACGATCCCGAGGATGGGAATGCCGACCTTCTCGAACATCTTGAGGCCCTTGCGGGCGTCTATGAGCGCGATGTCCTGGGGCGTGGTGACGATCACCACGCCGGTGACCGGCACTTTCTGGGCGAGCGTGAGCTGGATGTCTCCGGTTCCGGGCGGCATGTCGACGATGAGGTAGTCGATGTCCCTCCAGCGGGTGTCCTTGAGGAGCTGCTCGAGGGCCTGCGTCACCATCGGCCCGCGCCAAACCATCGGGGTGTCGATGTCGATGAGGAACCCGATCGAGATCGCCTGGATGCCGTGGCCCATCATCGGCTCGAGCGTCTTGCCGTCCTTGGACTCAGGCCGACCGGTGATGCCGAGCATCATCGGCTGCGAGGGTCCGTAGATATCGGCATCGAGCACCCCGACGCTCGCCCCTTCGGCCGCGAGCGCAAGCGCCAGGTTCACGGCCGTGGTCGATTTCCCCACCCCGCCCTTACCGGAGGCCACGGCGACGATGTTCTTCACTCCGGGTATGAGCTTGACACCGCGCTGCACCGTGTGGGAAACGATCTTGCTCGTGACATTGACGTTCACCGCGCTCACGCCCGGGACGCCGCGGAGCTTTCCCGCGATGAGCTTGCGGATCGGATCGAGCTGGGTTTTCGCGGGATAGCCCAGCTCGATCTCGAGCGAGACGCTGCCGCCCTCCACTTTGATGTTTCTCGCCGACTTGGTGACGACGAAATCCTTGCCGGTATTCGGGTCAAGAACTTCCTTGAGCGCGCTGTGAACTTGTTCCTGAGTGACTGACATGGTGGTTCGCGCGATTCGGTCGCGCGGGAGGTTACCGGCTGGCAATGGGTTGATATTCTAGCAACTTTCCGGTGCCCGCCGGGTCCTGCCGCGGTAGAATAGGCCCCAAGAGGACACTGGCCGCACACGTACCGCGGCGGACAAAGATGGCGGAGCATACCAATCGAACATTCATCTGCAGCGTGCTCTTTCTCGACATCGTCGAGTATTCGAAGCAGGTAGTCGGCGTACAGATCGCGCTCAAGGAACGCTTCAACGCCGCCCTGACCGAGGCGATCGCGGGCGTCGCCACCGATGATCGCATCATCCTCGACACCGGGGATGGCGCAGCGGTGAGCTTTCTCGGAGACCCCGAAGACACCCTGTTCGCGGGCATGAGCCTGCGCGATGCCGTTGCCGGCCAGGACGTCACCAGCGGCCCGCAGCTGCAGATTCGCGTCGGAGTCAACCTCGGGCCGGTGAGGCTCGTCAAGGACATCAACGGCCAACCCAACATCATCGGCGACGGGATCAACGTTGCGCAGCGCGTCATGAGCTTCGCCGAGCCGGGGCAGATTCTCGTCTCGCGTTCCTATTACGACGTGATGGCGCGCCTGTCCGAAGACTACGCGAAACTGTTCCGCTACGAGGGAGCCAAGACCGACAAGCACGTGCGCGAGCACGAGGTCTGGTCGATCAGCTCGGCGCCGAGCAACCTGCGGCGCACGGTCCCCGTGCCTGCGCCAAGACGGGCCATGCGTGTTCCGAGCCTGCGCATCCCCAAATTCCTGAAGCTGCGACCCAGAAGCTGGCCGGGGACGCTGGCGGTCAACGGCAAATTGCTGGTCGCTGCGCCGCTCGCGTTCACGCTGATCGTCGGGACCGGAGTCATCGCTCGCAGCCACCGGGATTCGGAGGGCGAAGCGAAAACGGTGGCGTCGGTGGCGCCGCCGGCAAGGCAGAAGGAGCCGGAGTTCGTCGCAACAGTCCCCGCCCCCCTGCGCGAGGGCACGCTCAACATCGTCGCCCTGCCCTGGGCCGAGGTTTTCGTGGACGGGGCGAGACAGGGGGTCAGTCCGCCGCTGCGATCTATCCCTCTCAGGCCGGGCCGGCATCGGGTAGAGTTGAGGAACGGATCGTTTCCGACCCACGTCCAGACAGTCGAACTCAAACCGGACGCGGAGATCAGCATCACGCACCGATTCCGCCGCTAAAGGGGAGCTATGGCCGTTTACCGCTGGCTCGCGTCATTGCTCGTTTGCCTGGTGATATCCGGATGCGGGACGTTCTCGAGCAAGGGCGAGATGGAACTCGAATTCGGAATAAGAGCTTACGAGGACGGCGAGCAGGCTTACGCGGCGAGATTGCTGCAGCTGAGCCTCGACACCGGCCTGAGCGGCACGTCCGACCTGGTGAGGGCCCACAAATATCTTGCTTTTATCCATTGCGCGTCCAGCCGGACACAGCAGTGCCGTGACGAATTCAGAAAGGCGCTGGAGGTCGATCCCTCATTCGACCTGCGGGACGACGAGGCCGGACACCCGATCTGGGGTCCTGCGTTCCGCAGCGTGAAGCCGAAGAAATAGCCCGACCATGACCGAACCCTGGCTGCTGGGCCGCTACGAGATCGTCGCCGAGCTGGGCAAAGGCGCAATGGGGGTGGTGTATCGCGCCAACGATCCCATGCTCAACCGCATTTTGGCCATCAAGACCATCAACATGGAGGAGGCCGGGCACGAGGGCATGGCGGATTACGAGGCGCGCTTCTACACCGAGGCCAAGGCCGCGGGCAGCCTCAACCATCCGAACATCATCATCATCTACGACATCGGAAAGAGCGGACACCTGGTGTACATGGCGATGGAGTACATCGAGGGCCGCGAGCTGCGCGACCTGCTCGCCCAGGGGCAACCGCTGCCGGTCGTGCAGGCGGTCGACGTCGCCGCCCAGGTCGGAGAGGGTCTCGCCTACGCGCACCAGCACCAGGTCGTGCATCGCGACATCAAGCCCGCCAACATCATGATCACGCCGGAAGGGCGAGCGAAAATCGCCGACTTCGGCATTGCCCGCATGCGCTCCAGCGAAACGCGCACCCAGACCGGCGTGATCATGGGGTCGCCCAAGTACATTTCGCCCGAGCAGGTTGTGGGAAAACGCGCCGATCATCGCTCGGACATCTTTTCGCTCGGGGTCATCCTCTACGAGTGCCTGACCGGGGCCACGCCCTTCAACGGAGAAGGCCTAAGCGCTCTGATGTATCAGATCACCAACCACGATCCGGCGCCGCCCAGCGCGGCCAATCCGCAAGTGCCGGTGATGCTCGACTACATCATCGCCAAGGTGCTCGCCAAGGCCCCGGAGGCGCGTTACCAGAGCGCGGCCGATTTTGCGAACGACCTGCGCGAGTGCAGGCTGCAGATGGAAGCGGGCCAGCAAGGCGCGGGCCCCGCCCTCTCAACGAGCCGGCCGATTCCGGTGGCGCCCCAGGGCGCGGCAGTCCCGACCGCGCAGAATCCCGAGGAGGGATCGGACGAAGAGGTCGCGCCGACGCCCTCGCCGACCAAGGGCATCTCGCGCGCGTTCGATTCGCAGGAAGCGACTCAGCGCCTGATGCGTCAGATCGGCGCGGACGGGACGACCGAGTTCGTCTCGACCAAATCAATTTCCGCGACGTCGATATCGCGCGACCGGGCGCTGCGTCCCGGAGAGCGTCCGTGGGGGCGGCGCGAAAACGTGATATTCGCCGCAACGGTGGTCGTGGCGCTGGTCATCGCGACGGCGATCGTCCTGGCGTAAGCGCTGTGCCGCGCCGGAGACGGCGCGAGGCGGTAAAATGACGGTTTTTTGAAAGTCAGCATGTCCCGCCGGCTGTTCGTCACTACGGCTCTTCCTTACGCGAACGGCCCGTTCCACATCGGCCACATCATGGAGTACATCCAGGCCGATATCTGGGTGCGGTTCCAGCGCATGCAGGGCCACGAAGCGCACTTCATCGGCGCCGACGACGCTCACGGCGCGCCGATCATGCTGGCGGCGGAAAAGGCGGGGAAGCCGCCCGAGCAATTCATCGCAGAAATCGCCAAGGGGCGCAAGCAGTACCTCGACGGCTTTCACATCGAATTCGACAACTGGCACTCGACCCACTCGAAAGAGAATACCGAGCTATCGCAAGACATCTACCGCAAGCTCGACAAGGCGGGGCTGGTCTACAAGAAGGCGGTCGAACAGTTTTTCGATCCGGTGAAAGGCATGTACCTCGCCGACCGCTACATCAAGGGCGAGTGCCCCAACTGCGGCGCGAAGGATCAGTACGGAGACGCGTGCGAAAACTGCGGTACCGTCTATTCGCCGACGAAGCTGAAGAATCCGTATTCGACGCTCTCCGGCGCGAAGCCGGTGCTGAAGTCTTCGGAGCACCACTTCTTCAAGCTCTCCGATCCGAAGTGCAAGGAGTTCTTGCGCGAGTGGACAAACAAGTCCGGCCGGCTCCAGCCACAAGTGGCGAACAAAGCGAAAGAGTGGCTCGAGGGCAAAGGCGATAAAACGCTCGCCGACTGGGACATCTCGCGCGACCCGCCTTATTTCGGCATCCGGATTCCCGATATCAAGGAAGAGAAATACCTCTACGTCTGGCTGGATGCGCCGATCGGTTATCTCGCCTCGCTGAAAAACTACTTCGACTCGGGAAAGGCAAAGGCGAAAGGCGAAACCCGCAGCTTCACCGAGTTCCT
>DASPWT010000030.1:0-6041 GCA_035637655.1 Burkholderiales bacterium | reverse complement strand
TTGCCGTCGGAGCAGCAGGGGCAAACGCCGTTTCGAAATAACCGCTGACCGGGATTCAGCGGTTGTCCGCCGCAATCTCCGCGGTGCTCCATCCGCCTCCCAGGGCCTTCACCAGAGTCACGGCCGCGACCAGCCGCCGGCCGAGAATGCCGACCGCGGTGCGCTCGTTGTTGAGCTGCGTCGTCTGCACCGTGACCACGTTGATATAGCTCACGATGCCGGCTTTGTATTGATTGGTCGTAAGGAGCACCGATTCTCGCGCGGCGCGCACCGCATCTTCCTGAACTTCCGCCTCTTCCTCCAGGATGCGCAGCGCCGCGAGGTTGTCCTCGACTTCCTGAAAGCCGGCGAGCACGGCTTGGCGGTACTCCGCGACGGTCGCGTCGTAGGCGGCGATCGCCTGTTCGGTCTGCGCCCGACGCAGCCCCGCGTCGAAAATCGACTGCGCAAGCACCGGGCCGATCGACCAGAAGCGGCTCGACGCCGCGAACAGGTCCGTTGCCGCCGCGCTGCGGAATCCCGTATTCCCTGAAAGCGTCAGCGACGGAAAGTACGCGGCCCTGGCCACGCCGATCCGCGCGTTCGCCGCGGCGGCGCGGCGCTCGGCCGCGGCGACGTCGGGCCGGCGCTCGAGGAGCTCCGACGGCAGGCCGAGCGGAACGCGCGGCATGGTCACCGCAAGCGGCGCAGGGGCGAGGGAAAACTCCGAGGGCGGCTTGCCGATCAGGATCGCGATCGCGTGCTCGAGCTGCGCGCGCTGCACCCCGGTATCGATCGCCTGGGCCTGCGTGCTCTTCAGCTGCGTCTCTGCCTGCACCACGTCCACCTTCGCTGCAACCCCCGCCGCGTAACGATTGCGGGTGAGCTCGAGCGACTTGTCGAAAGCCGTGGCGGTATCGTCGAGCAGCTGCTTCTGCGCGTCGAGGACACGCAGCTGAAAATAGTCGGAAGCGAGCTCGGCCTGCGCCGAGAGGCGCGCCGCCGCGAGATCGGCCGCGCTCGCCTGCGCGCCCGCCGCGCTCGACTCGAGCGCGCGGCGCAGGCCTCCCCAGAGGTCGAGTTCCCACGACGAGCTGAGGCCCACGGAGCGGTTGTTGATGATGCGCCCCGCGGTCGTGCCGCCGACCAAGCCCGTCGGCGAGCGGCTGCGAGTGATCGAGGCGTTGGCGTCGAGCGTCGGAAAGAGCGCGGCGCGTGACTGAGCCGCCAGGGCCTGCGCCTGGCGGAATTGCGCCTCGGCCAGGCGCACGTTCTGGTTCGATATGTCGATGCTTTCGATCAGCGCGGAGAGCTGCGGATCGCCGAAGATCTCCCACCAGTTGCCGCGGTTCGATTCGTCCTGCGGCTCGGCGACTTTCCAGCCGGTCGCTTCCTTGTAGGCATCGGAGACCGCGGCATCCGGCCGCAAGTAGTCCGGCCCGACTGCGCAACCCGCGAGCGCTAAGACGAGAAACGCGAGCGCGCTTCGCCTCATCGCGCCTCCATGGAAGGCCGCCCCGCGCGCCCCGTCCATATGCGCCCGCACCACAGCCGGAAGTGGTCGAGATAGAGGTACATGACCGGAGTCGTATACAAGGTAAGCAGCTGGCTCACGATCAGACCGCCGACGATAGCGATTCCGAGCGGCCGGCGAAACTCGGCGCCGTCCCCGAAGCCGATCGCGAGGGGCACCGCGCCCAGCATCGCCGCCATCGTGGTCATCATGATCGGCCGGAAGCGCAGGAGGCATGCCTGGAAAATCGCCGCTTCGGGGCTCTTGCGTTCGCTCCTCTCGGTTTCGATCGCGAAGTCGATCATCATGATGGCGTTCTTCTTGACGATGCCGATGAGGAGGATCACGCCGATCAGCGCGATGATGCTGAACTCGGTGCGAAACGCCATCAGCGCGAGCAGCGCGCCGACGCCCGCCGAAGGCAAGGTCGAGAGGATCGTGATCGGATGGATATAGCTCTCGTAGAGAATGCCGAGCACGATGTAGACGGTGACGAGCGCGGCGAGGATCAGCCACGGCTGGCTGTCGAGTGAAGCCTGGAACGCGCGCGCCGTCCCCTGGAAACTGCCGTGCACGGTGGTCGGAACGCCGAGCTGAACCATCGCCTGGTTGATCGCGTCGGCCGCCTCGCCCAGCGACACGCCGAGCGCCAGGTTGAACGAGATCGTCGAGGCGACGAACTGGCTCTGGTGGTTGACCGAGAGCGGCGCCGTGGTGGGCTCGTTGCGCGCGATCGCGGAGAGCGGCACCTGGCCGCGCGTGGGCGAGAGCACGTAGACGTTCTTCAGCGCTTCCGGGCCCTGCCAGTACTGCGGCGCGACCTCCATCACCACGTGGTACTGGTTGAGCGTCGAATAGATGGTCGAGACCTGCGCCTGGCCGAACGCGTTGTAGAGAGTCTGGTCGATCATCCGTGTGGTGATGCCCAGGCGCGCGGCGGTGGCGCGGTCGATGACGAGCGTCGTCTGCAGGCCCTTGTCCTGCTGGTCGGTGTTGACGTCGGCGATCTCGGGCAGTTGCGTGAGCGCCTGGCGCACGCGCGGTTCCCAGAGCCGCAGATCCGCGAGCTCATCGGCCTGCAGCGTGAACTGGTACTGCGCGTTGGCCTGCCGCCCGCCCATGCGGATGTCCTGCACCGGCACGAGAAAGAGACTCGCGCCGGGCTCTTGCAGGAGCTTGGGACGAAGTCGTGCGATCACCTGGTCGACGCTCATCCCGCGCTCTTTCACGGGCTTCAGCGTGATGAACATGAAACCGGAGTTGCGCTGGCCGCCGCCCGTGAAGCCGACCACGTTCTCCACCGCCGGATCGCTCTTCACGATCCCGGCGAAGTCTTCGAGCTTCTGGCGCATCGCCTGGAACGAGATGCCCTGGTCCGCCTGGATCGACCCGATCATGCGTCCGACGTCCTGCTGCGGGAAGAATCCCTTCGGAATCTTCACGTAGAGATAGACGTTGAGCCCGACCGTGGCGGCGAGAATCAGCATCATCAGACGCGAGTGGCGCAGCGCCCACGCGAGACTCGCCTCGTACTCGGCGAGCATCCACCGGAACACGCGCTCGCTCGCGAGGAACAGGCGCCCGGGCTTGCGCTCGCCGACGGGCCGCAGCAGCTGCGCGCACATCATCGGCGTCAGCGTCAGCGAAACGGCGAGCGAGACGAGGATCGCGGCCGAGAGCGTCACGGCGAACTCGCGGAACAGGCGCCCGACGACGCCGCCCATGAACAGGATCGGGATGAACACCGCGATCAGGGAGATGCTCATCGAGACCACGGTGAAGCTCACCTCGCGCGCCCCCTTGAGCGCCGCCTGGAAAGGTTTCATTCCGTGCTCGATATGGCGCGAAACGTTCTCGAGCACCACGATCGCGTCGTCCACGACGAAACCGGTGGCGATGGTGAGCGCCATGAGCGACAGGTTGTTGAGGCTGAAGCCCGCGAGGTACATCACGCCGAACGTGGCCACCAGCGAAACCGGAACCGCGACCGCTGGGATCAGGGTCGCGCGCGCGTTGCGCAGGAACAGGAACACCACCATGATCACCAGCGCAATCGCGATGACCAGCGTTCTCTCGACCTCGCGCAGGGACGCGCGGATGGTGCTGGTGCGCTCGAGCACCACATCTACATTGATCGTGCTCGGGATCGACGCCCGCAGCAGGGGCAGGAGCTCCCGGACGCGCTCGGTCGTCTCGATGATGTTGGCGTTCGGCTGCCGGTTGATGATGACGAGCACCGAGGGCTTGCCGTTGGCGATGCCGGCGTTGCGAAGGTCTTCCACCGAATCGACTACGTCGGCCACCTCCGAAAGGCGCACGGCTGCGCCGTTGCGGTACGCGACGATCAGCGGGATGTACTGGCTCGCTTTCTTCGCCTGGTCGTCGGCCATGATCTGCCAGTGGCGATCCCCGAGCTCGACCGAGCCCTTGGGGCGGTTGGCGTTGGCGGCGGCGAGCGCCGTGCGCACCTCGTCCAGCCCGATCGCGTACTTGTTGAGCGTCATGGGATTCAGTTCCACGCGCACCGCGGGAAGCGACGCGCCGCCCACCGTCACTTGGCCGACGCCCTCGGCCTGGGAGATCTTCTGCGCGAGGATGGTCGACGCAGCGTCGTACATCTCGCCGCGGTCGAGCGTGTCGGAGGTGAGCGAGAGGATCATGATCGGCGCATCCGCAGGATTCACCTTGCGGTATGTCGGGTTGCGCGGGAGACTCGTCGGTAGCTGGCTTCTCGCCGCGTTGATCGCTGCCTGCACGTCGCGTGCGGCGCCGTCGATGTCGCGGTCGAGGTCGAACTGCAGCGTGATGCGCGAGTTGCCGAGCGAGGAGGACGAGGTGATCTCGGTGACCCCGGCGATGCGGCCGAGCGCGCGCTCGAGCGGCGTCGCCACCGTCGCCGCCATGACCTCGGGACTCGCGCCCGGAAGCTGCGCCTGCACCGAGATGGTCGGGAAATCCACCTGCGGCAGCGGCGCCACGGGCAGGAGGCCGAAGGCCGCGGCGCCGGCGAGCGTGACGCCTGCTGTCAGCAGCACCGTCGCGACCGGGCGCCGGATGGAGGATTCGGGCAGGTTCACGGTCGTCCACCCTCGAAAGGCTCGGCGCGTGAACCCGCCGCGCCCTGCCCGCTCACGCGCCGCGCCACGCGATCGAACCACAGGTAGATCACCGGGGTGGTAAAGAGCGTGAGCGCCTGGGAGAGGATGAGGCCGCCCACCATGGTGATGCCCAGAGGGTGGCGCAGCTCCGAGCCCACGCCCGTGCCGAGCGCGAGCGGCAGGGCTCCGAGCAGCGCCGACATCGTCGTCATCAGGATCGGGCGGAACCTCAAGAGGCAGGCGTGATAGATCGCGTCGCGCGGGCTCATGCCGTCCTTCCTCTCGGCATCGAGCGCGAAGTCGATCATCATGATGGCGTTCTTCTTGACGATGCCGATCAGGAGGATGATTCCGATCACCGCGATGATGCCTAGGTCGCTCTTCGTGAGCATGAGCGCGAGCAGCGCCCCCACGCCCGCCGAAGGCAGCGTGGAGAGGATCGTGAGCGGATGGATGTAGCTCTCGTAAAGCACTCCCAGCACGATGTACATGGTCACGATCGCGGCGAGTATGAGCAGCAGCTCGTTGGCAAGGGACGCCCGGAACGCGAGCGCTGCGCCCTGGAAGCTCGTGCGCACCGAAAGCGGCAGCTCGAGCGCCCTTGCCTGCGCCTCGATCGCGCTGACGGCCGCGCCGAGCGAAGCCCCCGGGGCCAGATTGAAGGAGATGGTCGCCGCTGGAAACTGGCCGAGGTGATTTATGGCGAGCAGCGCAGGCTGTTCGGTGACCGTGGTGATCGCGCTCAAGGGCACCTGGGCGCCCGAGGACGAGGCGACGTAGATGTCCTTCAGCGCGGCCGGGCCCAGGCGGAATTCCGGCTTCACTTCGAGCACCACGCGGTACTGGTTCGACTGCGTGAAGATGGTCGAGATCAGCCGCTGCCCGAATGCGTTGTAGAGCGCGGTGTCGATCACCCCGGGCGTGATGCCCAGGCGCCCCGCGGTGTCGCGGTCGATCGAAAGAAACGCCTGCAGGCCCTCGTCCTGGAGATCGCTCGCCACGTCGGCGAGCTGCGGCAGCTGTGCGAGGCGATCGATCAGGCGATGCACCGACACGGCGAGCTCGTCCGGGTTCGCGTCCTCGACAGTGAGCTGGTACTGGGTGCGGCTGACGCGATCCTCGATGGTCAGGTCCTGCACCGGCTGCATGTAGAGGGAGATGCCCTGGACCCGCGCGATCCGCGGCTGCAGCCGTCGCATGACTTCCGCGACGTCGGCGCCGCGCTCAGACTTGGGCCTCAGGTTGATGAAGACGCGGCCGTTGTTGAGCGTGCTGTTGACGCCGTCCACGCCGATGAAGGAGGAAACGTTTTCCACGGCCGGGTCCTGCAGGATCGCCTCTGCAAGGGCGCGCTGGCGCTCGGCCATCGCCGCGAAGGAGACCGTTTGCGGAGCCTCGGAGATCCCCTGGATGACGCCCGTATCCTGCAGCGGGAAGAAGCCCTTGGGGAC
>DASPWT010000029.1:0-19952 GCA_035637655.1 Burkholderiales bacterium | reverse complement strand
AGCAGCTCAGAAGGCGTCCTGCTTTTTGAGCAAGACAAAGATCGTCTTCACCACTATCTGCAAATCGAGCTGCAGCGACCAATTTCTCAGGTAATCGAGATCATGCTCGATGCGCAATTGCATTTTGTCGAGCGTATCGGTCTGCCCGCGCAAACCGTTGACCTGCGCCAGCCCGGTGATCCCCGGCCTGACTTTGTGCCGGATCATGTAGCCCTTGATCAAGCGGCGGTACATCTCGTTGTGCGCCACCGCGTGAGGGCGCGGGCCGACGACGCTCATGCGGCCCTGCAGCACGTTGAAAAACTGCGGCAGCTCGTCGAGCGAGCGCTGCCGCAGAAGTGCGCCGAGACGGGTTACGCGCCGGTCGTTGCGCGTAGCCTGCTTGATTACATTTCCGTCTTCGAGCACGGTCATCGTGCGGAACTTGTAGACGACGATCTCTTTGCCATCGAGTCCGTAGCGGCGCTGCTTGAACAGCACCGGCCCTGGAGAACTCAGCTTTACGCCGATCGCAATGGCGAGCATGAGGGGCAGGACCAGCGCGAGGATCGCCGATGCGAGCACGATGTCGCTCGCGCGTTTGATCAGACCATTGATTCCGTAGAACGGGGTTTCGCAGGCGGCGAGGACCGGGATGCCGCCGATCGTATCCATGCGCGCCTGGATCAGGTCGAACAGGAAGATGTCCGGCACGAAGTAGATCGAGGCCGTCGTGTCGTGCAGCTCGTCGAGCAGCTTGAGGATGCGGGGCTGCGAAGCCATGGGCAGCGTGACGTAGATTAGATCGACATGATGTGTTTTCACGTACGCCGCGACCTGATCCAGCGGGCCGAGGATCTCGCCGGGCCCGATGCCGCCAATGCGCTCGGGGCTGCGATCGTCGAAAAAACCGGCCAAGCGGATGCCGAGGAACGGAGTGACCCGAATCCGCTCGGCGAGCTTGCGCCCAAGCCCGCCTTCGCCTGCGATGACGGCGACTCTTTGCACACCTTCCGCTGCGAGCAGGCGCAGCAGAACGAAAGGCAAGAGAGCGCGCGCGGCGAACAGCGCGACCGGTGCGGCGAGCACCCAGGCGAGGATGACGTGCAGGTCGAAAGAGCCGAGTGTCCGCGTCGCCCAGCCGATAAGCAGCAGGAGTGCGACGACAACCAACCAGCCTGACATGACGTCACCGGCGAGCGCTCTGAGGCTGGTGCCTTTCGGAGGAGTTCCGGGAAAGGTCAGCGAGAACACGATCAGCGCGAGAATCAGATAGGGGCCTTCGAACGTCTTGCCGAATGCAAAAGCGGACAACAGCAGCGCGCCGATCACCACGAGAGGATCGAGCGTCGCCTGCACCAGCGCGGCGGGCGCGAGCCGGTGGTCGAGGAATAGGCGATGGGATTGGTGGGCGGCGAGCAAAGTGGGGAAGAGGAGGGGTAACGGATATCGGAGGAACCTGTGGGCCCTGGCTATTTATTCATGGCAATCGAAAACCCTGTCCTGCAACGATTCGCTCCGACTTGCGCAACACGGTAGCGCCCAATTGCAAACGCTGCGGACACGACGGGTTAGCTCCAAAGAACTACTTTCACGGATGGTGCCTATCGCCGGTGTCTGGAATTGCAGCCAGCCACGCCGCGGGAAATCGTGGCTTCGCCCAGCGGGAGCGGTGTCTTATGGCTAGCGGGCGACGCGTTCGCGGACCGGCATCGCCGGCGCGTTGCTGAAGACTCAGCGGCTGGGACGCGTGAGTGAAATACGAGTACAAACAATGGGTTGCTTCGGAGACTCCGCACCCAAAATCATTTTCAGGCAGTTCACGTTCATTTAATACGCGCTACTCATATTACACACGCTACTCGTACATTACCTAGGACGACTCTTGTATTCCGGGAGGGTTCTCTCATGCAAGCAAGCGAACACCAGCTCATTGCAGAACGTCATTCCGAGCTGCCCGCGTATCAGTCTCCAGCCCCTGTGAGCGGCGCCACGTCCGGTAGCGCGGTCTTATTGGACGCTCTTGAACTCGAATCGCTCAAGCTCATCATGGATGCCTCGCTTCGGGTGCACGCGCGACATCACTTCTTCACCTGGACCCAGGGCGTGCTGCAAGACCTGGTGAAGCATGAGGCGCTGATCTGCGCCCTGCGCAATGCCGAGCCCATGTCTTTTCACGTCGACAGTTTTTCGACGTCTCCTCTCGAGCCCGCGCTCTTCAGCGACATGTTCCGCCAGGATACGTCCATGGTGCCGCACATCATCAAGACCTGGGAAGAGAACTCCTATCGGCCTGTAGTCTGCGAGACGGGGGCCGCGAGTCCGTTCGCCCCAAGCCCGCTGGCGCGCGAGCTCAGCCGCATAGGGGCGGACACGATCGTCACGCACGGGACCTACGATGCTTTCGGAAAACCGACGAGCTTATTCACCTTTGCTTGCCGGGCGCAGACGATGAGCCCAAGGCAAGTCTATTGCATAGAACTGATCGTCCCGTTCCTGCACCAGGCATGGGTGCGCACCCAGATCGACCGGCCGGCCGAAAGCGCTGGCGCACATCCCGGCGGTGCCGGCCTCCTTACCTCGCGCGAGCAGGAAATCCTGAGATGGATTCACCTCGGCAAGAGCAACATCGAGATCGGAACCATCCTGGAGATCAGCCCGCTGACGGTAAAAAATCACGTGCAGAAAATTCTGCGCAAGCTGAATGTTCAAAACCGCACTCAGGCCGTCGTCAAAGCGCTGACGCTGCGCATTCTCAGCAACTGAACCCGGTGAAATCGGGTCGGCACCCTTAGTTCTGTCTACCCATTCTCGCGGAGGGAAACACTCGACTCAGTGTCACGTTGACCTTTTACTCTCCGGAGTGATTCATGTCGGTTCTTGAGAGGAAGGCACGATGAGAACAAAGCCGGTGCTCGAAGCGCTTGCCGCTTGGCTGGCATTGGCAGCGGTGTCCGGCCAGGCTTGTGCTTCGATACAAACCGGCGCCAACCGCGTGTTCGGCGCCAACAGTGTGTCGACGATGGTCGCCAATCCAGAGGCCTCTCGAGATGAAATCACGACGCCGTATTCAGGCGGAAAGGCCCCTGCGAACGGCAGCATCCGCGCCAACGCGGACGTTTCGCTACTGACTTCGGCTGCGGCCACCCGGAAGGGAATCCGAACCCGATTGACAACCGGCGTCCATGCGCCGGCCAGTAGCTCTCTCAGGGTCGACGCACCGCAGTCGAACGCGACCCTAGGCGCGGACGATTTCACGCCCAGCCGCAAGAACGGCTACGGCACGGAGCTGAAACGGCGGGCGGTCTTCAATCACCACGACGTGGTCGGTGCGTCGCAGGGAGTGCTCGTGGCGGCAAACGGCAGCAGCGACCAAGTCAACGCAATTCAGACCCCCCGGAACGGGGACCTAGACGGTGAGAAATTCTACCTCGTCGCCGATGCCAAGCTCGCCCCAGGGCCCACGGTCCCCGTCCCGGAGCCAGGCGATTGGGCCACGGTATTGGCGGGGCTGCTCGGCGTGATCGCCATCGCACGCCGCCGCATGTCGCTGTGATGAGGTGTGAAGGAACGTAAACGGATAAGACCTGGTTCACGCGTGTCGTGGTACGTTTTCGGGTGTGGATTCCAGTCACCCGAGCTTGGTCGTCTGTCCGAGGCGACAGTGACGCCGCGTCGCGGCGCGCTGAGGCGCACCCGTCTTTGGTTTCGAATCGCAGGCAGCACAATTGCCGTGGCCGGACTCTTCCTGCCGGCGATGGAAGCATTTGCATTGTGGGATGACAAGCTTAAAGTTTTCGTCGAAGAAAAAATCACTCGCGACGATAACGTATTCCGCTTCTCGAAGGATCTGGATCCCGTAGGAGACACTTACCATACCACGTCACTTGGGTTCAACCTCGATGCACCGGTGAGTCGCCAGCGTTTCCAAGTGGATTACACGTGGAACGCCACCCGCTTCAATCAGTCTACAGATCTGGACTTCGACGGTCACGATGCACGCGCGACCTGGCTGTGGCAGCTCGGCAACGACGTAAGCGGTCAGTTGGGATATACGGAAACCTCCACGCTTGCTTCATTTGCGTTCACTCAAAGCAGGACGCTCGATCGCCTAAAGACACAACAGGCGTTCTTCAATGCGGCCTATCTGGTAACGCCGCGCTGGCGGCTCCAGGCGGGTGTGAGAGGACTCGAACAGACAAACGGCGACCCGCCGCGTCAGATCCTCGACGTCAAGGTTCGTTCTACCGATTTCATCGTTAGCTACGTCACTCAGGCGAGTACCTCGGTGGGTCTCAGCGTGCGGAACGAGGACGGCCGATTTCCGAATCAGGGGAGCACCGTAGACAACAACGCCTACCGCCAGGACAGCGTGGGCATCGTTGCCGACTGGACTCTGACCGGCGCGTCGCACGTGAGCGCACGCGCCGATCGCGTCAGGCGGCGCTATGCCCAGGTGCCGCAACAGGACTTCGATGGCAACACCGCTCGCGCCGAGTACGACTGGAAGCCGACCGGCAAGTTTTCGCTGGCCGCCGTAGCGCAGCGGGACATCTACCCCTACCTGGACATCGGCTCCAGCTTCGTGCTCGTGAAAGGGGTCACGCTGCGCCCAGCGCTCAGCCTCACCGAAAAAATAGAAGTGTCCGGGGTCCTCGATTACAGCGTCAGGGATTTCCTTGGCAACCCGGGACTGGCGTCTGGAGTTTCTCCAGGCCGAACCGACCGAGTGAGGTCGGGAACGGCGACGGTTTCGTATCGGCCTGCTCGGGCCCTTACGCTGCTGTTCAGCGCTCAGCGCGAGGCTCGCTCTTCAAACGTCGCTTTCGTTGACTACGCAGTCAACGTCAGGTCGATTGCCGCACGAATCACGTTCTAGACGGTGAAGCGACGGGTTTGAGCTACGGGCGCTGGAGATTCTGAACGGTTGACGGTTCGTTGAAGAATCGCCATTTGCAATTGCCGCTTCTCCCCTTCAAGGCCTGATCATCCGCCGCAGTTCTCGGCTCCGATCGCGGCGCATTTTTCGATTCGCGATCGCGCACGCCAACTGCCATAGCGACTCCGGCGGACGTCGTCATCGGGCTGCAAATCACCGCCATTCGGACTATTCGATACATCAACTCGGACTATGCAATGCGGCAAACTCAGAACGACTTGCTGTAACACCGCACTTCTATTTTGGGGGGGCTTTTTGAAGAAGCTTCAGCGTCAACCACTCAAAAGGAGAGTCAGCATGCGAAGCAGAGAATCGAGCTTTTGGAAGTCCATCGGAGTCGCCGGAGCGTTGGCAGCTCTGGCAGCGTGGCCGGGAATCAGCCAGGCACAGTTGGATCTGCTCCCACCGCTGCCAGGCGGGGGAAGCAGCGGGACACAAACCCTCACCGGTCAGGCGAGCGCGGTCACAGCGGTCGTTCTGGGAACAGTCACCAGTCTCGCGGATAGCGGCACGCTCGTCGATGCCGCCGACCCGCTCGGCACGGGCCAACCCTTGGGAAGCATCCCCGGCCTGCTCAGCGCAGAAGCCTTGAACGCCGCCACGATGGGGTGGACCGATCAGGTGGCCTCGGAAGCTTCGCTCGGAAATCTCTCGATGACGGTAGCCGGTATAGACGTAACGGCCACTACCATCATATCGAGAGCTCTGGCGGTTTCGGGCGCAGTCCCCACCGGTCTCTCGAATATCGAAGGGCTCACGATCGGTGGCGTGTCCGTTTCTCCCACCGGCCTTCCGAACCAGGCGGTTTCCATCGCCGGTCTGAATGTCATCCTGAACGAGCAGGTTCAGTCGGCTAGCGGCATCGTCGTCAACGCCCTGCACGTCACGGACCCGCTCGGCTTGACCGATGTCGTCATCGGAGCAGCGAAGGCGGGCATCTAAAGCCAAGCAAAGCTCACACGAATACGAGAGGAGCAACAATGCGTAGAACGATCTTCATGCTGTTCGCAATACCACTGGTGCTTGCGGGGACGCTCACGAGCGGTCCTGCCAGGGCCCACTTCGTTCCGGCACCGTGCGACTTCATCACCGGCGGCGGGTGGGTCATCGGCGACTCGGCGCAATTCGTCAACTTCGGCGCTCACGGCGGATGCAAGAATGGCGCGTTCTGGGGACATGTGAACGTTCTCGACCATGGCTACAACCCGCCGGCTCACCTGCGAAGTACGAGCATCACGGGGTACCTCATGGACCCGGCGTTTCCCAACGCACGTGACATCTGTGGGGAAGGCGTGGTCGACGGCGGGGCCGGCAGCTTTACCGTGAGGTTCCGAGTCAGGATGGAAGACAACGGCGAACCCGGCGGCAGCGACAGGTTCGGGCTCCATTTGAGCAATGGGTACGACCTCACGACGCGCGAACTGGGTCCTCCGGGACCAAACGGTGGCGGCGGCAATATCCAGCTTCATAAGCAAAATCCCTCCACGACGGGACCGTCGCCGGCGCCAACCGAAGACCAGATGTGCGCCGGGCTGTCGACACCCTGAGCTCGGAGCAAGCGCTCTGGAATCACTACTGGAATAGAAACCGTTATAACGAGGCCGCCGGATCCGGCGGCCTCGATCGTTTCTGACCCGAATACCCGAGGACTAGTGGGGGGCGGCGTCGGGAGGGAAGCCGTCCCAGATCTGCACATCGTCGACCCACTGGTAGATGGGGTAGGAGCCTCCGCTGTAGAGATTGGGCATCATGATGCGATCGATGGGCGCGTTGTTGATGCCGATGTTCGGGCCGGAGTGATCGACGATGGGCTGACCGTTGACGGCCATCCACACCCGGCCGTCGTTGCCGCTGCTGCGATGCCAGAAAACCTCGAACTTGAACCACTCGCCTACGGGCACGGGTACAGTAGTGTTGTACACGTCCCAGAATCTCTGCTGCGGCAGGCTGCCGGCCACGTTGTCGCCGATGATCTCCCAGGAAAGCGGAACATTGACGCCGTTGGCATCCAGACCCCAGGTCACCACCGAGACGATCACGCGGTAGTCGCTGCTGGTCTTCCATTCGAAGAGTACGCGCCAGTTCGGCGGGATCATCGACTGCATCAGATTGGGCTGGTATTTGAGCCAATAGCTGATGTAGAGGTCGCTGGTTTCGCTCACGGGCTGGAGGTATAAACCGTCCTGGGCCGGATCTCCGTTGGGCCCTGTTCCGGAAACCCCGCTCTGCGACATCTGCTGGTAGAGGGCCTGGGTCGGGGTTCCGTTATGCCCGGTGACGGTCTGGATTTGATTGACCACGTAATTGCCGATGGTCGTCGCATCCACGGGCGCATCGGGGAACAAGAAAAGGCGGGTAGTGCCGCCGCCCCAGATGTTGGGAGGCCAGGCGAATCCGGTGATGCTGTCGATGCCGACGATGTTTTGCCAGCCGCCGTTTCCGTAAAGGTCGCTCGGGGGGAGCAGCGCCGTTGCACCCTCGAAACCGGAGCTGAACAAGAGCGTCGACGAGGTGGGCGCTGGGGCGGGAGACGGGGCCGGGGCGGGGGCAGGGGCAGGGGCAGGGGGCGTAACGCCGGTCGGCGGCGCGCCGGCTGAGGTCACGGCGGCCTTGCCGCATCCGGAGAGCACGCCGATGATGGCCATCGAGACGAGCACTATGAGCAAGGCAGAGCTGCTCGTCGCCGGCCGCCCTGGCTCCCTCGTCGGTGGTGCAGAGAAACTCCCTGATGCCTTAAGTTTCCATCTCATGGGACCTCCTGTCCGAACGCAAGCTCGGCGAGGATGGATTTCACGGATTCCGCGCGCTCGACTCTGAGCCGGGCTAATACGGGGCGGCGTCGGGAGGGAAGCCGTCCCAGATCTGCACATCGTCGACCCATTGGTAGATGGGGTAGGAGCCTCCGCTGTAGAGATTCGGCATCATGATGCGATCGATGGCAGCGTTGTTGACGCCCACGTTCGGCCCGGAGTGGTCGACGATCACCTGGCCGTTGACCGCCATCCAGACGCGGCCGTCGCTGCCGCCGCTGCGATGCCAGAACACCTCGAACTTGAACCACTCGCCTACCGGTACGGGAACGGTGGTGTTGTACACGTCCCAGAATCTCTGATACGGCAGGTTACCGGCTGCGTTGTCACCGATGATCTCCCAGGAAAGCGGAACGTTGACACCGTTCGCATCGAGACCCCAGGTCACTGCCGAAACGATCACGCGGTAATCGCTGCTGGTCTTCCACTCGAAGAGCACGCGCCAGTTCGGGGGAACCAGCGACTGCGCCAGGTCCGGCTGATACTTGAGCCAGTAGCTGATGTAGAGATCGCCTAGTTCGCTGACGGGCTGGAGCGTGAACGCGTCCTGGGCCGGATGCCCGCCTTGGGGGAGGGTGCCGCAACATCCGCTCTGCGACATCTGCTGGTAAAGGGCTCGGGTCGGGGTTCCGTTATGCCCGGTGACGGTCTGGATTTGATTGAACATGTAATTGCCGACGGTGGTGGCGTCCACGGTCGCATCGGCGATGAGCTGAAAACGGGTGGGACCGCCGCCCCAGACAGTGGGCGGCCAGGCGAAGCCGGTGCTGCTGTCGATGCCGAGGATGTTTTGCCAGCAACCCGTTGTATAACAGTCGCTCGGGGCGCTGAAAGCCGTGGAGCCCTCGAAACCGGAGCTGAACAAGAGGTGCGACGATGCGGACACAGCGGGCATGACCATAGCGGGCATGACCACAGCGCTGATCGAGTTCAGGTTGAAATACTGCTGATCGGCGACGATCTTCAGCACGTGCTGACCCGCGGCGAGAGAGACGCCTTTCTTGCCGACCCACTGGAAGATGTTCCAGTCGCCGGTGTTGGGCACGTTGACGGTTCCCGTAACGTTCTTGCCGTCGACCTCGATGTGGAAGGCGCTGGTCGAGAAGGCGCTGCTTGCGCGCAGCTCGATGTCGTACAGGGCGCTGGCCGCCACGCTGACGGTGTAGGCGAGCCACTCGCCGGTCTCGAAGTTGTTCACGACGTAACCGCCGCCCAGGGCGTCGGCGGACAGAATGATGTCCACGTCCTCGTCGAGCCGGTACTGGCCGCCGGCGTTGCCCGCGACATTGTCGTGATAGGCAGCGCCTTCCCCGCCCAAGTCGAAGTTCTCCGCTTCGAAGGTTCCGGGCACGGCAATCGGCGTCCCGAAATAAGGGGTAGTGAGGGGAGCGGCCGTCACCCTGATCGAGTTCAGGTTGAAATACTGTTGATCGGCGACGATCTTCAGCACGTGCTGACCCGCGCTGAGAGAAACGCCTTTCTTGCCGACCCACTGGAAGGTGTTCCAGTCGCCGCTGTTGGGCACGTTGACGGTTCCCGTCACATTCTGGCCGTCGACCTCGATATGGAAGGCGCTGGTCGAGAGCGCGCTGCTTGCGCGCAGCTCGATGTCGTACAGGGCGCTGGCCGCCACGCTGACGGTGTAGGCGAGCCACTCGCCGGTCTCGAAGTTGTTCACGACGTAACCGCCGCCCAGGGCGTCCGCGGACAGAATGATGTCCACGTCTTCATTGAGCCGGTATTGACCACCGGTGTTACCCGCGACGTTGTCGTGATAGGCGACGCCTTCCCCGCCCAAGTCGAAGTTCTCCGCTTCGAAGCCTCCGGGCACGGCAATCGGCGTCCCGAAATAAGGGGTAGCGAGGGGAGCGGCCGTCACCCTGATCGAGTTCAGATTGAAATACTGCTGATCGGCGACGACCTTCAGCACGTGCTGGCCAGCGGCGAGAGAGACGCCTTTCCTGCCGACCCACTGGAAAGTTTTCCATTTGCCCGTGTCGGGAACAGTGACGGTTCCCGTCACATTCTGGCCGTCGATCTCGATGTGGAAGGCGCTCGTCGAGAACGCGCTGCTTGCGCGCAGCTCGATATCGTATTGGGCGCTGGCCGCCACGCTGACGGTGTAGGCGAGCCACTCGCCGGTCTCGAAGTTGTTCACGACGAAGCCGCCGCCCAGGGCGTCGGCGGACAGAATGATGTCCACGTCCTCGTTGAGCCGGTACTGGCCGCCGGCGTTGCCCGGAACGTTGTCGTGATAGGCAACGCCTTCCCCGCCGAGGTCGAAGTTCTCCGCCTCGAAGCTTCCGGGAACCGCTATGGGGGTTCCGGAAAAAGGCATCGGTGCACTCTGGCCTTGAGCCGCGGCAGGCAAGGCCGCGCACAGGAGAAGCGCAAAGGCGCCGGCGCGTATCGCAACAGCTGCGGGACTGAAAGCCGAAAGGATGGAAGAGATCCAGAATTCGCTGGCTACGCGGCAGAATCGCCGCGAATTCTGGCGAAGCGACTTGACGACATATCGGTTCGAAAGTTTCATGACGACCTCGGTGTAGTGGATTCGTGACAACCGGTGGCGCGATCATGACAAATGCATAAGTTTTTTACGCGGCCGGAATACACATCACTCGCCAAACTGGCTTCGAAAAACCCTAGGTACTCTCGGGGTTCGTCCCGATGAGAGAGCGGGCACTGGAGTTAAAGATGAGCCGGAACAGTTCGTTGTCGTAGCGCTGTAACTACGATCTAGTTCGAAAGAACCAAGGGATCCGCGAACCGCGCGCATCGCGGAAAAAAGAGAAAAATTCACGCGGGAGATCGCGTGCTTCCGGAATCCGGATTCCGTCTTTCGAACAGGAAGCGCCGCGACGCCGGCGGAACGTGAAGAGACCGGCTAGCAATCAGTCAGCGCGGCAGACAGCGCAGTGGAAGATGCAAACTGCGCGGTGGCATCGGACGACCTGCACAACGCGATCAAGCTTCGAGGACCCATCCGTCGCGTGATGGTAGCGAAGCGCCTTCCTGGCCGGCGTTCAGGGTAGTCCGATCGGATCAGGCCAGGAAATCATCCATAAACGTCTCGCAGCTACCTTGGGACCCAGTGATAGCTCGCTCGGTATTTGGCATGACATGACATGGCCACTCAAATGAGGCGTCTGTAATTGTGATTGTGCCCCTGCACAAAGAAGAGCCACCCACTGTGATTCTGCCGGCGAAGGCATCACGACGACAGCCTCTCGCCGCTCTGCTCGGTATCGCAGCGATCCTGCTATCGGCCACGGCTTTGGGCCAATCACGCGAGACCCTCGGGGAAGGCGATACCGTCCGCATTACGGTGTTTCAGAACCCGGATCTCACGACCGAGACGCGCATCTCCGAGCGGGGCACTATCAGCTTTCCCTTGATCGGCGAGGTTGCGCTTGGCGGGCTGACGCCCGCGGGAGCGGAGGCCCGGATCGCCGAACAACTGATCAAGGGAAAGTTCGTACTGAAGCCTCAGGTCGGCCTCAACGTGGTCCGAGTGCGCAGCCGGCAGGTTTCCGTGCTTGGCCAAGTCGCCCATCCGGGGCGGTATCCGCTCGACGACACCAGCTCGAGCGTGACCGACCTATTGGCGCTTGCCGGCGGAATCGGCCCGACCGGCGACGACAACGTCATCGTCATGGTCATGCGCAACGGCAAGACCGCGAGACTGGAAATCAACGTGCCGACCATGTACCGCACGGGCGACCTGTCACAGAATATTCAGTTGCAGAGCGGCGACACGATTTTCGTGCAGCGCGCTCCCGTCTTCTATATCTACGGTGAGGTTCAGCGCGCTGGAGTCTATCGGGCTGAGCCAGCCATGACCGTGATGCAGGCGCTCTCCGTCGGTGGAGGCGTGACACCGCGCGGGACAGATCGCGGGTTGAAGATCCGCCGAAAGGCGGGGGACGGGAATTTTCGGACGATCGACGCGCAGCTGACCGATCGAGTCGAGCCGGACGATGTGATCTACGTTCGGGAGAGCCTTTTCTAGAGGGCACGCCCTGCGCGGTCCGCGACCTCGACCAGCCACATCGGAAACTTCATGAGCATCCAGCAGTTTCTGCTTGCATTGCGCGCGCGCTTCGGCGTGTTTAGCCTGGCGCTCGCCGCCACCGTATTGGCCGCCACCGTGACAAGCTTGCTGCTTCCGAAATCCTACAAGGCAACGGTGTCGCTGCTGGTGGACGCCAAGGACGAGCAATCGCTGAGCAACGTCCTCCGTCCCCTCATTGCCCCGCAGGAGCGGCTCAGTTACCTGCAGACACAGATGGACATCATTACCAGCAAGAAAGTGGCGCGCAAGGTCGTGCAAGACCTGAAGCTCGCGGAGAGTCCCTCGATGCGGGCGGCCTTCGAACACGAGCAGGGGAGCAAAGGCGCGATCGAGGACTGGCTGATCGAGAGTCTTCTCAAGAAGATCAAGGTGGAAACCTCGCAGAGCACCGTCATCCAGGCCAGCTTTTCAACCCCCGACCCCGGTTTTTCGGCGTCGGTCGCCAACGGGTTCGCCAAGGCCTATATCGATACGATGCTCGAGTTGCGCGTGGAACCCACGCGGCAAGCGGCGGCATGGTTCGATGAACAGCTCAAGACCCTGCGAGCCAATCTGGAGGATGCCCAAGCAAAGCTGACGGACTATCACCAGCGGCAGGGAATCGTCTCGGCGGACGAGCGCTTCGACGTCGAGAACACGCGCTTGGGGGTGCTCTCCGAGCAGGTGGCGAGAGCGCAGGAGCAGACGTTCCAATGGAACAGCCGGACGCAGCAGGCGCGCAGATTTTTGGAGCACGACGGGTCTCCGGATAGGCTGCCGGACGTTCTCGACAATCCGTTCATTCAGAAGCTGAAGGCCGATCTCCTTCACGGAGAAACAAAGCTGCAGGAGATGGCCACGCAGTATGGATCCAACCACCCTCAGTACCAGCGTCAAGTCTCCGAGAATCAGGGCTTACGCGATAGACTCGGCACCGAAATGAGGAAGCTCGTCTCCGGAATCGATAGCTCGGCGCGCCAGAGCCGCCAACGCGAGGCGGATCTCATTAAAGCTATGGCGGCGCAGCGCGCCCGGCTGCTCGCGCTCAAGGAGACTCGCAATGAATTAACGGTGCTCAGGCGCAACGTGGAATCCGCAGAACGGGCCTACGACACCGCTATGCAGCGCTCGGTCGTCAGCCAGGTCGAAAGCCGTGCGAGCCAAACCAACGTCACCGTGCTCAACCCGGCATTCGTGCCGAGCGCGCCTTCCCAACCCAAAATCTTCCTCAACATCGCCCTGTCGGTGGTGGTGGGAACGATGCTCGGCATCGGCCTCGTGATTCTGATGGAAATGTTCGACTGCCGAGTGCGCTCGCGCAACGATCTCGACAATGCATGGAACGTGCCTCTGCTCGGCGTGCTCAACGCTTGGCAGCCCGCCGGAGTCCCTCTGCTCGGTCGGCTAGGTGGCGCCGGACGCGCCTTACCGAACCCACGATAAGGAATGCTGATGAACGCTCAGGAAAATGTCCTTCCGATCGAAGGATCCAGCCGTGTCATTGCACGTCAAGACGGCAAGCTCGGCAGCATCCTCGTAGAGGTCGGAAAGCTCGCCCCCGGGGACATCGAGCGCGTGCTGGAGCTGCAACGCGTCGAGGGAGGCAGGTTCGGTGAAGCTGCGCTTCGCCTAGGTCTGATTACAGCGGACGACCTGCGCTGGGCGGTCGCGAAGCAGTACGATTTTCCCCACATGCTACCCGGCAACGAGCGCGTCAGCAGCGAACTCGTAGTAGCTTACGAACCGTTTCACCCCCGCGCCGAGGAGCTGCGGGCGTTGCGCACCCAGCTGTTGATTCGCTGGTCCAGGGCCGGGGTCAGACAGCGGGTGCTGGCGATCGTCAGCCCAGGCCCCGGCGAAGGGCGCAGCTACGTTGCCGCCAACCTTGCCGTCGCTTTTTCGCAACTCGGCGAACGTGCGCTTCTGATCGACGCCGACCTGCGCACACCGCGACTGCACCGGATCTTCAACGTTCCCGACCGAATCGGCCTTTCGGCGGTCCTCTCAGGCCGCGCCGATCGCGGCGCGGTAGTGCCGGTTTCGGAATTCGGGTCACTTTCGCTCCTGCCGGCGGGGGCGTGCCCGCCCAATCCACAGGAGCTGCTGTTGCGCCCGTCTTTCACCGCTTTGTTGGAGGAGTTGCGTGGTGATTTCGACGTCATCCTCTTCGATACCCCGCCGGCGAAACTCTACGCGGATGCACAAAGCCTCGCTTTCCGCGCAGGCAGTGCCATGGTGCTCGCCCGCAAAGACCACACCCGTCTTGCCGATACGGCCAGCGTCATCCAGGGGTTGAACGATACGGGCGCTCGCATCGTCGGTACCGTATTCAACGCATTTTGAACCGGACCAGTTGGGATGCCCTCCGTTCTGGCGCAGAAGATCTTGCGTGGGTCGGCGGAGGACGCGCGGTCAGGGCGCCGCATCGCGTTCACGCTCTCGGTCTTTGCGGGCATCACGCTGCTCGGCGCCTTCTGGGGATCAGCGGTCGCAGTCGCCGAGTTGAACGCGCTGTACCTGTGCGTCTCGCTGATCGCATGCGCATTCATCCTGCTCGATTTTCGCGTCGGGGTGGTGTTGCTTATCCCGTTGATGCCGATTTCGAGCAGCACCGTGTTTCCTCACGAGATGCTCGGGATTACTGGCCTCAATCCCGTGAACCTGCTGCTGGTCGGGACGCTCGGCTCTTGTCTGCTTCATGGGGTGTCCGGCGGCAGCCTGCGCCGCTTTATGCCGCTCCCACTGCTATGGCTGTACATCGCACCAATCTTGGTCGCCGGCGCGTTGGGTTCGCGTCACGTCGGCGACATTGCACCCGCGTTCTTCATGTACGACCAGCTCGAATTCCACGACGCCGCCGGCTACGTTCGCGACCTCGTGGTCAAGCCGTTGTCGATGGTGATATTCGCCCTGCTGGTCGGTGCCGCGGTATCGAAGTCGGAGAAGCCGGAAAAGTTTCTCGTTCCCACGCTGATATCGATCTGGATGATGGGCGCGATCGTGATCGTGTTCGTCTCCCAGTCCGGGGTCGCGCTCGGCCGACTGGCGAGCGACGACTCGCGCGAATTCCTGTCGCCGCTCGGACAGCACGCCAACGACTTGGGGCGCCTGTACGCGGTTGCCTACGCACTGCTGCTCTTCACGTGGGCCGAATCGAAGAACACAGGATTGAGGCTCGCGCTGCTGGCGTCGATGGGAATGGTGGTGGTGGCGCTGGTGCTGACGTTTTCGCGCGGCGCCTTCCTCGGCTTCATCGCGGTCAACGTGCTGTTCCTGCTCTGGCGCCGCAACGCAAAAGCCTTGATGTTCTTCGGGCTCCTGGCGGTGGTCGCGGCGTTTCTCCTTCCGGGCGCAGTATACGATCGCGTGGAAAGCGGGTTCGGAAGCGGACTCGACGCCGTCAGCGCCGGGCGCATCGAAGGGATCTGGCTGCCCCTCCTGCCCGAGGTACTGCGCAGCCCCATTTACGGCAACGGTCTCGGGTCGATTCTCTGGTCCGACGCCATGCGCACGGGAGTCGGGGTCAGTATTCTCGGAGTGGCGCAAGCTCACAACGCCTACCTGGAGACCATCCTCGACATGGGCATAGTCGGCCTGTTTTTCGTTTGCGGCTACTTCGTCCACGTCTTGAAGGATTTTCGCGCACTGGGCGTGGATCCGGTCTTGAGCCCCATCTTGCGCGGATTCTACCAGGGGGCCGCGGCCGGATTGGCGGGCTTTCTGGTCGCCGGCATCGCCGGGAGCTACCTCACACCGAGACCGGAGCAGGTCTTCCTGTGGCTGGCGATTGGAATGATGTACGGTCAACGCGCTCGAAAGACCGGCGATTTGAGGATCTCTCGCCCCAATGGCCATACTGGGGCCCACGCTCAGTCGGCGTGAGGGCAGCGCCGAAGCGGCCCGCCGCGGCCGCGCGCTCCCGTTACACCCGGCCGGCAGCTCGCGGCGGCCGCATATCTGCTTTGTCGCCCCGAACACCTGGCCGGTGTTTTCGCGCGACCCGGACAACGAGTTTATCGGCGGTGCGGAAGTGCAGCAAAGCATCCTGGCGCGGGCCTTGGCTCGCGCCGGGTACCGCGTATCGATGATCTGCCTTGACTACGGTCAGCCGCAGCGAGTGCTGCTCGATGGCGTCACGGTGCACAAGACCCATGGTCCTGATGCCGGTTTGCCGATTCTGCGCTTTATACACCCCCGCATCACGGCGATGTGGGGGGCGATGCGCGCGGTCGACGCCGATGTCTATTACCAGCGCTGCTCGGCCATGCTCACAGCGGTTGTTGCGGAGTTCTGTCGCCGCAACGGCAAGCGCTCTATTTTTGCCAGCGCGGCCAACCTGGACTTTGTCCCGGGGCGCCAGCCAATCCGTTATCTCCGCGACCGCTGGCTGTACGAGCACGGTCTCAAGCACGTCGACAGGATAGTGGTGCAGAACGCTGTGCAGCAGCAAACCTGCCGCGCCAATTATGGCCGCGAATCGACCCAGATCCCCAATTGCTACGAGTTGCCCGCCGGCGCCTCACCAGGGTCAGGCGACTGCGTACTCTGGGTCGCGAGCATACGTGAACGCGACTACAAACGACCCGAATTGTTTCTTGAGTTGGCACGGCGTCTGCCGCAGCGACGCTTCGTCATGATAGGCGGGGCAGGCGGCGCATCCCGCCGCAATGCGTATTTCGAGAGGATACGCGAGGCGGCGACGTCGATCTCCAACATCGAGTTTACCGGCTTTCTGCCGCTTGCCCGCGTCGAGCCGTACTTTGACCAGGCACGGGTCCTCGTCAATACCTCGATCCACGAGGGAATGCCGAACACTTTCCTTCAGGCGTGGGCCCGGGGCGTGCCGACAGTGGCTTTCGTCGACACCGGTGCGCGCTTGCGCGGCGAAGCGCTCTACCCGGTTGTCGAGCGAGTGGAAGAAGCGGCGGCCGAGCTCGAGCGCCTGTTTACAGACGAAGAGCACTGGAGGCACGCCTCGGCGCGCTGTCGCGAATATTTCAGCAGCACGCATTCCACCTCCATGGTGCTGGCACGCTTCGAGGGGTTGCTGAAGGAGCTGATTCACGAACCCGCGTGCGACCGGTGAGTACGCACGGACTTTCTGAGCGAAGTCATTTTTATTGAACACGAATAAATGAAGCTCGAGAGTGCAATGAGCGCATGCACCGGGAGTGAAATCCGGTGAGGACCTACGCGGAGATTCAAGATCTCGTTAGGAACCGCCCGCGCACTTGGCTGGTTACGGGGGCGGCCGGATTCATCGGCTCGCATCTCTTGGAAACCCTCCTGAAGCTGGATCAGAAGGTGGTCGGCCTAGACAACTTGTCGACCGGGAACCGGAACAACGTGAAGGAAGCTGTCAGCACACGCCAGTGGAAGAATTGTAATTTCATCGAGGGCGACATCCGCTCTCTCGATCAATGCCGCCGGGCGTGCAGGTCGGTGGATGTCGTTCTGCATCAAGCGGCTCTCGGCAGCGTGTCGCGCTCGATCGCAGACCCGATCGGCGCGAACGAGAACAACGTCACGGGTTTTCTCAACATGCTGGTAGCGGCGCACGGAGCCGGCGTCTCGCGCTTCGTCTACGCCGGATCGAGCGCAACCTACGGCGATCATCCCGCCCTCCCGAAGGTGGAGTCGCAGGTCGGCCGGCCGCTGTCGCCTTACGCGCTGACCAAGTATGTGAATGAGCTGTACGCCGAGATCTTCGCGCGCTGCTATGGATTTCCCTCGATCGGGCTGCGCTACTTCAACGTGTTCGGCCCGCGCCAGGATCCGAACGGGGTTTATGCGGCCGTGATCCCGAAGTGGATCGCCAGCATGATCCGCGACGAGCCCATCTTCATCAACGGCGATGGAGGGACGGCTCGCGATTTCTGCTATGTCGACAACGCGGTTCAGGCGAATCTGCTCGCGGCCGTGGTTGACGACCCGAGCGCTGTCAACCAGGTCTACAACGTGGCGGTGAGCGAAAAAACCACCCTCAACGAGCTTTTCGAGATGATCCGTTCGCAGCTCGAGACGCATTATCCCCATCTGCGCGATCTGCGCCCGGTCTATCGCGAATTTCGCCCCGGCGATGTGCGTTTCTCGCGAGCCGACATCGGCAAGGCGCAGCAGCTTCTCGGATACCAGCCGGCCTGGCGGGTGCGGGACGGACTGGCGCGGGTGATCGACTGGCACGTCGCGAAGCTCGCGCGGGGGCGTTCGACCGATGATCGGGTGCCGGGGTCCCAGGTCGTGCTCCGCGGATCGTAGTTCTATCGGCTTGCCTCGGATCGCGGACTTTCAACATTTCGGGGTCATAGTCATGCCGGCTTCTCTAACTGTCGGCGGAGGGGAACAGTCATGCTCAGTATCTCAAAACGACGTGTTCGCGCGGCGGCTCTATTGGCAGTTTTCGGCTTGGCCTGGGTTCCGCTCCAGGCTTTCGCGCAGCTATTGCCGTGTATTCCGGGCTTGACGTGCCCCAGCCCGGACAACACCCCGCCGACGGTCAGCATCACGTCTCCCGCCTCCGGCGCCACCGTTTCCGGAACGATCAACGTGACGGCCAGCGCCTCCGACAACAGAGGTGTCGCCGACGTACAGTTCTTCCTCGACGGCGCTCCCGGGGCGGACGACACCACCGCGCCGTATTCGGTGCCCTGGGACACGACTACCGCGAGCAATGGCTCGCATACCCTCACCGCCGTCGCGCGCGATGCCGCCGGCAACAGCGCCACCTCGACGCCGGTCACCGTGACGGTGTCCAATGCTCCTCCGCCGCCGGCGGCAGTAAAGCGCTATGAAGAGACCGATCCGTCCGTGAGCTTCGGCCCTGGCTGGATCCAGGATGGCGGCCTGTTCGGATGGAGCGGGGGAAGCGCAATGGAGTCGCAGACGCCCGGCGCTCAAGCCACGTTCGTCTTCACAGGGACCTCGGTCACTTGGCTCGGCATGCGCGGGCCCGACAGCGGCATCGCTCGCGTGTCGATCGATGGCGTCTTCGTGTCCCAGGTGGACATGTTCGCGAGGTCGTACGAGGTCCACGTTCCCGTCTTCAAGGCGCGGGGCCTGAGCAACAGCAGCCATACCTTGACGATCGAGGTGACCGGGCTGAAGAACACTGATTCGCAGGCGGCGATGTCGCCTTTCGCCCTCGCGGTCGTGGATGCGTTCGAGGTGCCTGCGCAGGTCGCTTCGCACATCCAGGATACGGATCCGGACATGAGCTACACCGCCGGCTGGACGCTGTGGGATACCAGCAGATCATGGAGCGGATGGTACGCCGCTGTCTCGACGACGCCTGGTGCGCAAGCCACGTTGCCGTTCAACGGAACGTCGATCAGCTGGATTGGCTATCGCGGACCCGATGCGGGGATCGCTCGCGTATACTTGGATGGAGTCTTCGCCGGTGAGGTCGATCTGTACTATTCGGACCCCAGAGTCCAGGCCATCGTCTTCACCTCGCCGACCTTGGCCGACGCGAACCATACGATCACGATCGAGGCGACGGGCCAAAAGAACGCGGCTTCGTCGGGGCCCCTGGTCGCGGTGGATGCGTTCGATGTGACGAGGCCGGGAACGCGCTTCGAGGAAACCGATCCGTCCGTTGCCTATTCCGGCAGTTGGATTCAAGGCAACCTCAACAGGGCGTGGAGCATGGGGACCATCTCGGAATCCAATTCGGCTGGCGCGACCGCCACGTTCACCTTCACTGGGACGTCGGTCAGCTGGATCGGCTGCCGCAAATTCACTACCGGAATCGCAAACGTGTATTTGGATGGAGTCTTCGTGGCCGAGATCGATACGTTTGCTTCCCCAAGGGAGGGATACCAAGACATCATCTTCAAGGCAACGGGATTGGCCAGCGGGAGCCATACGTTGACAATCGAGGCGACGGGTCGGCAAAACCCGGCCGCGAGCAATAATTACATCGTGGTGGATGCTTTCGATGTCCGCCCTTGAGGCAAGCCGATTGACCTGTTTCAAGGCGCTCGACCCAAGGCATGACCATGCTGGAACTGCTTGAAAAATCCGATCGCCAGGCGGAAGTCCGGTCCGAGAGCGGCCAACGGCTGGCGACGGTTGCCGTAGTCGGCTTGGGTTACGTCGGGCTTCCGCTCGCGGTCGAGTTCGGCAAGCGCCGTCCGACAGTCGGGTTCGACTTGTCGCGCAAGAAAATAGA
>DASPWT010000028.1:0-28634 GCA_035637655.1 Burkholderiales bacterium | reverse complement strand
CCGGTGGCTGCGCTGCGACATCAAGTCGACTTCGCTGCTCGGCAATTGCATGCTGCGCACGCTCGCCGCAGACCAAGGCTGCGTCGAGGCGATCCTGGTGCGCGACGGCCAGCTCACCGAAGCGTCGGCGAGCAACGTCTTTATCGTCAAGAACGGAACCGTGCTCGCCCCTCCCAAGTCTCACTTGATATTGCCCGGAATCACCTACGACGTGGTGATCGAAATCCTGCACGCGAACGCGCTCCCTCACGAGGTCCGCCCCGTGGCCGAGAGCGAGCTGCGCTCAGCGGATGAGATCTGGGTGACTTCGTCATCGAGAGAGGTGCTCGCGATCACGACGCTCGACGGAAAGCCGGTCGGCACAGGGAAAGACGCGGGAAAGCGAGGGGCCGTCTGCAAGCGCGTCTACGCCCTGTACCAGGAGTACAAAGCCAAGGTGATGCGTGCCCCCGCTCATGCCTGAAAGCGACTCACCCGTCCTCGCCTTCCCCTGCGACTTCCCCATCAAGGTCATGGGAAAGACGCAAGCCGGGTTCGCCCAAGCGGTGATCGAGGTGGTGAGGCGCCACGCGCCCGATTTCGACCCGGCGACGCTCGGAATGCGCCCCAGCCGCGAGGGGAAGTACCTTTCGCTCACCTGCAACGTGCGCGCAGTCTCGCGCGAGCAGCTCGACGAGCTGTACCGGGAATTGTGCGATCATCCGATGGTGACGATGGTGTTGTGAGCCGCCCTGTGCAAGTCGCCGAGAGATCAGCTTCCGCCCTCATTCCCGCAAGAGCGGGAATCCAGGTCGACAACGCGACTATCATCAGGCGCCTGGGCCTCGCCGAGCATGCGTCGACCTATCAGGCGATGCGCCGGTTTACCGATTCGCGCGGAGCGAAAACGCCCGACGAGCTCTGGGTGCTCGAGCATCCGCCCGTCTATACCGTCGGAGTCGCAGGCCGGGAAAAGCACTTTCCCCGCGGGTCGGCGATTCCGGTCGAGCGCATCGACCGCGGCGGGCAGATCACCTATCACGGGCCGGGACAGGCGATCGTGTATACGCTCGTTGACCTGGCGCGGCGCAGCCTGACCGTTCGCGGGATGGTGAGCTTGATCGAGGATGCGGTGATCGAAGTGCTCGGGGCTCACGGTGTGGGAGCCGAGCGCAGGAACGGCGCGCCGGGCGTATACGTCGGCGGCGCGAAGATCGCGGCGCTCGGGCTCCGGGTGCGGCGCGGCTGCTGCTATCACGGAGTCGCGCTCAACGTGGACATGGACCTCGCGCCGTTCTCGGCGATCGACCCCTGCGGCTATCCGGGCCTCGCGATCACGCAGACCCGCGCGCACGGAGTGCTCGCGGATGCAGAGGAAATGGGCGACGAGCTCGCCCGCCGCATCGCCCGGCTCATCGAGGACAAATGACGGCGGTCGTCGAAAAAAAGAAGGGTCTCGCGAAGACGCGCATCCCGATCGCCCTTGCGCCGGCCGAGCGCCTCGCCAAGCCCGGGTGGATCCGCGTGCGCGCTGCCTCGCCCAGCTCGCGCTTTCACGAGATCAAGCAAATCCTCCGCGAGAACAATCTCCACACGGTGTGCGAGGAAGCCTCCTGCCCCAACATAGGCGAGTGCTTCGGAAAAGGCACGGCGACCTTCATGATCCTGGGAGACCTGTGCACGCGGCGCTGCCCGTTCTGCGACGTCGCCCACGGGCGGCCGCTCGCGCCCGATCCGCAGGAGCCGGAGCACCTCGCGCAGACGATCGCCGAGCTCGGCCTCGCCTACGTCGTCATCACCAGCGTGGACCGCGACGACCTGAAGGACGGCGGCGCAGGCCACTTCGTCGACTGCATCCGCGCGGTGCGCGGAAAATCGCCCGCGACCCGCATCGAGGTGCTGGTCCCCGACTTCCGCGGGCGCCTGGAGCGCGCGCTAGACGTGCTCGACCAAGACCTTCCGGACGTGATGAACCACAACCTCGAGACCGTGCCGCGCCTTTACCGCAAGGCGCGTCCCGGCGGCAACTATCCGCACTCGCTCAGGCTGCTCAAGGACTTTAAGGCGCGGCATCCGCATGTTCCGACCAAGTCGGGCCTGATGGTGGGCCTGGGCGAAACGGACGACGAGATACTCCAGGTGATGCGCGACCTGCGCGCGCACGACATCGACATGCTCACGATCGGCCAGTACCTGCAACCCTCGCCACACCACCTGCCGGTCGCGCGCTACGTGCACCCTGACGCTTTCGCGATGTTCGAGCGCGAAGCTCAAGCGCTCGGTTTCACCCATGCCGCTGTCGGCGCCATGGTCCGCTCTTCCTACCACGCCGACCGGCAGGCGCACGCGGCGGGTGTGAACTAGGAGAAGCTCTTGCTTCGCATTCCTGCGTACCTTGCCGCGTTCGTCGTCCCGGCCACCGTGTGGGCCGCGGGCCTCGCCGACCTTTCCAGCCGCGACGCCGTCAGCGGGATGAAGGAGGCGCTTACCCGGGGCTCCCATGCCGCGGTCGCGAAGCTCGGCGTCGAGAACGGATTTTTCGGGAACGACAAGGTCAGGATCCCGTTGCCGCCTTCGATGAAGAGCGCGGAGGCGGTGATGCACTCGATCGGAATGGGAAAGCAGGCCGACGACCTGGTCCTTCGCATGAACCGCGCGGCCGAGGCCGCGGTGCCGCAAGCAAAGACCCTGCTTGTCGACGCGGTGAAGAAAATGAGCGTGGAGGACGCGAAAGGCATCCTCACCGGCGGGGAGGACAGCGCCACTCAGTACTTCAAGCGGACAACCTCCGAGCCGCTTGCACAAAGGTTCAAGCCGATCGTCAGGAAAGCGATGGCGAAAGTGAAGCTCGCCGAAAAATACAACGAAATCGCCGCAAGCGGCGCCAAGTTCGGCCTGGTGAAGGAAGAAGACGCGCACCTGGAAGACTACGTCACGCGCAGGGCCCTCGACGGCCTGTTCGTCACCATTGCCGAGGAAGAGAAGAAGATCCGCCGAGATCCCGCCGGCGCGGCCTCGGCGATACTCAGGAAGGTGTTCGGAGCCGTGCGGAACTAGAAATACACCCGCGTTCGCCCGGGATTGCGCGAAATCTCGTAGAGCGCCGAGCGGGCCACGTTCGCCACCTTGCGCACGCCCGCGTGCGACAGCAGCGTCTCGCTCGCGTAGTCGCTGTCCTCGTCGCATACGAGGCGCAGCTCCACGATCGAGAGCCGCGCGGTGATGGAACGCCGCAGGATGCGGTCGTTGAAGATCGCGAGCGCCGTGGCGGCCACGCGCTGCTGCGAGGGCTCGACATATCGCGCCGGAACGAGCGTGCACACGATCGTCGGCACACCGGCCTCCGTGGCAGCGGCGATCAGGCGGGAGAACATGCTCTCGAATTCATCGGCGGCCGCAGCAAGCGTGTCCAGCGCATCTTGGATCGATTGCGCGCCGCCTTTCAGCAAGCCGCTCGTCTCGATCGCCCAGCCGCCGTCGACGCAGATCCCGATGTGAGTGACCTCCGCCGGAATCGCCCGCACCCGACCCTGCCGCAGCACCTCTGGCGGCTGGAGAACGGTGAGCTTCCAGGGATTGCGAGGCCGCGGGACGAGCGCGCTCTCGGCCTGGCCCTTTCCGAGATCTATGTTTTGCAGCGCGTCACCGAGCAGCACGAGGTGCCGGATGACATCGGGTGAGGCATGCTCTTCCTGAAGGGAATTCGGTATCACGTCGTCCTCCTCTGTAACGACCGGATGGGTTTTCTTATGGGCGCTTAGTGCGCTTTTTCCCAATTCTGTCCCGATCCCACGTCCACCACAAGAGGTACTTTCAGCTTCGCCACGCCGCTCATCAGCCCGGGGATCTCGGCCTTCACGCGGGCAAGCTCGTCCTCCGGAGCCTCGAGCACCAGCTCGTCGTGCACCTGCATGATGAGCTTGGTCGAGAGCCTTTCGCGGTCGAGCCACCCCCGCACGGCGATCATCGCGAGCTTGATCAGGTCCGCGGCCGTGCCCTGCATGGGCGCGTTGATCGCCGCCCGCTCCGCTCCGCCGCGGCGCGCCGGATTGGAGCTCCTGATCTCGGGCAGCCACAGGCGCCTGCCGAACACGGTCTCGACGTAGCCGCGCTCGCGCGCGGTCTTGCGCACTTCCTCCATGTACTTTGCGACGCCCGGATAGCGGATGAAATAACTCGCGATGTAAGCCTGCGCAGTGGCGCGCTCAAGGCCCAGCTGCTGCGCCAAGCCGAACGCCGACATCCCGTACATCAGCCCGAAGTTGATCACCTTGGCGTAGCGGCGCTCCTCCGGCGTGACTTCCTTCAGTGAGCGTCCGAAAACCTCGGCCGCGGTGGCGCGGTGGATGTCCTCCCCCGCCTCGAACGCGCGCAGCAGATTCTCGTCCCCCGAAATGTGCGCCATGATGCGCAGCTCGACCTGTGAATAATCGGCGCTCACGATGGCGTGGCCGCGCGAAGCGACGAAGGCTTCGCGGATGCGCCGCCCCTCGGGGGTCCTCACGGGAATGTTCTGCAGGTTGGGATCGTTCGAGGCGAGGCGCCCGGTGACCGCGGTCGCCTGCCCGTAATTGGTGTGCACCCGGCCCGTGCGCGAGTTCACCATCTTCGGCAATTTGTCCGTGTAGGTGGACTTGAGCTTGGAGATTTCCCGGTAGTCGAGGAGGAATTTCGCGAGCGGGTGATCGAGCGCGAGTTTCTCCAGCACATCCTCGTCGGTCGAGGGCGCGCCGGAGGGCGTCTTCTTGATGACGGGCATTCCCTTTTTTTCGAAAAAAATCTCGGCGATCTGTTTCGGCGAGCCGAGGTTGAAGGGCTGCCCCGCTTCCTTGTGGGCCCTGGCTTCGAGCTCGAGCATTTTCTGCCCCAATTCATGGCTCATCGCTTCGAGCTGCGCCGCGTCGATCAGGACGCCGTCCCTCTCCATCCTGAAAAGGACTTCGCGTGCAGGAAGCTCGATCGAGCCGTAGACGTAGAGGAGCTTTTCCGCGGCTTCCAGCTTCGGAAGGAGCGCATGGTGGATCCGGAGCGTGAGGTCGGCGTCCTCTGCTGCGTAGGCCGCGGCCCGCGTGACATCGACCTGCTCGAAGGGAATGCGCCCGACGCCCGTGCCCGTCACCTCGTCGTAGGTGAGGGTTTTCAGCCCGAGATGGCGGGAAGCGAGACTGTCCATGTCGTGGCGCGCGTGGCTCTCAAGCACGTAGGATTCGAGCAGCGTGTCGTGCGCGATGCCTCTCAACGCGACGCCGTGATTGGCAAGCACGTGCTGGTCGTACTTGATGTTCTGGCCGAGCTTCTTGCGCTCTTCGTTCTCGAGCCAGGGTTTCAGCATCGCAAGCGCCGGCTCGACGCCGAATTGGCCCGGGGCGCCGGCATAGTTGTGCGCGAGCGGCAGATAGGCGGCGCGGCCCGCAACCACGCAAAAGGACATGCCCACGAGCCGCGCCTGCATCGGATCGAGGCTCGTCGTCTCGGTGTCGAGGGCAACCAGCTCGGCCGCTTCGAGATCCTCGAGCCAGCGCGCAAGATCCGCTTCTCCGACTAGCGTTTCGTAGCGGCGCTCCTCCTGGTCCGCGCGGACGGGCGCGGGGCTAGGCGAAGGAGGCGGGGAGACGTCGCTCGTAGTCTCCTTCGGCCAGCTTTTGAATCCGAAACGGCCAATCAACTCGGCAAGCCGCTTCTCGTCCCGGGGGCCGAGCTTCAGCTCTTCCAGCTTCACCGGCAACTCCACATCGCATTTCACCGCGAGCAATGCCTGAGCTTGGGGAAGCCAGTCGCGCGCCTTTCGCAGATTTTCGCCTACCGCGCCGCCGATCTCATCCGCATGCCGCACCACCTCCTCGAGCGAGCCGTATTGCTCCAGCCACTTCGCCGCGGTTTTCGGACCGACCTTCTCTACACCCGGCACGTTGTCCACGGAGTCCCCGACCAGAGTCAGAAAATCGAGCATGCGCTCGGGCGGAACGCCGAACTTCGCTTTGACGCCCGCGGGATCGAGGCGCTCGTTCGACATGGTGTTGACGAGGGTGACGCGGTCGCTCACGAGTTGCGCGAGGTCCTTGTCGCCGGTGGAAATCACGCAATGCAGGCCGCCCTTTTCGGCCTCGCGCGCGAGCGTGCCGATGACATCGTCCGCCTCCACTCCTTCGATCTGCAGCAGGGGCCAGCCCGACGCCCGGATGGCGTCGAGAAGCGGCCCGACCTGCGCGCCGAGGTCGTCGGGCATGGGCGCCCGGTTCGCCTTGTACTGCGCGTACATCTCGTCGCGGAAAGTCTTGCCTCTCGCGTCGAACACGCAGGCGAGGTAGTCGGCCTTGTAGTCGGCAAGGAGCCGACGTAGCATGTTGAGCACGCCGTAGATCGCGCCGGTGGGCTCCCCCGCCGCGTTGCGCAGGTCGGGCAACGCATGGAAGGCGCGGTACAGGTACGACGACCCGTCAACCAGCAGCAGCGTTTTTTCCAAGGGAACTTATGAGCGACAAGATTGCGCGGCAGGCGAAGCCTGGCGCCTGTTCAGCATTATGTCAGAACATTGCGCGGCCATCTTTCGAACCACGAATGCGCAGCGGTTCTGATAGACTCGCCGGGAAATGGAATTTCGCCCGATGTTGCGCCGAATCCTTGCTCTCGCCCTTTTCGTCGTCTCGCTGCCCCTCGCAGCACAGCAGCCGCCCAAGCTCGAACCGCTTCCCGAGATTCCGCCGCCGCCACCCGGTGTTTCTTCGGAGCAACCGGGCGAGCCACCGGTACGCATCCAGCCCGGCGGGGGCGACCAGGTCGAGGAGCGGCTCATCGACGGCCGGCGCGTGGTGCGCGTCACCACGCCTTTGGGCCAGGAGTACTACCTGGTCGAGGACCTGGGCGACGGCCCGGGCTTGAGAAACGAGAGCCTTGATCGCGGCGTGCGCGTGCCGCTTTGGGTGATCCGCCGGTTCTGACGCTGGCGCGGGCGTCGACGACCGCTCGGGCATCATGTCTGTCTTCACGCGCGTCACCGCCGATGAGCTTTCGGCCTGGCTGAAACGCTACGCCATCGGCACGCTGGTCGATCTGCAGGGCATCGCCGCAGGGATCGAAAACACGAACTACTTCGTCACCACTTCGCACGGCCGGTTCGTGCTCACGCTTTTCGAGAGGCTGAGTGCAACGGAGCTTCCCTTCTACCTGAACCTCATGGCGCACCTTGCGCGTCATGGCATTCCGTGCCCCGCACCGATCGCCGACCGGAGCGACAGGTACCTCGGAACCTTGAACGGCAAGCCCGCCGTTTTCGTCACCTGCCTCCCCGGCGCCCCGGTGAGCACGCCGCAGCCGCGTCACTGCGAGCAGGTCGGTGCGGTACTCGCCGACATGCATCTTGCGGGAAAAGGCTACAACGGAAAGCTCGAGAATCCGCGGGGGCCGAAATGGTGGCGCGAGGCGGCGCGCGAGGTGGCGCCGTTCCTCGACGAAGGACGCCGCGAGCTGCTCGAATCCGAGCTCGAATTCCAGGCGCGCCACCGCACGCTCGATTTGCCGCGCGGTCCTGTCCACGCCGATCTGTTCCGCGATAACGTGCTGTTCGAGGGAGACCGCATCGGCGGAGTGATCGATTTTTATTTCGCCGGGATCGACGCGCTCCTGTTCGATGTCGCAGTGACGGTCAACGACTGGTGCGTAGACCCCGCGGGCGAAATCGACCCGGGGCGCGCGACGGCGCTCGTGGCGGCGTACCGCCGGGCCCGCGAATTCACCCGGGTCGAGCAGGAAGCCTGGACGGTGCTGCTGCGCGCCGCGGCCCTGCGGTTCTGGCTTTCGCGTTTGTACGATTTCTACCTGCCCCGCGCGGGCGAGCTCACCCACGCGCATGACCCGGAACATTTTCGCCGGGTGCTCGAGGCGCGCCGCACCCGCCCCTTCCCTCTTGTTTGAAACCGGCGCCTGGACCACACTGGCCCTGATGAGAACCAGCGGATTTCAAGTCTAGCGATGCGCGTCGTTCCGGCGAGAAACGGCTGGTTCTGGCTTTTAAGAGGCTTTGCGCTTTTCCGCAAGAGCCCGCCGATGTGGCTGTTTCTGGTGTTCACCTACTACATCGCCGTTGCGCTACTCGGCCAGATCGCTTACTTGGGCCCAGCCGCCTCCACCGTGCTGCTGCCGGCATTTTCAGTCAGCTTCATGGTCATGTGCGCCGTGCTCGATCGCGGAGGCTTGCTGCGTCCGGCGTTGCTTTTTTCTGGTTTTCGAAGCGGACCGGCCACGCTGGTCGCGCTGGGCGTTCTGTACGTTCTCTCGATCGCTACGGTGCTCGGGGTCGCTTCGTTTGCGGACGCGGGCGCGCTCATGCACTGGGTCCTCTCCGGCCAGGAGCCTCCGATCGAGGCGTTGCGCGACGGCAGCGTTTCGCTCGCGATGTTGGTCGCAACCTTGGCCGCGACCCCGGTGCTGATGGCTTTCTGGTTTGCGCCCGTGCTCGCCGCGTGGAGCCGCATCGGTGCCGCCCAATCGCTCTTCTACAGCTTTTTCGCCGTATTGCGGAATTGGCGGGCATTCTTCGTATACGGGACCATTCTCGCGCTGGCTGGGGCGGCGTTCCTGGTAGCAGTCACCGTCGCGGCGGTCCTGATGCAGGGAAAGGTACAGGTGTTGCGCTCCCTTGCCCTGATTCTTACCCTGCTCTCGCTGCCTACCGTGTTCGGCAGCTTTTACGCGAGCTATCGGGACATCTTCCCGGAGAACGCAGTCCCGGCCGAGCCGCCGTCGGACCGGGAAAGCCCGTAGCCGTCGCTGATTCTGCTATCCTTCGCCGCGAGCGCGGACGATTCGCCGACGCGGCGCCCCCAGACGGGGAGTAAAAATTTGATCGACAAACCCTGCGAGCTGTGCGACTCCCCGGGCGGGAATCTGCTCTGGCGCGACGGGTTCTGCCGCGTTGTGCTGGTCGACGATCCGGATTATCCCGGCTTTTGCAGGGTGGTCCTCGAGCGGCACGTGAGAGAAATGACCGACCTTGAGCCTGCCGAGCGCACACGGCTGATGAACGCGGTGTTCGCAACCGAGGCCGTGCTCCGCGAGCTCATCGATCCGGACAAGGTCAACCTTGCGAGCCTCGGCAACGTCACGCAGCACCTGCACTGGCACGTGATTCCGCGCCATCAGCGCGATCGCCATTTTCCCCGTCCGATCTGGGCCGAGCCTTCGCGCGCGGACGTCCCGCAGCGCCCGTCTCCCGACCGCGGCGCGCTTGCGGCCGCGCTGAGACGCAGACTGGACTGACTCCATGTCGAGCTTCGATCCCCCGAGCATCAAGCCGGACGCCGCTCCCGATTTCACGGATTCTTCCGGCTGCGCGAAGTGGTTGCAGTCACTGCCGCTCATCAACATCGGCCCATCCCACGTTCGTCTCCTCGGGCAGCTCAATGAGCTGAATGCCTACAACGTCGCGCCTGCCGAGCGGCTCAAGATCCTGGAGCTCTTGCGCGACCCGGTGAGCTTCGTGCAAAAGGAACACTCCAAGAGATTTTCCAGCCGCCCCGCCCCGCTCGCCAAGCCGGAGCAGGAGATCCTCGACAACGTGCACGCGCTCTGGGATGCACTCTCGTACGGATATCAACACTGCTTGAAGGCGATTGCGGGTGGAGGTTCCGGCGCGAACGCGGCCCTGGTAGGCCAGCGCGTCTTGTGGTGCACCGGGCAGAAGATGCTCGCCTACTATCAAGCCTATCAGGACGTCCGCGAGCGCGAATGGAAGTTGCTGCACGGCGTCTATGCGCTCGTCGAGGAAAGAGGCGTGGCACGAGACGAAGTCGCCCATCCAGCCCACAAAGGCCAGCAGACGACCTGCACCGAAACCTACGCGCAGGTTCTGCTGATCGATCTCGCCAACCCCGGAAAGCTCACGCCGCGCCAGATCGAGCTCATTTCAATTTGGCTCGAGCGCTGGACGCCCAAGGTCTCGATCGGGCGCACCCCCGCAGCCGCCGGCGAGGGCATCGCACCGCTCGTCATCGATCTTTCGGCCGCCGCCGGCGCATCGCGCCGTACGCCAGAGGGCGACACCACCCGCGTTCTCGACATCCACGAGCTTGGGAGCAGCGTGCGCAAGCGCGTCGGCCTGCTGCGCAAGGGCGACACCCCCGCGGCGCTCGGGCTCGGCGAGGACGTGACCGCCGCGCTCGCGGAAAGCCTCCTCAGCATGCTCCATCGGCGTTGGTGCGAGGACAAGCAATCGCGCGTGCACCCACGCCGCGGCGCAAGCGGCACGGCACAGATGTGCTCGGGGATGGCCTCCATACACTACTTCGTCACCGGCCGCGCGTTTGCGGTCCGCGCAGGTCCCCCAAAAATATCCCAGGTGCAGCACGAGCAAATTGCGACCCTCGGGCGCGTCGCCACGCGCCCCGAGGTTGAACCCGGCCCCCCGCCGGATTTCGCTGTCGAGACCTGGCAGATCAAGGACGAGAGTGCCTCCGGGCTGCGCCTTGCGCGAGTCGATCCTGCGGCAAGCTCGCGACTGGTGCTCGGGCAGCTGCTCGGGATCCGGCTGGCGGACGCGAAGGCCTTTCTTCTTTGCACGGTCAAGTGGCTCTCGGTCTCAGTGGAATTCGAATTGCGCGCCGGCGTCCAGATCCTCCCCGGGATTCCCCAGGGAGCCGCGATCAGGGCGGCTGGCGCCGTTACCTCGGCCGAGCAATACACCCCGGCCTTCTTGCTGCCGGCGCTTGCGGCGCTCCAGACTCCCGAAACGCTGGTTCTGCCAGCGGGGTGGTTCAAGCCGAAGCGCGAGATCGAGGTGTTCGGCGATCGCGCGGGCCAGTTGCGACTCGCGTCGGTCGTCGATCGTGGCGCCGATTTCGAGCGCGTCACTTTCGAGGCGGTCTGAGACCCCCGCTCCGCAGCGCTCTCTGCCAAATTTTTCACATCCCGGCTTCGGTGCGGCCGGTTTTTATGTCCTTGTCATAGTACATTGTCGCAATCCCGCTCCGCAGGCATCAACCCCCGATAAAGTCCCATGGCCCTTGGCGATTTCCTCCCCGCCGCAGAACCGCGCCTCGCGGACTTGACGAGCTGCGAGGACTGGCTTGCGCACGTGGTGCTCACCGACACGCATGCCTGCAGCACTCTTCTCACGCTGCTCGAGGAGATCGAGGCTCGTCCGCCCAGGCATTCGGCGTATCTGCAGATCCTCGAGCGGCTGCGCCATTCCGTCGCGCCGGCCGAAGCGGAGCAAGCCAAGCTTTTCGCCGGGAAACCCCTGCCGCTCAGCTACGACGAAGCCACGGCCTTCGTTCAGGCGAACGGCTTGTGGGCCGCCATGCTGCGCGCTTACGCGCGGCTCCTCGCCGCCGCGTTGAACGGCAAGCACCTCGAGCTCAAGTCCTCCCTTCCCCGGCTTTTCCAGCGCGTGCTTGCGTGCGCGGGAGAGGCGATCGGGACTTACGTGCTCGCGCGGCGCGAGTTCGGAGCGGACTACTGGAAGGTGGTGAATCAGACTTACGCGGTATCCGAAGCGCGCGCGGCCGCCAGGGAAACTGTTGCTGATTTCAGCGACGAATCCTCGCCGATGGCGGCGTACGCAGAGGTGCTGATGCTGCAGCTTTCCCGACCACAGCACTTGTCCCACCGGGAACTCGGCTGGACGCGCAGGTGGGTGCGTCGCTGGGCGCACAAGGCAGTGCTCAGCCGCGAGGCGCCCGGACGCGGCGCCTACGCCGTGGATATCGCAAGGGACTCGGGGCCCGCCTGGGCGAAATCGGCAGCCGGTGCGGCGACATTGCGTTTTCTCGATCTAACCCGCGTCGCCCGCTCGATCGGCGCCCGCATCCAGCGCCTGGACGCGGGCGCCGAACCCGCCTCGCTCGGACTGGGCTCCGATTGCACGCGGCTTGCCGCTCAAGATCTTCTCAAGACGCTGCGGGGTGCCTGGCTCGATTGCGCACCGGCGCGCGACTTTCCGCGGCGTGAGAGCCCCTCGCCCATCGAACTGGTGAGCGGGTTTGCCGCGATTCACCACGCGATCGAAGGCAATCTCGCCGCAAAGAACGAGGGTCCATCGAGCTATTCCTACGGGGAAGCCGAGCGACTTCATGTCTTCCAGGGCTCCGAGACGCGCGATGCCCGCGAACAGAGTCTGGAGAGCTGGGAAACGCTGGAGGAATCGGACGAAGGATTCAAGCTTCGCCGCCGGACGCCCGGCATGCGTCTTGCCCACCGGCAGCTGGTGGCCCTGCGGCCAAGCGGCACGCGCCAGTTCATCCTCTGCCACGTCGACTGGCTCGTAGAAGGACCGGAGCAGACGCTCAGCATCGGGGCCCGGGCCCTGAAAGGCGTGGCAAAGGCCTGCGCCGTGCGCTCCTCCGACCGGAGCGCCCCGCAGCGGGCCGATGCATTGATGCTGCCGGTCGCGCCGGGCCTGGCACCCGCGCTCGTGCTGCCCGCGGGTTGGTACCGGCGCGCGAGCGAGCTCGAACTCGACCTCGGCAATGCCATACGACGCGTCACGCTTGCCGGCTTGCTCGAACACGGTTTCGACTACGATCAGGTCAGCGTTTCAAACTCCTGAACAAGCGTTAGTGTCGCGCGGCCGGTCGGCTAGAATGCCTCATGGCGGCCGCGGACAGACCGACTCCCACCGAAATCAAGCTGCACCAGAAGTCCCGGGTGCTCGAGATCTCGTTTTCCGACGGCAGCCGTTTCGAGCTGCCCTACGAATTCCTGCGCGTGTACTCCCCCTCGGCCGAAGTGCGCGGCCACGGACCGGGCCAGGAAGTCCTGCAGGTCGGCAAGAAGGACGTGGACATCCTGAGCCTGGAGCCGGTGGGCAGCTACGCGGTGCAGCCGCATTTTTCCGACGGGCACGGCACCGGCATCTATTCCTGGGACTATCTCTACGATCTCGGGGGGAATCGTCAGTCTCTCTGGCAGACTTATCTCGAGCGGCTCGAGGCAGCCGGGGCACGCCGCGAGGCTTGAGCGCTTGAAATGAACCCGTCGCAGTGGCGTGCTAGCATGCTCGCGTGAGTCAAACCCACTTCGGATATCAGCGCATCGACGAGACCGAAAAGGCTTCGCGCGTAGCCGGCGTTTTTTCCTCGGTCGCAGCCCGGTACGACCTGATGAACGATTTGATGTCCGGGGGCCTGCACCGGCTGTGGAAGGCGTTCGCGGTCGCGCTCGCCGGCGTGCGCGAGGGCGAGCGGGTGCTCGACGTGGCTGCCGGATCAGGCGATCTGGCTTTCGATTTTGCGAAGCGTGCCGGGACTAGCGGAGAGGTGTGGCTCACCGACATCAACCGTGCGATGCTGGAGCGGGGGCGCGATCGCCTCCTCGACCGCGGCCGCCCGGTCCCCGCGGTGCAGTGCGACGCGCAAGGGCTGCCGTTTCCTTCGGATTACTTTGACTGCGTCAGCGTCGCGTTCGGTTTGCGCAACATGACCGACCAGGGCGCGGCGCTCGCCGAAATGCGCCGCGTGCTGAAACCCGGCGGGAGGCTGCTCGTGCTCGAGTTCTCCCGCGTCTGGCGGCCGCTCGCGAAAGTCTACGACTGGTACTCGTTCAAGGTGCTTCCCTGGCTGGGCAAGACGGTGACGGGCGACGAGGCGGCCTATCGTTATCTCGCCGAATCGATCCGCATGCACCCCGACCAGGAGAGCCTGAAGGGCATGTTGGAACGCTCGGGACTCGAGAAGGTCGAATATTTCAACCTGAGTGCGGGCGTCGTCGCTTTGCATCGGGGTTACAAATTTTGAGCGGTGGAGAGAGACCATGAAAAAATTGATCGTTTCCTTGTTCACGCTGGTCTTCGGTGCGGGCATCCTGGCGGAGGACGTCCAGGCCGCCAGGCTCGGCGGCGGACGGAGTCTCGGAGCCCAACGCCAGATCACCGCGCCTCCGAAGCAGGCGACTCCCCCGGCACAGCAGCAACAGCCAGCGGCGCCGCAACCGTCCGGGCCGGGCCGCTGGTTTGCGCCCCTTGCCGGACTCGCCGCGGGCCTTGGCCTGGGCTGGCTGTTCGCGCAGGGAGGTTTCGGGCCCGCGATCGGCGCGTTTCTCATGGCCTTGCTTGCCGGCGCCGTCGTGTTCGCCTTGATGCGTCTGTCGAAGCGGCGAACTCAGGGATCGCAGGTACAGTACGCCGGTTTCGGCAACGAGACCGTGGCTGCGCCGCCGCCCTCGCAGCTTCCGGGGGACGCGGGCGTGCAGCCGAATTACCGCAGCCAGTTCGTCTCCAATATTCCGGCAGGCTTCGACGTCGAGGGCTTTCTCAGGGAGTCCCGGCGCAACTTCCTGCGCCTGCAGGAAGCAAACGACCGCGGCGACCTCGCGCGGCTGCGCCAGGTCACGACCGAGGACATGTTCAATGCGCTGAAGGACGACGTCGTCGGGCATTCGGGCGCGCAACAGACCGACGTGGTGACCTTGAACGCTGCCCTTCTGGAGCTCGTCACCGAGGGCGGGCTGCATTGGGCGAGCGTGCGATTTTCCGGTTCGATCCGCGAAGAGGCAAATGCGCTGGCCGAGCCGTTCGAGGAGATCTGGCACGTGAGAAAGCCGGTGAACGGTTCCTCGGGCTGGCTGCTCGCCGGGATACAGCAGCCCAGCTGATCCACTCGCCACGGGGACCGACCCGGAAACCCCATGATCGAGCGCGGCGCCCTAGCAGGGCTGAACCATCTTCTGCAGCAGCAGCCGTGGGCGGCTGAGCGATTGAGACCCTTTGCGGGTCAGGTTGTGGAATTTCGCAGCCCGCCCTTTCCGGAACTGCGCGTGAGGATCACCGATAGCGGTTTCCTCGATCGGGCGCAGGCAGAAGCGGCGAGCACCCTCGTCGTAAGGCTCACCCCGGGCGCCCTGCCGCTCTTGCTCGCGCGCTACGAGACCGCCCGAAGGCAGGTTGAAATCGAGGGGTCGGCGGATCTGGCGAGCGTGGTGGATTACCTCTTTCGCAACCTCACCTGGGACGTCGAGGAAGATCTCTCCAGGGTGTTCGGGGACATCGTCGCGCACCGCCTCGCCGCAGGCGCGCGGGCCTTTGCGGCGTGGCAGCGCGAAGCCGTGCTGCGCCTCGGCGAAAACCTCGCCGAATACTGGACCGAGGAGCAGCCCCTGCTCGCGCGGCCCGCCGACGTTGAGAACTTTTGCCGCAACGTCGACACGCTGCGCGACGACGTGGCGCGGCTCGAAAAACGCATCGAGCACCTGTCCGGCTCGGGCAAGGACCGCTAAAAATCCGGGTCTCGCTTCCCGGGTCGCGCCGGCCAATTCTGGTAAATTGGCCGCTTCGCCCTGTGGTTTCCCACTTCCTTGCTTCGTCTCGCCAAGATCCTCAGGATAGCCCTGCGCTTCGGGCTGGACGAGTTCGCGCTCGCTTCGGGAAGCCGGCTCGCGCGCGCGCTGAACGCGCTGCTTTTCTTTCGCGCGCTCTCCGAGCCGCGCGGGGTGCGGTTGCGCCTGGCGCTGGAGGCACTCGGCCCCATCTTCGTCAAGTTCGGCCAGGTGCTCTCGACGCGCCGCGACCTCCTGCCCGCCGACCTGGCCGACGAGCTGGCGAAGCTCCAGGACCGGGTGCCGTCGTTTCCGGGCGAGCTCGCGGTGGCCGAAGTCGAGCGCGCGTTCGGCAAGCCGATCGCGAAGGTTTTCGAGAAATTCGAACTGCAGCCCGTGGCGAGCGCGTCGGTCGCCCAGGTGCATCTCGCGACGCTTCCCGGAGGCACCGAGGCGGCGGTCAAGATCCTGCGGCCGGGAATGATGCCGGTGATCGCGAAAGACCTCGCGCTGATGGACGCCGCCGCGGGCTTGGTCGAGCGCTTCTGGGCCGACGGCAGGCGCTTGAGGCCCCGCGAAGTGGTCGCCGAATTCACGCGACATTTGTTCGAGGAGCTCGACCTCATGCGCGAAGCGGCGCATGCCAGCCAGCTGCGCCGCAACTTCCTCGATTCGCCGCTGCTCGCCGTGCCGGAGGTCTACTGGGACTGGTGCACGAGCACCGTCATGACGATGCAGAGGATGCGCGGCACGCCGGTGAGCCGGGTGGATGAGCTGCGCCGGCAGGGCGTGGACATTCCGAAGCTCGCGCGCACGGGCGTCGAGATCTTCTTCACGCAGGTGTTCCGCGACGGCTTCTTTCATGCCGACATGCATCCTGGAAACATCCTGGTGACGCCCGAGGGCCGCTATGTCGCACTCGACTTCGGCATCATGGGCACGCTCACCGAGGTGGACAAGCAGTATCTCGCGCAGAACTTCCTCGGTTTCTTCCGGCGCGACTACGCCCGCGTGGCGCGGGCGCACCTGGAGGCGGGCTGGGTGCCGGCCGATACGCGAATGGACGAGTTCGAGGGCGCGATCCGCGCGGTGTGCGAGCCGTTCTTCGACCGGCCGCTGAAGGAAATCTCCTTCGGCCGGGCGCTCGTTCGCCTGTTCCAGACCTCGCGCCGCTTCAACGTCCAGATCCAGCCGCAGCTCGTCATGCTGCAGAAGACGCTCCTCAACATCGAGGGGCTCGGGCGCCAGCTCGACCCGGATCTCGACCTGTGGACCACCGCCAAGCCGTTTCTCGAGAACTGGATGCGCGAGCAGATCGGGTTGAAGGGCCTCCTGCGCACGCTTCGCAACGAGGCGCCGCGCTGGGCGACGATGCTGCCGCAGCTGCCGCGCCTGCTGCACCGCGCGCTCGCCGACGATCGCGTAGGGCGCATCGAGCATGCGTTAGAAGAATTGCTGGTGCTCGAGCGGCGACGCAACCGCCTCGTCGGCGTCGCAGTCGCCCTGCTTGCTTCCGCGCTCGCCTTGGCCGCGTTCCTGGCCTTCGCTTAGCACGACCGGAATTTCCTCGCGCCGCGGCGCCCTCCTATAATCCGCGTCATGCTCATCGCATTTGTCGTACTTTACCTCATCGTTTCGATCGCCATCGGGCTGTGGGCGGCGAAACGGGTGCACAACTCCAAGGATTACCTCGTCGCGGGTCGCAGCCTCCCGCTCTACATCAACACCGCCACCGTCTTCGCCACCTGGTTCGGCGCGGAGACCGTGCTCTCGGTTTCGGCGACTTTTGCGAGGGACGGGCTGGGGGGCATCGTCGCCGACCCGTTCGGATCGTCGTTCTGCCTGGTGTTCGTCGCGTTGTTCTTCGCCCGATATTTCTATCGGATGGACCTGCTTACGATCGGCGACTTCTACCGCAAGCGCTACAACAAGCCGGTGGAGGTGATCACGAGCCTTGCGATCACCGCGTCGTATCTCGGTTGGACGTCCGCGCAGATGACCGCGCTGGGACTCGCGTTTTCGGTGCTGTCTGGCGGAGCCCTCTCGCTCAACACCGGCATTGTGCTGGGCGCTGGCGTGGTTCTCGGCTATACCATATGGGGCGGCATGTGGTCGGTAGCTCTGACCGATCTGTTCCAGTCCGTGATGATCATCGTAGGACTCATCTTCGTGGCCTGGCTGGTCGGTGACATGGCGGGAGGCGCCGGCAAGGTCGTCGCCGCGGCGAGCGAAGCGGGCAAGTTCCGGTTCTGGCCCGACGGCGACGCAAAAGAGTGGCTCGCCTTCGTGGCCGCATGGCTCACCTTGGCGATCGGCTCCATCCCGCAGCAGGACGTGTTTCAGCGGGTGACTTCGGCAAAAAACGAGAAGACCGCCATCCGCGGCTCGCTGCTCGGCGGCCTCGTCTATTTCTGCTTCGCTTTCGTACCGATCTTCATCGCCTACTCGGCGCTCGTGATCGACCCTTCGATGGAGAAGCTTTTCGCCTCGCCGGACGCACGCGAAGTGCAGCGCATTCTCCCTGAGCTGATTCTCGAGCGCACGCCGATGTGGGCGCAGATCATGTTCTTCGGTGCCCTGCTCTCGGCGATTCTTTCGACCGCCAGCGGCGCCCTGATCGCGCCTACCGCAATCTGTACCGAAAACGTCTTGAAACCCTTCCTTCCGCACATGAGCGAGCGCCAGTTCATGGTGACCTTGCGCACCGTGCTCGTCACATTCACGCTGGCGGCGCTCCTGTTCGCGCTCAACTCCAAGAGCACCATGTACGAGATGGTACAGAATGCTTACAAGGTCACCCTGGTCGGTGCCTTCGTCCCGCTCGCGGCGGGAATCTACTGGAAGCGCGCGAACGTCGCGGGCGCCATCATGTCGATCGTGCTCGGACTCGCTTCCTGGGGGGCGATGGAGCTCTGGGGCGGCGCGAGCATCCTGCCGCCGCAACTCGTGGGCCTTGGCTTCGCCATCGCGGGCATGCTCATAGGCTCGCTGGTCGCGCGGGTACCCGGGCACAGCGACGCGGCGCTCGCACCGCATCATCGTCATACCGGCGCCTAGGCCATTGCTCGCGGCGCGTTTGCCGCCCGGAACGACGGGCCGCGGCGAAACTCGGCTACAATTCGCGCGCCTTCAACTCCCGCCGAGGTCTCCATGTTCGCACGCCTGATGCCGCACGAAGGCCGGTTCTTCACTTATTTCACCGAGCACGCCGCGCTCATCCTGCAAGGCGCGGTCGAGCTGAAGGCGATGATGGACGACACGGGCGAGACCGAGAGCCGTGCCCACAACATCAAGGCCATCGAGACCAGGGCCGACACCGTCACCTACGAGACGATCCAGCTCCTGCACACGACCTTCATCACGCCCATCGACCGCGACGAGATCCATCAGCTCATCACCCGCATGGACGACATCCTCGACCTGATGGAGGATGTATCGCAAAGCGTGTTCCTCTACGACATCCGCAAGATCCCCGACGAGGCGAAGCGCCTGGCCGATATCTGCGTCGCCTGCACCGAAAAGGTGAAGGCGGCGGTCGATCTCCTCCACAACATGGGCAATGCCGAGAGAATCATGAAGATCTGCGGCGAAATCGACCGGCTGGAGACCGACGCAGACCAGGTCCTGCGCTCGGCCATGGCGAAGCTTTTCCGCAACGAGCCCGACACCCGCGAGCTGATCAAGCTGAAAGAGATCTACGAGCACCTGGAGACGGTCACCGACAAGTGCGAAGACGTGGCCAATATCATCGAGGGCATCGTCATCGAGAATTCCTGATCCACGGCCCCGGCCCGCATGTCGATCAGCTTCGAAATCGTGGTGTTCCTGATCCTGGTCGCGCTCGCCTTCGATTTCATGAACGGCTTCCACGACGCCGCCAACTCGATCGCCACGGTGGTCTCGACACGCGTGCTCAAGCCGCACTGGGCGGTGATCTGGGCAGCGTTCTTCAACTTTGTGGCCTTTCTTGTTTTCGGCCTTGCGGTGGCCGGCACCATAGGCAAGGGGATCGTCGATCCGAGGATCGTCGACCACTACATCGTGTTCGGGGCGCTTGTCGGCGCCATAGCCTGGGACGCCATCACCTGGTACTACGGCATTCCGTCGAGCTCCTCCCATGCCTTGATCGGCGGAATCGCGGGTGCGGCGGTGGCGAAAGGGGGAATGGGAACGCTCGTCGGCAGCGGATTCGTCAAGATTGCCCTTGCCATCGTGTTTTCCCCGCTGCTCGGATTCGTCCTCGGCGCGGTGCTGATGATTCTGGTGTCGTGGGTCTTCGCCCGCTCGACGCCGCGTCGGGTGGACCGGTGGTTCCGCAGGCTTCAGCTGGTGTCGGCGGCGCTCTACAGCCTCGGCCACGGCGGCAACGACGCCCAGAAAACCATGGGGATCATCTGGATGCTGCTCCTCGCCTCCGGGCTCTCTGGGGCCGGGGAGCCGCTGCCGATGTGGGTCGTGTTCTCATGCTACGGGACGATCGCCATGGGAACGCTTTTCGGCGGCTGGCGCATCGTCAAGACCATGGGCCAGAGAATCACGCGCCTGAAGCCCGTGGGCGGTTTCTGCGCCGAAACGAGCGGTGCCGTCACGTTATTCCTCGCGACCGGCTTCGGCGTCCCCGTATCGACCACGCACACCATTACCGGCTCGATCATCGGCGTGGGCTCGGCGAGGAAGTTGTCCGCGGTGCGCTGGGGCGTGGCCGGCAACATCGTTTGGGCGTGGGTTTTCACCATCCCCGGCTCGGCGTTCATCGCCGCAGTGGCGTGGCTGCTGGGAACGGAATATTTTTAGATGTCCATGCGCCTGCACGCCGTCGAGACCGACATCACGCGTCTCGCCGTAGACGCGATCGTCAACGCCGCGAACGCCACCCTGCTCGGCGGCGGCGGGGTCGATGGCGCAATCCATCGCGCCGCGGGCCCCGACCTCTTGCGCGAGTGCCGCACGCTCGGCGGCTGCGCCACCGGCGATGCGAAGATCACCCGCGGCTACCGGCTGGCGGCGAAGCACGTGATCCATACCGTCGGGCCCGTCTGGAACGGCGGGGCGAGCGGCGAGCCGGAGCTGCTCGCTTCCTGCTACCGGAGCAGCCTCGAGCTCGCGCTCGCGCGCGGGATCCGCACCCTCGCCTTTCCCGCCATCAGTTGCGGCGTCTACGGCTATCCGATGGAGCGAGCCGCCAAAATTGCCGTGCGCGAATGCCGCCGGTTCACGCAGGAGCACGACGCGATCGAGCAAATCACGTTTGCGCTTTTCGGCGCCGACGCGCTCGCGATCTACCAAGCGGAGCTCGCGCAACCGGTGGCGTGAGAAAATCAGCGGTCATGGCCATTTGGCAGCCCTCGACTCTGGCGCGCTATCTATTCGCGGCGTACGTGCCTCTCGTCGTCTACGCGAGCCTGCACCCGTTCTCCGGCTGGCGCGACCGGGGCCTGCCGCCGTTCGCCTTCCTCACGGCTCCGTTTCCCCGTCCCATCCCGGTATTCGACGTCGTTGCGAACATCATCGGCTACATGCCGCTCGGCTTTCTCGCCGTGTTGGCGGTGTATCCCTGGCTGCGCCGCAGTTACGCTTTGGGTTTCGGCCTCGCTTGTTCGGTGTCCTTGAGCTTCGCCCTCGAGTCGCTGCAGCTCTACCTGCCTATGCGCACGTCCTCGAATCTCGACCTGCTCGCCAATACCGTGGGCGGCGCGGTCGGCGCCCTCGCCGCCCTCGCCACGACGCGGCCCTTGCTCGATGCCGAAGGACTGCAGCACCTGCGCAACAGGCTGTTCCTTCCGGGGCGCCGGACCGATCTCGGGTTGGTTTTGCTCGGGCTATGGCTGTTCGCGCAGCTCAATCCCGAAACGCTGCTCTTCGGCACCGGCGATCTGCGCGATTTATTCAAGACGCCCTCGGGCAAGCTCTACCCCGCCGAAGTATTCTTGCGCGTGGAGGCCGGTGTCGCCTGCGCGAACGGCCTCGCCGCGGGATTGCTCGCCCTGTGCCTTACCGCACGCAGCCAGCCGGCGCGGGGCGTGGTCGTGATCTTTCTGGCCGCGGCGCTGGCCTTGCACACCTTCGGATTCGGCCTCCTCGTCAGCTCCCAGGACATCCTCTCTTGGGTGACGCCCGGAGCCCTCTATGGCGTGGCTGCAGCGATCCTGCTGCTGCTGTTCGCGGCAGGGTTGCCACGCACCGCGCAGCTCGCACTCATGGGCTTTGCACTATTGACGGCGACGGCCCTCGTCAATCTGGCCCCCGCCAATCCGTACATGACAGCCTCTTTCGCGCTGTGGCAGCAGGGTCACTTTCTCAATTTCAACGGCGCCACGCGCGTCATTTCCGCCGTGTGGCCGTTCGTGGCGATGGTCTATCTGGTGCTGCTCGCCGCCGACCGCGGACAGGTGAGGGAGTAGGAAACGCGCCCGGGACGCCCGCCCGCCCGCAGTATAATTAAGCCGACGCTCGTTCGAGCGGCGCCGTTCAACAGCGCGACCAGGCTTGCTCGACGCGTCGGCGCGCCGCTCAACTCGCTTCTCCCACAGACCTCGGAATTTGGAATGGGCTACTACGAAAAACACGTTTTTTTCTGCTGCAACCAGCGCCAGAACGGCGAGACCTGCTGCAACGACAAAGGCGCGAGCGGCATGCGCGACTACGCGAAAAAGCGGGTCAAGGAACTGGGCCTCGCCGGTCCCGGGAAGGTGCGGGTGAATCAGGCGGGGTGCCTGGACCGCTGCGAGGAAGGGCCGTGCATCGTGGTGTACCCGGAGGCGGTCTGGTACACCTACGTCGACCGCGCCGATATCGACGAGATCATCGAGGAGCACATTCGAAACGGCCGGGTGGTCCAACGCCTGCGCATATGAGCGCGGCGGGCGAGCGCATCTTCATCGACGGTGCGGCGGGCAAGATCGAGATGGTCGTGGACCGACCTGCGAGTCCGCCTCGCGGCGTGGCGCTCGTCGCCCATCCGCACCCTCTCTACGGCGGGACCCTCGACAACAAGGTCGTGCAGACCCTGGCGAGAACCTTTGTCGAACTGGGCTACGTCTCGCTGCGGCCCAATTTCCGCGGCGTCGGCGAATCAGAAGGCGAGCACGACCAAGGCAGAGGAGAGACCGAGGACTTGCTCCGCGTCGCCGAGTACGCGAATAAGAGCTTTGGCCTGCTGCCGCTCGTCCTCGCGGGGTTCTCTTTCGGTGCAGCCGTCCAGACGCAGGTGGCGCAGCGCACGAGCCCCTTGCGCGTGGTGCTGGTGGGCGTCGCGGTCGACCGCTTTCCTTCGGCAGCCGTGCCCGGCGATTCGATCGTGATCCACGGCGAGCGGGACGAGACCGTGCCGCTTGCGAAGGTGCTCGACTGGGCACGGCCGCAGGAATTGCCGGTCGTGGTCATCCCCGGCGCCGACCATTTCTTCCACTTGCGCCTGAACGTCATCAAGAACATCGTCAAGGGTTCATGGCGGTATTAGCGGCGCACAATCTGCGCAAGGTCTACGGCGGCGAGGAAGTGGTCGCCGGCGTGAGCTTCGGCATCCAGGCAGGCGAATGCTTCGGGCTGCTCGGCCCCAACGGCGCCGGCAAGACCACCACCCTCAGGCTATGCCTCGGCCTCACCGATCCCGACGGCGGCTCGGTGGAGCTGATGCAGCACCCCGTGCCCGGTGCAGCCCGGCCCGCCCGCGCGCGGGTGGGCGTGGTGCCGCAGATGGACAACCTCGATCCTGATTTCACCGTAAGCGAAAACCTGCTCGTCTACGGCCGTTACTTCGGCCTCGCCGAGCGCGCCATCCGGCAGCGCATTCCCCAGCTGCTCGACTTCGCGGGCCTGACCGCGCGCGCGGCGTCGCAAATCCAGACGCTCTCCGGCGGAATGAAACGCCGCCTCACCCTGGCGCGCGCGCTCATCAACGATCCCGACCTGATCTTCATGGACGAACCCACCACCGGGCTCGATCCGCAGGCGCGCCATCTGATCTGGGAGCGTTTGAAGCAACTCCTCGCTGGAGGGAAGACCATCGTGCTCACCACGCATTTCATGGAGGAGGCCGAGCGGCTATGTGCGCGGCTCGCCATCATGGACCGCGGGCGCTTCATCACCGAGGGAAGCCCGCGCGAGCTGATCCTCCGCCACATCGAACCGCACGTGGTCGAGGTGCACGGCGACGGCGTCATGGATTGGACCGATCGCGAGGCGGGAAAGGTCGCGTCGCGCCTGGAAAAAAGCGGCGAGACGGTGTTTTGCTACGCCGCCGATCCGGCCCCGCTGCTCGCCAGTCTCGCGAACCGGGGGGAACTGCGCTACCTTCACCGTCCGGCCAACCTGGAAGACGTGTTCCTGAAACTCACCGGCAGGGAGCTGCGCGACTGATGCGGGTTTTCGCGCCGCCTTCGATGAGCCTGCGCTTTCTGCCCGTATGGCGCAGGAACCTGCTCGTGTGGCGCAAGCTCGCGATTCCCTCCATCCTCGGCAATCTCGCCGATCCGCTGATCTACGTGCTCGGCCTCGGGTACGGCCTGGGCTCGATGCTGCCCGAAGTCGGCGGAGTCCCTTACATCGCGTTCCTCGCGGCCGGAATGGTGTGCTCGAGCACGATGAACAGCGCCACGTTCGAATCCATGTACTCGGCCTTCTCGCGCATGCACGTGCAGCGCACCTGGGACGCCATCATGAACGCCCCGGTGGACCTCGACGACGTCGTGCTCGCCGAGCTTGCCTGGGCAGCCTCCAAGAGCGTGCTCTCGGGCGTGGCGATCCTCGCCGTGGTGTGGCTGCTCGGCCTGTCGGGTTCGGTCCTGTCTCTGTGGGTGATCGCGCTCCTGCCGCTCATCGGGCTCACTTTCGGCGCGCTCGCCCTCGCGGTCACGGCGATGGCGCGCAGCTACGACTTTTTCATGTATTACTTCACGCTGCTGATCACGCCGATGAATCTTTTGTGCGGGGTGTTCTTTCCGGTAGAGCAGCTGCCTGCCGCTTTTCAGGCGATCGCGGCGTTTCTTCCGCTCACGCACGCGGTGGCGATCGCGCGGCCGCTGCTGCTCGGCCAAATTCCGTCGGACGCGGTCCTGCACGTGCTGGTGCTGCTTGCTTATGCCGCGACCGGGTTCTATGCTGCCACGATACTTTTCCGCCGACGCCTGCTGAAATAACGATGTTTTGGATCAAAGCGCTGCACATCATTTTCATGGTGACTTGGTTCGCGGGGCTGTTCTACCTGCCGCGCCTGTTCGTCTACCACGCCATGGCCGAGGATGCGGCGAGCCGGGAGCGGTTCAAGATCATGGAGCGCAAGCTCTACCGGGGCATCATGGCACCCGGCGCAATACTGACGCTCGTCTTCGGCACGTGGCTGTGGCTCGGCTACGGCTTCACAGGCGCCTGGCTCTACGCCAAGCTCGGGGTCGTCGTCCTGTTGATCGCCTATCACCTTTACTGCGGCAGGCTGCTTGCCGATTTTGCGCGCGACCGAAATACGAAGTCGCACCTCTGGTACCGCTGGTTCAACGAGGTGCCGGCAGTACTTCTGGCTGCCGCGGTCGTTCTGGCCGTGGTGAAACCGTTCTAGCTGGCTGCGCATCGCCTCGGCGGATTTCCCCTTTTTCGACAATCTGCTAATCTTGGCATGCTCGTTGCCTTCGATTTCCCCGACATGAACGCGAACATCACATTGAGGCCCGGACGGCCCACCGATGCCGCCAGGATCGCCGCGATGTCGCGCGATCTGATCGAGACGGGCCTCGGCTGGTCCTGGGGACCCGACCGCGTCGCGCGCTCGATCGCAAACAAGGACACATTCACGCTGCTCGCCTGCGACCGCGACCGCGTCGTTGCTTTTGCCATCATGTATTTCGGCGACGAGCACGCCCATCTGAATTTGCTCGCGGTGCGGTCTTCCCACCAGAGACTGGGAATCGGACGACGCATGGTCGAATGGCTGACCGAGTCCGCCTACGCCGCCGGGATCGCCACGATTCACCTCGAGCTGCGCGCGGCCAACACCCCCGCGCGCAGCTTCTACCGATCGCTCGGTTTCACCGAGTCGGCTTACATCCCGGGTTATTACCGCGGCCGCGAAATGGCGCTGCGCATGATGCGGGTGCTGCGCACTCCGGGCACTCCCTTGCCCGCCTGGCCCGCGCCGAAGTTGCCGAAGAGCTGACGCCCTCCGCGGCAGGACACGCGGCGCAACCGGATCGCCCGACATGCGCGGCGCGGTACTCGCTCTCACCGTAGGTCTCATGGCGCATGCCGCTGTGGCGGCTCCTGCGCTCGAGCCCGGCGTATCGCGCGAGCTCGCGCAGTGGCGTGCAAAAACCTACCGTGACGTTCGCTATGCGCTGGCGATCAGCGTCGCTGCCGGTGCGACGAAGCTCGCCGGAACCGCGAAGATCGAAGTCACCCTTCCGCGCAGAGCGCCCGACCTGGTGCTCGACTGGCGCCCTTTGAGCGGCGCGGCGCGCGTAGGGCAGCTGCGCGTCAACGGCAAGCCAGCGAAGGCGAAGCTCGAGCAGGAGCACCTGATCGTTCCGGCGCGGCTGCTCCGTGCCGGAAGGAACCGCGTAACGTTCTCCTTCGAATCGCCGATCGCGTTGTCCGGCAGCGCCGTGACGCGCTACGTGGACCGCGAGGACGGCTCCGAGTACGTCTATACGCTTTTCGTTCCTTCGGATGCGAGCAGCGCTTTCCCTTGCTTCGACCAGCCCGATCTGAAGGCGCGTTTCAGCCTCGAGCTGGTCCTGCCGCGCGCATGGACAGCGGTCGGAAATGCTCCGATCGCGGCAATCGAGGACGTGTCGAACAGCCTGCGCCGGTTTCGATTCGCCGCGACCCCGCCGATCAGCACGTATCTCTTCGCCTTCGCCGCCGGGCCGTTCGCGGAACTCACGGAGAGCTCCAGGCCCACGCGCCTGTTCGTGCGCAAGTCGCAGCTCGCGCGCGCCCGAACGGAGGCCCCCGAGGTGCTGCGGCTCAATCGCGAGTCGGTGCGCTGGTTCGAGCGCTACTTCGATTCGCGCTTCCCGTTTCCCAAATACGACCTGGTGCTCGTCCCGGAGTTCGCTTACGGAGGCATGGAGCACGCGGGGGCGACCTTTCTGCGCGAGGATGCGGTGCTGTTTCCCTCCGCGCCGAACGAAACGGACATTCTCGCGCGCGCGCAGCTCCTGTTCCACGAGAGTTCGCACCAGTGGTTCGGCGACTCCGTCACCATGAGGTGGTTCGACGACCTGTGGCTGAAGGAAGGGTTCGCCAATTTCATGGCGGCCAAGGCGGCGGAAGCGCTGCTCCCCGCGCATTCGGTCTGGAACGCCTTCCACGCGCTCAAGTCCGCCGCTTACCGGACCGACGTCACGCAGGGGACGACGCCGATCTACCGGCCGCTTGCCAATCTCTCCGCGGCAAAGTCCGCTTACGGCAACATCGTGTATGCAAAGGCGCCGGCGGTGCTGCGCCAGGCCGAGTTCTACGTCGGCGCGCGCGTGTTCCGCCGGGCGGTGCGGCAGTTCCTAAAAAGTCACGCCTACGCGGCTGCCGATTGGAACGACCTCGTCGCCGCGCTCGAGCGTGCCTCCGGTCGCAGGCTGAAGGGCTGGGCGGAAGCCTGGGTCAAGCGCCGCGGCATGCCGGAGGTGCGCCTCGCCTGGGACACCGATCGCGAGGGCCGGCCGAGGAACGTCGTCCTGGAGCAGCACAACGTGCTCAATGAAGGCGGAACGTGGCCGATGAAGCTCAAGGTGTTCGCCTTGCCCGAGAGCGGGCTTCCCCGGTCGGCCGATGCCTTGCTGCGCGGCGAGAGCGCGCGCGTTCGCGCAATCGACGGCATGCCCGAGATCGAATTCGCGTTCGCGAATTCCGGCGATTACGGCTACGGGCGCTTCCTGCTCGACCCGGCTAGCCGCGATGCGGTGCTCGCGCGCCCGGAAATCGTGCAGGGTGATCTGCTGCGCGCGCTCGTCTTCGGTTCGCTGTGGGAATCGGTGCGGGACGCCGAGCTTTCGCCCCTCGACTATCTCGACCTCGTCGTCCGCGTCGCCCCCGTCGAGCGGGACGCGGTGACGCTTGCCGGCCTGCTCCAACGCGCGCAGGTCGCCTTTCTCCACTATGTGTCGGATTCGCAGCGGGACGCTCTCGCGCCGCGCTTCGAGCACCTTCTCGCCGAGGGAATGCTGCGTGCGGATACGCCGGGGCGTCGCATCACCTTTCTCAGGACGTTCACGGCGAGCGCCTGGTCGGAGGGCGGCCGCTCCCGGCTCAAATCGCTTCTCGCAAACACGCTGGAGATCCCCGGGGTGAAGCTCAGCTCGCGCGACCGCTTCCGCGCGATCGCGAGGTTGCTCGCGCTCGACGATCCTGAGGCGCAGGCGCTGCTTTCCGAGCAGATCGCCGCGGATTCCGGCGACGACGGCCGCCGCTACGCTTTCGCCGCCGCCGCGGCCGAACGCAGCGCCGAGGCGAAGCGCGTCTACTTCGAGCGCTTCTTCAACGAGCAGGGCCTGCCCGAAAGCTGGATCGATGCGGCGCTCGGCCCCTTCAACGCGGTCGAGCATGCCGAGCTGACCCAGCCCTACCTCGATCTCGCGCTCGCCGCCCTGCCCGAATTCAAGCGCACGCGCAAGATCTTCTTCGTCAACAACTGGCTCGCCGCCTTCATCGGCGGACAGGTGGACGTCGCCGCCCTCGAACAGGTGGAGAGCTTCGCGCGCCAGCCGGAGCTCGAACCCGACCTGAAGCTGCAGCTCCTCGAAGCGATGGACGGCCTCGCGCGCACCGTCAAGATCCGCGCGAGGTTTGCCAGGCTCTTGCCCTGACGAACCCGGCAATCTCGGAGAGGCCCGCTCGCGCGGGCGTCAATCCAGCGCGCCGGCGGCGTAGGCGCGTTCGACCTCGGCGCCGAATTTCTCCTGCACCCGTTCGCGCTTGACCTTGAGGGTCGGCGTGAGCAGCCCGTTTTCCACCGTCCAGGGCTCGCGGGTCGCTACCACGCGTCGCACCCGGATGTAACCCGGAAATCCCTTCAAGCGATCGTTGGCGCGCCGGACGAGATTCTTCTCGTCGGTCTCCTGAGTCACCGCCACGAGCGTCAGGAACGGGCGGCCTTCGCCGATCAGGATGCCTTGTTCGAATACTCCGTCCCCGAGGATGGCGAGCTCCACGTCCTGCGGCGGAAGCTTTTCGCCGTTCGAGAGCACCAGCACGTCTTTCAGGCGCCCGCGTATGAAGATCCGGCCGTCCCGGATTTCCGCAAGATCGCCGGTATGCAGCCACCCCTCGCGGTCGAGCATCTTCGCGCTCGCCTCGGGATTGTTCCAATAGCCCTTCATGATGCTCGGGCCCTTTGCGAGCAGCTCGCCGTCCGCGGCGACTCGCACTTCGACGTTGTCGAGCGGCCTGCCGACCGATTCGGGAACGTTGTCCTCGGGCCGATT
>DASPWT010000027.1:0-5836 GCA_035637655.1 Burkholderiales bacterium | reverse complement strand
GCTGCTTTAGCGCTCGCGCGCCGCTTCGCCGTCGCTCACCTTGAGGTCGGGTACGCCGCCTGTCGCGACCGGATCGTCGCGGTAGAGCTTCTCGAAGTCGAAGCTCGCGCGCCGGCCTTCCTGCTTCGGGATCCCGTTCTCGGTGAACAGGTTGAACTCGCGCGGCACGTCGCGAAAATTCTCGGCGTCGAACCACAGCCGCACCAGGCGCCTCTGCCTCTCGGGCTCGAGGAAGTTCGTAAAACGCGTTCGCGCGTGCATCACGGTGTAATTGTTGATGACGATCATGTCGCCGCGCTCGAGGAAGAACGCGAGGCGATTCCCGGGATCGGCGGCGATCTGGTCGAAAAGATTAAGCGCCTCGATGTCGCGCTCGTCGAGCGGAACGCCCAACTCGCGGTGGCCGCCCGCGATCCCCGAACGCTGGTATCGGCAGCTCAATTGCCCGTTGCGATTCGCGAACACCGGCGTGCGGTAGGGCGTGGCCGGCTCCTCGCCCGGGCCTTCCTCGCCCAGGCGGTGGTAGTGATAGCCGCGGTAGAGCGGCTCGAGCAGCTGCGGGGCGCGCGCGCGGATCGCGTCGTGCACGGTCACGCCGCTCACGATGATCGAGGCGCCGCCCGATTGCGATTTCTGCCAGCAGGCGAGCGAGATCATCGCGGTGATGTCCGAGTGCGGCCGCAGCTCGAGGTTGCTGCGGTACATGCGCGGGGTCGCGTCCTCGGCGGTCGCGTCGATCACCGATGTGACGAGCTCCCCTTGAGCGTTCTGCGACAGCGCTCGTCCGAAATGCAGGCCGACGCCCCAGGCGCAGGCGGTGAACTGCTCGAGCGAAAGGCCTTCGAAGGGCAGGCCGCGCAGCACTACGAAGCCCTTGCCCGAGCGCACCTCGGCGTAGCCGCGCTCGAGCTTCTTCCGCAGCCCGTCGAAGCGAAAATCGGTCTTCCTCAGCGCGTGGACGGGCGAGAGACGGCCGCTCCGCTCGAAGGCCTCGAGCGCAGCAAGCATCTCACCGCGGTCGCCGCTCGTCAGCTCGACCAGGTAGTCGGCGGGGTTCTTGAAGCTCGAAGCCTTCCAGGCAAACGAAGACGACGCGTGCTCGTAGCTCATGAAAGCCATTGTAGCGCGGCCGGCGCGCCGCAAGGCGCCGCTCCGGATGTAGAATCCCTGACCCGTGAGCGCGACTCGTCCGGAAATCCTCATCATCGGCGGCGGCATCGGCGGCGTCGCGACGGCGCTCGCGCTCGCGCGCCGCGGCATGCGCTCGCGCGTGCTCGAGAAGGCGCCCGAGTTCGGCGAGATCGGCTACGGCATCCAGCAGGGCCCGAACGCCTATCGCATGCTCGACTGGCTGGGCGTCATGAAGGAGCTGGAGCCGCAGGCCGTGTTCACCAAGAACCTGATCCTCATCGACGCGCTCACCGACAGGGAGTTGACGCGCATTTCATGCGGTGAGCCGTTTCGCGAGCATTTCCGCGCCCCCTATACCGTCGTGCACCGGCGCGACCTGCACGGCGCGCTCCTCGAGGCCTGCCGCAAGCGCGGCGAGATCAGCCTGCACACTTCCAAGGAGCTGACGACCTTCGAGGACCGCAACGGCAGCGTGGTCGCAAGATTCGCAGACGGCTCGGAATACGAGGGACGCGCGATGATAGGCGCGGACGGGCTGCGCTCGCGCGTGCGCGAGACCTTGATCGGCGACGGGCCGCCGCATCCCGCGGGCCACGTCAGCTACCGCGGCGTCGTTCCGGTCGACCAAGTGAAGGACCAGTCGCACTTCGACGACATGGTGATCTGGGTCGGGCCGAACCTGCACCTGGTGCAATACCGGCTGCGGGGCGGCACCGTCATGAACAACGTGGCCACCGTCGTGAGCGGCAAGTTCGCGCGCGGCGAGCGGCACGACTACGGCGGCCCGGAGGAGCTGGCCGAAGTCTTTTCGCGCACCACCCCGCACGTGCAGGAGATGCTCGGCTACGTCGGCAAGGACAAGAGCTGGGTGCTGCACGACCGCGAGCCGCGGCCCGGCTGGACGCGCGGCAACGTCGCGCTGCTCGGCGATGCCGCGCATCCCACCCTGCAATACCTGGCCCAGGGGGCATGCATGGCGATCGAGGACGCAGTGGTGCTTTCGGGCAAGCTCGAAAAAGCGGAAAGCGACGTCAATGCCGCGCTACAGGCCTACGAGAAGGAACGGTATCTGCGCACCGCGCGCGTCACGATCACTTCGCGGATCTTCGGCGACATCATCCATGCGAACGGCGGCGCGCGCGACCTGCGCAATCACCTGCTTGAGCAGAGGACTCCTGAAACCTTCTGGGAGGTGGACTGGCTTTACCGGGGGATCGAAGCTTGATCCCGGTGCCCCTCCGCTCCGGCTACTCCTTCGTCTTCTTGTCCTTGTTCCGCCACACCATCCAGACGAAACCGGCGCAGAAGCCTACGAACAGCACCAGGAAAATGGCCGTGGCGAGCGTGTTGGGCTCGACCGCGGGCTCGGGAGCCTGGGCGTGCGCGGACGCAAACAGGAAAGAAGCGATCGATCCGGTGAGGAATTTTTCCATGGCGGGCTTTCTCAAGGGCCGTTCGGCGAGCGGCCAGGGATAATTTGCACGAAGGCCCTTGCAAGGAGCTGACACCTGTCTTTCAATTTGCTGTCAACGGGAGAAGCTTGTGTCGTATAAGGATTTTGAGGAGAGCCCGCTCGAATTCGGCGTTTTCGACTGGATCGAGTGGTCGGATGCGCCGGCGGGCGAGATCTTCGAGCACAAGCTGCGAATCGCCGAAGCCGCGGACAAAGCGGGCTTCTACGCCTGGCACGTCGCCGAGCACCAGGGCACGCCGCTCTCGATCGACGCTTCGCCCGCGCTGGTGCTCTCCGCGGCGATCCAGCGCACCCAGCGGCTCCGCCTAGGGGCGCTCACGTTCTGTCTGCCCTGGTACAACCCCTTCCGCTTCTACAACGAGATCTGCATGCTCGATCAGATGAGCGGCGGGCGCCTGGAGCTCGGCGTGGGGCGCGGTGTCTCGCCGATCGAGTCCTCCTATTTCTTCATGAAGAACATCGAGGAATCGCGCGAACGCTACCGCGAGACGCTCGACATCTTCTTCGCCGCATGCGGCGGCCGCGTCCTCAACCACCAGGGGAAATATTTCTCCTACCGCGACCTCGAGCTCTACATCCACCCGCGCCAGAAGCCCTATCCGCCGCTGTGGTTCCCGAGCAGCGACAAGAATTCCATCGAGTTCACGGCAAAGCACGGCTACAACACCGTGCTCAACACGAGCGCGGCCGAGGCGGGCAAGCTCTACGCTCAGTACCGGGAGGTCTGGGCGCGGCACCGCGACGATCCCGGGCGCCACAACGCCCACGTGCGCGCGCCCAAGCTCGGAAAATCGCAGCACGTTTTCATCGCCGAAAGCGACGCCGAGGCCGCGAGGACGGGCGGCGCGGCCTACAAGGTGTGGAGCGACCACCTGACCCATCTCACGCGCAAGCTCGGGCAGCCCGACCTCTTGAACGTCAGCCCCACCTCGGCGGCAGCGGTGACGCGACTGGTCACGGGGTCGCCTGCGACCGTCACGCGGGAGCTCGCCGAAGTCGTGCGCGAGTCGGGAATCAACTATCTGATGCTGGTGTTCTCCTTCGGCGACCTGGCGCCAGAGCGCGTGATGAGATCGATGGACCTGTTCGTCAGGGAGGTGATGCCGGCTCTGCGGGCGGGCGCGGCGTGAAGCGGCGGGCTGGTTTTTTTCCCCCGGTCAAATATACTTGTCCACCTGGAGACGCAAGGAGGCGAATGCCATGGCGAAGGCGCTGAAGAACGTGCGAGTTTCGATGATGAACGCGATCCACGACCTGCCGCTGCTGGTGGCCCGCGACGAGGGCTTTTTCCGGGACGAGGGACTCGACGTCGACATCCTCAAGACGCCGGGATCGGGGCAGCGCGACTCCGACCATCAGGCCCTTCGGGAGAACATATTCGAGCGCACCATGGAGGCGCTCTACGACCAGGGCCAGTGCGACCAGTTCCGCATGTGCGAGTGGGGCGTCATGAAGCGCGCGGTCGAGGCCGGCAAGACCGGGCACCGCCCCGCGAAAATCGTGGCGCTCGGCTCGGCGATGTCCACGTTCGCGATCGTCACCGATCCCAAGTCGCGCATCTACGAGCCCGAGCAGCTCAAGGGGAAGCCGATCGCGGTGAGCCCCTTCAACGGCTCGCACTTCACCACCTTGAAGTTGCTCGAGGGTTTCCTCAAGCGCGAGCAGATCAAGTGGGTGTTCGCCGGGACGATGAAGGAGCGGCTGGACGCGCTCAGCAAAGGCGAAGTCGCCGCGGCGAGCCTCATGGAGCCCTGGATCAGCGTTGCGGAAAAGCGCGGCCTGCGCGTGCTGATGGAGTCGCATTCGACGCGCAGCGAAGCGGCGGGGGACGAGCTCGACGGACCCACCCTCGCCGCGATGTTCAAGGCAGAGGCGCGGGCCGCCGATGCGATCGACAAGGATCCTCGCAAGCACGCGCGCTACCTGGTCGAGGAGGCGGGCGGGCTGCTCGACGCCAAGGAGCTCAAGGTTTCGCGCATCCTCAACGCGCCGCCCGAGCCCTACACCCGCGAGCGCTTCGATCACACTTATCAATGGACTCTGGGTTGGGGACTGGTCGAACCCGGAGCGACTTTTGAAAACACGGTCGACAACCGCGCCTGGCAATAACTTTTGTAGGAGGAAGGACATGAAAAAGGAAAAACTGGCCGCACTGGCTGCAGCGCTGGGACTCGCGCTCGCGACGGCGAGCGCGTTCGCCCAGACGATCAAGATCGGTTTCATCACCAGCTACTCGGGGCTGAACGGCAATCTCGGGCCGTACATGGAGCGCGGCATGCGGCTTTACCTGAAGGAGCACCAGAAGGAGCTGCCGCCGGGGGTCAACATCGAATTCCTCATCCGCGACGACACCGGTCCCAATCCGGACAAGGCCAGGCAGCTCGCGCAGGAGCTGATCGTGCGCGACAAGGTCAACCTGCTCGCGGGGGTGATCTTCACGCCGAACGCGATGGCGATGGCGCCGCTCGCGACCGAAGCGAAGGTGCCTTTCGTGATCATGAACGCCGGCACCGCCGTGATCACGACGCGCTCGCCCTACATCGCGCGCCTGTCGTTCACCCTGTGGCAGTCGTGCTATCCGCTCGGACAATGGGCGGCGAAGCGGTTCAAGCGCGCGTACACGATGGTGAGCGACTTCGGCCCCGGGCACGACTGCGAGGACGCGTTCGTCAGGGCATCGAAGGAAGCGGGCGGCGAGGTCGCCGGCACCGTGCGCGTTCCGCTCGTGAATCCGGATTTCGTTCCGTACATGCAGCGTGTGAAGGACGCCAAGCCCGACGCGCTCATGGTGTTCATCCCGGCCGGAAAGACCGCGACCGCGGTGCTCAAGGCCTTCGGCGATCTGGGCCTCGCCAAGGCCGGCGTCAAGCTGATCGGCCCGGGCGACGTCACCACCGACGAGGAGCTGGAGAACATGGGCGAAGCGGCGCTCGGCGTGCTCACCGTGCACCACTACTCCGCGGCCGCGACGCGTCCGGCGAACCAGGCTTTCGTCGCAGCCTGGAAGCGCGACTACGGCGCGAACGAGACGCCCAACTTCGTCGCCGTGGGCGGCTACGACGGCATGGCGGCCATCATGTACGCGATCAAGGAGCAGAAAGGCAAGCTCGATCCCGACCGGACCATGGAGCTCTTGAAGAACTTCAAGGACCCGAACAGCCCGCGCGGGCCGATCTCGGTCGACCCGGCCACCCGCGACATCGTGCAGAACGAGTATCTGCGCGAAGTGCG
>DASPWT010000026.1:0-3042 GCA_035637655.1 Burkholderiales bacterium | reverse complement strand
GGAGGCCCTTCGGTCTGCGGCATCGCCCCGCGGGCGAGCTGCTCGGCGACCGCGTCGGTGATGAAGGCCCCGCCGCCCGCGACCCTGCGGATCGCCGAGACGAGCTGCGCCGAGGCGCTTTCCTTCGTAAGGTAGCCGGAGGCGCCCGCCTTGAGCGCCCGCACGGCGTACTGGGGTTCCTGGTGCATGCTGAGCACGAGTATCCGCAGCCTGGGTTTCTCGGCGTGTACCTGCTTGATGAGCTCGATGCCGCTCCGGCCCGGCATGGATAGGTCGAGCAGCAGCACGTCGAAAACGAGCTCGCGCACGCGCTCGAGGACTTCGTGGCCGTTCTGCGCCTCGCCCACGATGGAGAAATCGGACGCCGACGAGAGCACCTGCTTCAGCCCTTCGCGAACGATGGTATGGTCGTCGGCGACAACGATGCGGATCACGCGGCTTGCGCCCCCTCAGCGAGCGGGATCTTCACGGCGATGCTCGTGCCCCTCCCGGGCTCGCTTTCGATGCGAACTTCGCCGCCCAGGAGATAAACGCGCTCGCGCAGACCCATGAGGCCGAAAGCATTCGGCCTGCGCGGATCGTCGAGACTGAAGCCGCGGCCGTTGTCGCGGACGTTCAAGGTCACCGTGCCGTCGGCACGCCCGAGCGCGACCTCGACGCGCTGCGCCTTCGCGTGTCGGGCGACGTTGGTGAGCGACTCCTGCAGGATGCGGAATACCGCGGTGGCATGCGGGTCCTTCAATTCGAGTTCGGGCGAGCCGACGTGCAGATCGCAAGGGATGCCCGTGCGCAGGGTGAATTCCTGCACCAGCCACTCGGCGGCCGGGACCAGCCCCAGGTCGTCCAGTATCAGGGGGCGCAAATCCGAGGAGATGCGCCGGGTCGCGGCGACGGTGCCGTCGATCATCGCCTGCATTGCCTTGAGCTTTTCGGGGATCGCAGCGTCCCCTGCCGGTAGTCGCTCGGAGAGCCAGGCGACATCGAGCTTGAGGGCGGTCAGCGCCTGCCCCAGCTCGTCGTGGAGCTCGCGCGCGATGCGGCTCTTTTCCTGTTCCCTGACGGAATTCGTGGCGGAGGCAAGCTCGTGCAGTTCCGCTTGCGAGCGGCGCAGGGCCTCCTCGGCCTGGACCCGTTCGGTGACATCGCGCAGGATCACCGTGTAGAACTTCTTTCCGCTTTCAGTGATTTGCGAGATCGAGGCGTCGATGGGGAATTCTCCCCCGCCGTTTCGCAGGCCCGCGACGATGCGCTGGGCGCCCATGCGGCGCGAGGAGATCCCGGTTTCTCCGAAACGCCGGATGTGGCGTTCATGTTCGGCGCGGAAGCGTTCGGGAATGAACCAGGCGAGCGGAGCGCCGATCGCCTGTCCGCGCGGGCAGCCGAACATCGCTTCGGCCGCGGCGTTGAACATCACGACCCGCTGTTTTTCATCGACCGTGATGACGGCGTCCATGGCCGATTCGACGATGCTCGCTACACGGGCTTCGACATCCTGCAATGCTCCCTCGGCGGCATGGCGCTTCGTAATCTGGCGATAGACGAGCCCCAGCGCGGCTACCACCACAGCAGCGCCAACGGCCGCGGACGTGACCAGCATCTGATTGGGGTGCCAGCCGAACAGGCCGGCGAGCAGGGCGAGGAGGGCGGTGAAGGTCGCCAGGGCGAGCACCGGGCCGAAGACGAACAGGGAGAGCCCGCTCCCCCTGCGATTACGGTCTTCGAAGTGAGTCATCCGAAATCACCCTCAGGATGTGGGTCTCACAAAATGCCTGGTAGTTGACCCATATCAACACGGCAGCCCGCGCCCGCAGCATATTGATGCGATGCACGGCTCGACCGGTACTCTTACATTGAACACAAGCGTGCCCGCCCGTCTGGTCATCGATACGGACCTGATCCGCAAGTACGGAGGCAGCGGCCCGCGCTACACCTCGTATCCGACTGCGGATCGCTTCGTCGAGGCCTTCGACGCCGCGGCCTATCGCCATTGGCTGCAGAATCGGAACGTCGGTGGATTCGCACGGCCGCTGGGATTATACGTTCACCTGCCGTTCTGCGGGACGATCTGCTACTACTGCGGCTGCAACAAGATCGTCACCAAGGACCACGGACGATCGGCGAAGTATCTGAAGTACCTGCAGCGCGAGATCTGTCTGTTGGCCGATTGCTTGGGTGAGGACCGCGCGATCGGTGAGATGCACTGGGGAGGGGGCACGCCTACGTTTCTCGCCGACGCCGAGCTTGCGGAGTTGACGCGCATGCTGCGCTCCGAGTTCGACTTTGCCGCGCAGGGCGAGTACGCGGTCGAAGTGGACCCGCGCACGGTCAACCCGGAACGCGTCGCGCTGCTCGCACAACTGGGCTTCAATCGCATCAGCGTCGGCGTCCAGGATTTCGATCCGGAGGTGCAGCGGGCCGTCCATCGTATACAGAGCGTGGAACAGACGGAGCAGGTCGTCCGGGCGGCCATGGAACACGGGTTCCGCTCGGTGAACGTCGACCTGATTTACGGTCTGCCGAAGCAGACCCTGGAAGGGTTCGCGCGCACCCTCGCGCTCGTCGCGGGCATGGACCCGGACCGCATCGCGCTCTACTCCTACGCGCATCTGCCGACGCTGTTCAAGCCGCAGCGGCGCATCGCCGAGGCGGATCTGCCCGCGCCGGAAATCAAGCTGCAGCTCCTCACGACCGCAATCGATTGGTTCCTCTCGAAAGGCTATGTCTATATCGGCATGGATCATTTCGCCAAGCCCGGGGACGATCTCGCCGTGGCGCAGCGGCAGGGGCGGCTGACGCGCAACTTCCAGGGCTATTCGAGCGGCGGGGACAGCGATATCCTGGGGCTGGGTGTCTCGGCGATCAGCACGGTCGGTCCGATCTACGCCCAGAACGTCAAGACGTTGGACGAATACTACGGTAGGCTGGACAGCGGCCTGCTCCCCGTGCTGCGAGGTCTCGAGCTCGGCGCCGACGATCTCGCGCGGCGCGCCGTGATCCAGGCTTTGGCATGCCACTTCGAGGTGTCGAAGGAAGCGATCTCGA
>DASPWT010000025.1:0-16806 GCA_035637655.1 Burkholderiales bacterium | reverse complement strand
TACTGGGCGGGGATCGAGCACGCCTACGGCCAGATCTGGGTCATGGACCAGGACGGCCGCAACAAGACGCAGCTCACCAGAACGCCGGCTCCTGCATCGAACGACAACCCCGTTTGGTCGCCGGACGGCGCGAAGCTGCTGTTCGACACCAACCGGCGCGGAACCGCCGAAATTTGGGTGATCGACGCCGACGGCTCCAATGAGCGGGCTCTCATCAGCGATGTCCGGGTGATGCCTGCAAGGGCTTCGTGGCAGCCGGTTCGGAGCTCGAAGTGAGCCGCGGGCCTTCGCGTGCTGCTGAATAGTCGAATCTCCCGCCGCGGTACAATTGGTTTTTGGAGAATCTCTGATGCTTTGGGCCGTAGTAGCAGCTGTTGTTGTCTTCATTGGCGGCATGTTGTTCGTTGCCTATGAAGCAAGCAGCGCTGGGCGTAAGTAGCCCTGACAAGCCATTCGAGACGGTCTTCGCAAGCGGGCTTCGCCCACTTGCTCGGCCGCTCAATGGCGACGTTTAGAAAGCGCGTATCGAAACGTTGATGTATCCTCACGCTATAGTTACAACCATGGAAACCATCGCCGCCATCGTCATGTTCGCCGTCGTGCTCGTTATCGTCGGCGTTGCCCTTGACGCTGCACGCCGCGCCAAGTAGCGCCTTCTGATCCCACGCCCCGCCCGGACGCGCGGGAGGCGCCACGCCTTACCGCGCGTCAATCCGCCCGGGAGGAAAGAATGTCCGGAAAACTGGGTAGAGCGATAGCTGCACTGGCGCTGTGCGCCGTGCATGCCGGCGCGCTGGCGCAGGCCTGGCCCACGAAGCCGGTGAGGATCATCGTCCCGTTCACCCCCGGCAGCGGCACCGACATCATGGCGCGCACGGTCTCCGAAAAACTCGCCGCGCAGCTCGGCCAGCCCGCCGTCGTCGAGAACCGGCCCGGCGCGGGCGGCACCATCGGCGCCGGCCTCGTCGCGAAATCCGAAGCCGACGGCTACACGATCCTTGTGCATTCGTCTTCGTATACAGTGACGCCGTCCACCTATCAGAACCTCCCTTACGACACGCTGCGCGACCTGACCGGGATCACGCCGCTCGGGCTTTTGCCCAACGTGCTGGTGATCGCGCCCTCGAAGGGCATCGGCTCGGTGAAGGAGCTGGTCGCCGCGGCGAAAGCGAGGCCCGGGTCGATGAATTCCGCTTCTGTCGGGATCGGAAGCGCGACGCACCTGAACGCCGAGCGCTTCCGCCTGGGCGCGGGAATCGAGGTCGTCAACGTCCCCTTCAAGGGCACGCCCGAAGCGCTTACCGAGGTGATCACCGGCCGGGTGGACTACTACTTCTGCCCGGTGAACGCGGCGCTGCCTTTCCTGAAGGACGGCAAGGTGCGCGCGCTCGCGGTCGGGAGCACAAAGCGCTCGCTTGCGCTGCCCGAGCTGCCGACCACGCTCGAAGCGGGCGTTCCGAACTCGGACTACAACTTCTGGGTCGGCATGTTCGCGCCGGCGAAAACCCCGCGCGAGGTCGTGAACCGACTTTACCTGGAGACCGTGAAGGCGCTGCGCTCGGGCGACGTGCGCGAGAAGCTGGCGCGCCTCGGCGCCGAGCCGATGGACTACGACCCCGAGCAGTTCAACGCCTACATCCGCGATGAGATCGCCGCCAACGCCGCGCTGGTGAAAGCGGCGGGCATCAAGCTGGACTGACGCGAGAGCGGCGCGGCGTCACACGACCGCGATCGCGCCGCCGACGAGCGCCGCGGCGACGATCGTAAGGAACAGCAGGCGTCTTCCCGGGTCGCGCGCTACGCGGCGCAGGAACCCGACCGGACGGGGCGCCCGGGTGAGCAGCGCGCGGTCCCCCCGGGTCGGTTCCTTCAACCGGCCGATGGCATCGGAACAGTCGAACCTGCGCGATACCGGAAGCCGCGTATCTGACCCGATCGCGCCCGCCGCGGGAATGGGGAGCGCCGTTTTCACGGCGTCCACGTCGAGCTTGATCGTCTTCGTTGTATCCCGTTCGCGCCTTTCCGTCGCTGCGGCCTCGCGATTGACGAGCTCGGCGAGGGCGGAGTGCAGGTCGGCGGCGAGCTCGAATGCGTCCTGATAGCGCACTGCGGGATCTTTTTTCAGCGCGCGCTCGACCACGAAGTCGAGCATCGGCGGCACTTCGGGATTGAGCCGGCTCGGCGCGGCGGGCTGGAAGTTGACCACGCTGTGGAAGATCTGCGGCGTGTCCTCGGCGGAGAACAGTTTCGTGTGGGTGAGCATCTCGTACAGGACGACCCCCAGGGAAAAGATATCGGAGCGATGGTCGACCGGAGATCCCGCCACCTGCTCGGGCGACATGTATTTCGGGGTCCCGAGCACCAGGCCCGTGCTCGTTTTGTGGTCGGAGGCGCGCATGCGCGCGATTCCGAAATCCATGATTTTCACCTGGTCGTGCGGCATCAGCATGATGTTGCTCGGCTTGATGTCGCGATGGACGACACCGTGTTCGTGGGCGTAGCCCAGGCCCTCGGCCACCTGCTCTGCGATATGTACCGCCTCGGGGACGCTGATCGTGCCTTCCTTCATCCGGGTGCGGAGCTCGGTTCCCTTCAGAAACTCCATCGCCATGTAGGCGATCTCACCTTCCTGGCCGAAATCGTAGACCGTGATGATCTGCGGATGGCTCAAGCGTCCGGCGGCCTTGGCTTCGAGGAAGAAGCGCTTCCGGTATTCCGAGCGTTCGGCCTCCTCGTCCGAGAGAATGACGGTCTTGAGCGCGACGGTGCGGTCGAGAGAGGGGTCTTCGCCTTTGTAGACGATCCCCATTGCGCCGCGGCCGAGTTCGCTCGTGATCTTGTAGCGGCCGAGCTGCGCCGGTCTCTTCTTTGCCACGGCTAGAACTTGAATTTTTCGCGCAGGCCGCGGAAATAGGTCTCGCGCTGCTTCGCGGAAAGTCCGAGTTTCCCCATCGTCTCGTCGAAAACCCTCTGGTGCCCCCCCGTGGAAGCGCGCACTGCGACGCCGGCCCCGACCAGGCCGATGATGGCGGCGAGGCCGAGCGCGATCAGGCGCCGCTGCCTGCGCGCGGCCGCCTGCCTGTCCGGAAAGTAGAGCTCGTGCGTTCGAAGCCCGCCGTCGATGAATACTCCCGCCGGGGAAAACCCGGCCTCCTTGCCCGGCGCGATATCCGACAACGCGTCGCGGAAGGACCGCGAGATCAGCACGCGCGAGGGCGAAGCGAATTCCGCGACGCTCGCCGCCACGGCGATTCCGTCCCCGATCATCCCGTTCTCGCGGCCGGAAGCCATCTGCACGGTGCCGTGATTGATCCCGATGCACAGGGGGAGTCCGGCTGCCATTGCAGGCAGCGCGCGCTCGGCCAGGCGCAGCGCTTCCTTGGGATCGGCGAGAACTGCAACGACCGTCCCGTCCGCGGTGTCGAGGACGATCCGGTTCTCGGGCGGAAGCTCCGCGAGGGTCACCGCCAGCACGGCTTCGAGCTGCGCCCGAAGCCGAGCTTGTTCCTGGACCGGCCTGCGGGCGAACTCCTGAATTTTCAGAAAGACGACGCTAACGAGGGTCGCAGCCGCATTCGTTGTTTTCATTGGCGAAACATCGAGGGTTTCGTCGATCTTACCCCTTACTCAACCCTTGCGCTTACAATCTGCGACGCATTGTATAACGGCGACGAGACAGCACATGACCGAACTCAAAGCCGTCAGCCTCGCGCAAGTTTCCGAGGGCATCAGGAAGAGCGTCAAGCCGGTGAGCATTCTCTGGCAGGCGCCCGATACCATCGCCTTCGTCGCGCGCGGGCGAGCACACCGAAGCGAGTTCCATGCGGATCCGAGCGACGAAGTCATGTACATGATCAAGGGTGAGATGAACCTGCACTATCTCACGCCCGAAGGCGCGGAGAAGGTGGCGCTCGTCCGCGAAGGCGAGATCATCTACTGCCCGGCCGGGGTGCGGCACTCGCCGCGTTTCTCGCCCGACTCGTTTCTGCTGGTGCTGGAGCGCAAGCGCCGCCCCGACGAGAGGGACCGCTTTTTCTGGTATTGCGAGAAGTGCCACGCCGAGCTGTTCGAGGCGGTCCGCCACGTCGCCGACTATCGCGAGGACCCGGTGTCGCGCGTCTACGAGGAGTTCTACTCGGAAGAGTCGCGCCGCACCTGCGGAAGGTGCGGCCACGTCACGCCCAAGCCTGCAGGCTAGCGCGGGGTACCCGCTAGGATTCGCTTGCAGCCGGCGGCGGCATCTCTTTCGCCCACCGGGTCAGCCTGCAATGGGCGCAGTTTTGCCTGAGCGGCTTGAAGAAGTACCAGTTCTCGAAAAACGCCCTGCTGCAACGAGGACATGCAAAGCTCGCCATGCGGCTTCCGGCCCAGGCGATCGCGGCCAACCAGGCGAGCGCAACCACGAGAAACGACGCTTCCTGGAGAAGCAGATCGTTCAGCAGGTAAGCGAGCAGAAACATCCCGGGAATGCAGCCGAAGAACAGTAGCCAAAGAATCGTGGACCTGCGATTCAGATCACGCCATGCCGCCTCGAGAGAGGGATTGGTGGGCATATTTCGATCAGCCGGTCAATCGGGGCGGGGGCTGAGCATCCTTCTGTTCTGTATTGCGGCGCTCAAGGTGGGCTTCGCTGGAAACCGCTCGCGAAACGCGAATTGCCCACGGTTGATCGAGAGCGGAAATGGCGGCGGCCTTTGTTCAAGTCATGACCGATCCATTATGACCTTCCCGACGGGTTTCTCTGTGCGCCACCGCACGCAGAGGATTACATCCGCAGGATGCGCTCGGCGTTGCCGTGCGCGATCTTCTCGCGGTCCGCGTCGCTGATCGAAAGCTTTCTCAGGAATTCCATTCCCGCGGTGTTCGGCTCGTAGGGCCAGTCCACGGCGAACAGGATGTTGTCGGCGCCGAGCGCGAGCAGCGTGCACAGGAACGCGGGCTCGTACCAGTTGCCGCTGGTGGTGACGAGCAGATTGTCCTTTAGATACTGCAGCGGCGTTTTCTCGAGCCCTCTTCTCGCGGCCGCGCGCCAAGTGTGATCGTTCAGCCGGTGCATCGCGAAAGGCAAGCCTTCGCCCAGATGCCCGAGGATGATCTTGAGGCGCGGGTAGGCGTCGAACACCCCGGCGAAGACGATCCGCAAGAAATGGCAGCTCGTATCCACCGCGAAACCCCAGCCCGCCCGCGCGAGCTCCTCGTATCCCTGGAAGTAGGCCTTGACCGCGTCCGGGTGCGGCAGGGTGGGGTGCAGGTAGAGCGGCACGTCGAGCGCTTGAGCGCGCTCGAAGATGACCCAGTATTTCTTCCCGTCGAGGAAACTCCCTTGAGTGTGGCCGTGGATCATCGCGCCTTTGAAACCGAGTTTGGTGACGCAGCGCCCGAGCTCATCGGCCGCCGCGTCCGGGTCGGCCGTCGGCAGCGCGGCGAAGGCGGCGAAACGGTCCGGGCGCGCTTTGACCGCCTCGTGCGCCAGGTCGTTCGCGTCCTTCGCCATCGGGATCGCAACGTCCGCGCCGAAGCCTTGCGGTCCCGGCGAGCCGAACGAGAGCACCTGCACGTCGATCCCGGCGGCGTCCATGTGCGCGAGGCGCTTCGCGCCGAGATCCGAATTCTGCTCGACGATATCGTGGCCGATCTGTTCGCTGCGGGAGCTGAGATAGAAATTCCGGAATTCGTTCGCGGCGACCTTCCGCCGGTACATCGGCGTGATGAAATGTTCTTCGATGGCGATGGTTTTCATGTGCCGAAGCTTACACCACCGCGTGTGCATTGCACGGCTCGGGCCTCATGACAATTGCATAGGTACGCGGAAGGTCTTAGGATGCTCCTCCATGAAGCTCTTCCGGCGGCGGTTCCGCGGAATGAGGCTCGACGAGCGCGAGTTGCGTGCGGCGGCCGGCGACATGCTCGACCAGCTCCGCCCGCGCAGGGCGCTGCGGGACGCGCGCGACTTCGCGCTCAAATTTCAGCACGACGACGTGTTTCGGGAGTACGTTCTAAGCCGGATATGGACCGTGCTTCCGGTGCTTCTCGTGTTCGTCCTCGTCAGCACGGTATGTGCGATCGGCATCATGTTCAACGCGGCCCGGTGGATCTCACCTCCCGTGCCGGTGTGGTATCGGGGCTTTGCATTGCTCCTTGGGGCGGCGGTATGGCTGGGAGGAGTGGTCGCGCAGGTGTACGTGTTCCTGATCTGGCTGGAGGAAAGAGCGGCGCGGAAGAGCCGTTCGGCACGCGGAATCCAGGTCGCGGTTCCCGCGGGCGTTCTTGCCTACCTCAAATACAGCCGGGCCCTGCCTCCCTGGATCCTTGTCGCCCTGTGCGTCGCGGTGCCCATGGCGATCCTCGCCTATTACTCGCCGTTGGCCGCCTTACTGGTCGTCTGCGTGGCGGTCCTCGCGCCCGTACTCTTCAAGAAGCTCGATTCCTGACGGCACGCAAGGTCCCTTTGCGGGTCTTCAGCGCGGTTGCGCAGGCTTGAGCTGCCCGAACTTGTACGCGCGGCTCGCCAGCTGGTAGTAGCTGACCGCCTCGTCCAATATCTGCGCCGACAGCGCGTCCTCGGCGCGCTCGCGGCCGGTGGCCGCATCGACGATCCTGTAGCGTCTTTTCGGTTTCAGCTCGACGACGATGCCGTCCTGGTAGTAGCCGACCGTCTGGTAATTGGCGAGCAGCGCCCGCTGGTGATTGGCGCCTTCGTGCAGAATGTCCTGCCCGAAGAATCGCGACCGATAACTGAAATTGAGCAAGCCGAGAATGGTCGGCCCGACGTCGATCTGCGACGCGATCGTGTCGATGCGGCGCGGCGCAACGTGCCCGGGCGCGTAGACGATGAGCGGGATGTGGTAGTTCTCGAGCGGCAGTTCGGTGCGGCCGCGCCCCTTGTGGGTGTGGTCGGCGACGATGGCGAAGAGCGTGCGCTCGAACCAGGGTCGGGTGCGGGCATGGTCGAGGAACTGGCCGATGGCGAAATCGGTGTACTTGACGCCGCCCTCGCGGCTGGTGCCGGAGGGAACGTCGATGCGCCCGGCGGGGTACGCGAAGGGGCGATGATTCGACACGGTCATGATGTGCGCGAAGAACGGCTTGCGCGCGGCATCGCGCTGGTCCAGCTCCCGGATCGCGAGCCTGAACAGGTCCTCGTCGGCCACGCCCCAGATGTTCTCGTAGGTGATCTCCGCGGGCTTGAGCGCGCTACGGTCGATGACCGTGTAACCGTTGCCCGAAAAGAAAGCGTTCATGTTGTCGAAATAGCCGTAGCCGCCGTACAGATAGAGCGGCTCATAGCCCCTTTCCTTGAAGACTTCGCCGAGCGTAAACAGCCGGTCGTTGTCCGGCCGTTTCACGATCGAGTTGCCCGGTATCGGGGGAGTTGAAAGCGTCAGCGCCTCCAGCCCCCGCACTGTCCGCGTGCCGGTGGCGTACACGTGCGTGAACAGCATTCCTTCCTCGGCGAGCCGGTCCAGCCGCGGCGTCAGGCCCTCGCGGTTGCCGAATGCGGACAGAAAGTCCGCGCTCAGGCTCTCGACCATGACGACCACCACGTTGAGCCGCTTCTCCGGCCCGTGGCCCGTGATCTCCCGGTCGAAGGGCAGCTGCGAGGTCTCGACGACCGGCCGCGCGGTGTCGAGTTCGTGCGCCAGCTCGAATATCGCGCGCTTCAGGGGCAGCGTCCGGTAGAAGCGCTCGTAGTCGATCTCGTTGGTGCGGAACGCGTGCCAGAAATCGAAGTAGCCGTTCCCGGCGAGCTCGTTGAGCTGCGCGTCGGAGGAGAACTCCTTGTAGCGCGCGTCGAGCGCGCTGAAAGCGACAACGGGAGCGAGCATCCAGATCGCCGCAGCGCGAGAACGATTGGCCAGCCCTCCCGCCGGCACCGACACGAGCGGGCCGATACTGCGGGCGATGAGATACCAGGCTGCGAGCGAGACGACCGTCACGAGCGACAACAGCAGCGGCATGTTGTACGACTCGCGGATATTGCCGATCACTTCGTTGGTGTAGATGAGGTAGTCGACCGCGATGAAGTTGAAGCGCGAAGAAAACTCGTTCCAGAAGGTCAGCTCCGCCGCCCCGACGAACACCACGAGGCCGCAGAGCGGCAGCAGCAACAACGCAAGGAGAAATTTGAGCGCGACCGGGTAGCGCGCCGGCCACCACGCGAGGAGCGCGGCGAACGGCGCGAGGAGGAAAGTCGCCGCGCCCAGATCGAACAAGGCCCCGATCAGCAGCGCCGGAACGATGCGCCAGGGCAGAAAAAACGACGGTTCGCCGTTGAAGGCCGCGAGCGCGAGGCGCACCAGAGCGTTGAACAGGACAAACGCGACGAGGAGCACGCGCAGGCTCGCCAGGCGGGAGGTAAACAGCACCGCCTCGATCGAGCGCCACGCGCGGGTCAGGGGAAAAGTCATCCGCCGCGCCATTGTGCCACCCGCGCTGCCCTGCGGTTGAGGTCCCTCAGCCCTCCGGTTTTACCGGAATTTTGCGGCGAGCTTCTCGGTCTCGCGCGCGAGGATGCCGACGTCGGCGCCCACTGCGACGAACAATCCGCCGCATTCGAGCCAGCGGCGCGCGTCGGCTTCGACTCCAGTGAGGATTCCCGGCGCCTTTCCCGCCTTGCGGATGCGGCGGATGGCATCGTCGATGATCGGCACGATTTTCGGATTGTTGGTCTCGCCCGGATGGCCGAGCGAGGCGTGCAGGTCGGCCGGGCCGATGAAAACGCCGTCCACGCCTTCCACCGCGGCGATTTTCTCGAGGTTGTCGAGGCCCTGCTGGTTCTCCACCTGCACCAGCACGCAGAGCTCCTCGTGGGCGCGCCTCGCGTAGTCCTTCACGCGCGCGAAGCGCGTCGCGCGCGTCCCGCCCGCCACGCCGCGCACGCCCGCAGGCGGATAGCGCGTGTAAGCGACGGCGTTCTTCGCTTCATCGGCGTTCTGCACGTAGGGAATCAGGATCGACTGCGCGCCGATGTCCAGGAACCGCTTGATCGTCACCATGTCGTTCCAGGGCACGCGGACCACGGCGTGCGTCGGGTAGGGCGCCGCGGCCTGCAATTGCTGCAGCACCGACTCGAGATCGTTCGGCGAGTGCTCGGTGTCGAGCAGGATCCAGTCGAATCCCGAGCCCGCCACGAGCTCGGTCGCGTAGTGCGAGGACAGGCTGCACCACAGGCCGATCTGCCGCTTGCCTGCTTTCAGCGCGCGCTTGAAGGTGTTGACGGGAAGTTCCATGCCCATGCCTATACGTTCATACCTTGTAGCCTTTTTCCTTGAGCGCCTTGTCGACCCAGCTGCGGTCCACCGTGCCGGCGCGGATCTGTTTCATCGAGCCTTCTTCTTTTACCAGGATGGCTTTCGCGGAAGCGAGGATTTCTTGCGCCTGCTCCTGCGGAACGGCGACCAGGCCATCGGCGTCGCCGACGATGATGTCGCCGGGATTGACCGGCATGCCCCCGATCGTGATGGGAACGTTGATTTCGCCCGGGCCGTTCTTGTAGGGGCCGCGGTGCGTGACGCCGCTCGCGTAGACGGGAAAACTTCCGGTCGCGAGCTCCGCCGAGTCGCGGATCGCCCCCCAGATCACCATGCCGGCGACGCCGCGCTGCTCCGCGCGCGCGGACATCAGCTCGCCGATGAGCGCGTAGTCGTTGAATCCGCCGCCGTCCACCACGATCACGTCGCCCGGCTCGGCGGTATCGATCGCCTTGTGGATGAGCAGGTTGTCTCCCGGCGCGGTGCGCACCGTGAACGCGGGGCCGCAGAGTTTCGCGCCGTTGTGCATGGGACGGAGCTTCGGACCGCCCGCGTACAGACGCTGCATGCTGTCGGAGAGGTGCGGCGTCACCATGCGCCCGAGCTCGGCGACGAGCTTCTTGTCGGGACGCTGCGGGATGGAAAGAATGCGAAAGCCGATTCCAGCCATGAGTGTGGCCCCCTAGACGAACTGCACTGCGATCCCGCCGAGCGGCCCGAAGTCCCCGTGCAGGGTGTCGCCCTTGTTCGCGAACACGACGCGCGTAAACGACCCGGCGAGGACGAGGTGGCCGGCGTCGAGCGCCACGCCCATCTGCCCGAGCTTGTTCGCAAGCCACGCTACGCCGAGTGCCGGATGGCCCAGCACGCCCGCGGCGAGGCCCGTCTCCTCGATCTCGGAGTTGCGGTACATGATGCCGCCCGCCCAGCGCAGGTCCATTTCCATCGGGCCGATCGGGCGGCCCCCGACGACGATGCCCGCCGCCGCGCCGTTGTCGGCGACGGTGTCGAAGATCTTGCGCGGGTTGACGATACGCGCATCGACGACCTCCATCGCGGGTATCACGTACTCGGTCGCGTGCAGCACGTCGGTGAGCCCGATTCCCGGTCCTTTCAGCGGCTTGCCGAGAATGAAAGCGAGCTCGATCTCGACACGTGGGAGGCAGTAGTTCGCGTGCAGCACCTTGGCGCCGTCAGGAATCATCATATAGTCGAGCAAGTGTCCGTAGTCGGGCTCGTTGATCTGCGAGGAGGCCTGCATCGCCTTCGAGGTGAGCCCGACCTTGTGGCCGATGAGCCTCGCGCCCGCCTTGATCTTGTGCTGCGCCACCGCGGTCGAGATGGCGTAGGAATCCTCGATGGTGATGTGCGGATAGGTGACCGAGAGCTGCACCGCCTGTTTTTTCTCCTTCTCGGCGTTGAGCAGCGTCTCGACGCATTTCTTGCGCTCGGCTTCGGACAGCGGCATGGGTTTCCCTCTTTTCGGAATGCGGATTTTACACTGCCGCGGATCGCTGGAATTTCGGGACGCGTCAAACCACCTCGAAAAGCCCCGCCGCGCCCATGCCGCCGCCGATGCACATGGTGACGACGACGTGCTTCGCGCCGCGCCGCTTGCCCTCTATGAGCGCGTGGCCGGTGAGGCGCGCCCCCGTCATGCCGTAGGGGTGGCCGAGCGCGATCGCGCCGCCGCTCACGTTCAAGCGCTCGTTCGGGATGCCGAGCCGGTCGCGGCAGTAGATGACCTGCACCGCGAACGCCTCGTTCAGCTCCCACAGGCCGACGTCCTCCATCCTCAAGCCCGTGCGCGCAAGCAGTCGCGGGACGGCGAACACCGGGCCGATGCCCATTTCGTCGGGCTCGCAGCCGGCCACTGCGAAGCCGCGGAAAATCCCGAGCGGCTTCAAGTTGCGCTTTTCGGCGAGCTTCGCGTCCATCACGACGCAGGCGGAGGCGCCGTCGGAGAACTGGCTCGCGTTTCCCGCCGCGATCGTGCCGCCTTCGATCGCCGGCTTGATCTTGGAGACGCCCTCGAGAGTCGTGTCCGGGCGGATGCCTTCGTCGTGCCTCGCCGTGACTTCCTCGACCCAGCTTTTCCCCGTCTCCTTGTCGGCCTTTTGCATTCTCACCGTCAGGGGGAAGATTTCTGCGTCGAAGCGGCCGGCCGAACGCGCGGCGGCGGCGCGCTGCTGGCTCTGCACCCCGAACTCATCCTGGCGCTCGCGGCCGATGTCGTAGCGCGATGCCACGACCTCGGCGGTCTGCAGCATCGGCATGTAGATGGCCGGCTTGTGCCGCTCGAGCCACTCGTCGTGCGCCATGTGCTTGTTCATTTCGTTCTGCACGCACGAGATCGACTCGACGCCGCCCGCAACGGCGACCGGGACCTTGTCGACCATCACGCGCTGCGCGGCGATGGCGATGGTCTGCAAGCCCGAGGAGCAGTAGCGGTTTACGGTGACTCCCGCGGTGGTGACCGGACAACCTGCGCGGATCGCGATCTGCCGTGCGATGTTGTGACCGGTCGCGCCTTCGGGATGGGCGCAGCCCATGATGACGTCCTCGACCTCGGCTGGATCGACACCGGCGCGCTCCATCGCGTGCTTCGCGGCGTGGCCGCCGAGCTTCGCGCCGTGGGTCATGTTGAACGCGCCGCGCCAGGACTTGCATAGCGGGGTGCGGGCGGTGGATACGATCACGGCTTCGGTCATGGGAACCTCCAAGAAAACCGGGGACGGACCCCGGTTTCTTTACCGGGGTTTTTCTTAAACCGGGGTCTGTCCCCGGTTTCCCGTAGGATATCGGTTCTTCGCGCTTTGGCGAAGCCAAAGCGAAGAGCGCCACGAGGAGGGTCATGGGAAAAGCGCTCCAGCCGGGCCTGCGCTTTGCGCCAGCCAAAGTCCAGATCGAGCGCCGCGCCGACGGCGCGATGATCCTGCGTTCGCCCCTGAGGCTGGGCGGGCACGCGCGCGCGGTCGGCGAGTGGCTCGAGCGCTGGGCCCGGGAGCAACCGGAGCGGACCTTCCTCGCCGAGCGCAGGGACGGTGCCTGGAGGAAGCTGAGCTACCGCGAGGCGCTCGGGCTCGCGCGCCGCGCCGGCCAGGGATTGCTCGACCGGGGGCTCGATGGCTCGCGGCCGTTGGTGATCCTCTCGGACAATTCCGTCGACCACGCGCTCCTCGCGCTCGGCGCGATGCATGTCGGCGTTCCAGTCGCGCCCGTCTCGCCCGCTTACTCGCTGATGTCGAAGGATTTCGCCAAACTCAAAGCGATCTTCGAGCTGCTGCGTCCGGGCCTGGTGTGGACCTCCGATCCCACGAAATTCGCGCCTGCGCTTGCCGCGGTCGGCGCGAGGCCGACGTCGATCGACGAGCTGCTTACGGGGAAAGCAAGCTCCAAGGTGGACGAAGCCTTCGCCGGCATCGGACCCGGGACCGTCGCGAAGATCCTCTTCACTTCCGGTTCGACCGGGACCCCCAAGGGCGTGATCAATACGCAGCGCATGCTCACCGTCAACCAGGAGCAGTACGCGCTCGTCTGGCCTTTCCTCGAGGACCGGCCACAGGTACTGGTCGATTGGCTGCCGTGGAACCACACCTTCGGCGGCAACAACAATTTCGGCATGATGCTGAGGAATGGCGGCACGTTCCATATCGACGGCGGCAAGCCCGCTCCCGGCCTCATCGATATCACGGCAGCGAACCTTAAGGAGGTCTCGCCGACGATCTACTTCAACGTGCCCCGCGGCTTCGACCTGCTCATGCCCTTCCTCGAGAAGGATGCGGCGCTCCGGCGCGGTTTTTTCCGCGACCTCGACTGCATGGTGTACGCCGGAGCGTCGCTCCCGCAGAACCTATGGGAGCGCATTCAGCAGCTCGCGGCCGCCGAGCGCGGCGCGCGGCTCCCGCTCATTTCCGCGTGGGGCTCGACCGAAACGGCGCCGATGGCGACGGGCGTGCACTACGCGGTCGACCGCGCCGGCATCATCGGGCTGCCGGTGCCCGGTTGCGAGATCAAGCTCGTTCCCACCGCGGGCAAGCTCGAAGCGCGCGTGAAAGGCCCGAACGTCACGCCCGGCTACTATGGACGCGACGACCTCACGAAGGCCGCGTTCGACGAGGAGGGCTACTACCGCATCGGCGACGCGCTGAAATTCGCCGACCCTGAAAAACCCGAGCAGGGGCTCGCGTTCGACGGGCGCATCGCCGAGGATTTCAAGCTCTCCACCGGCACCTGGGTGCACGTCGGCGCGACGCGCGTGAAACTGATCGCGGCGGGCGATCCTGTGATCCAGGACGCGGTGATCACCGGCCACGAGCGCAGCGAGGTCGGCGCGCTCGTGTTCCTGAACGCCGTGGCGGTCAAGGCGAAGGGGCTCGACGACGCCGGAGTGTGCGAGCACCTGCGCGGGGCGATGAGGAGGCTTGCCGCCGAAGCCGGTACGGGCAGCTCCACCCACCCGGTGCGCGCGCTCGTCATGAGCGAGCCGCCGTCGATCGACGCGAACGAAATCACCGACAAGGGCTACATCAACCAGCGGGCGGTGCTCGAGCGGCGCGCGGCGATGGTCGAGAAACTGCACGCCGATTTGCCGGCCGCCGAGGTCATCCTCGCCATTCACTAGGAGGGAGCATCCATGACACGAATGACCAACAGCTTGCTCGCCCTCGCGGCGGCCACCGTCGCGAGCGTCGCCTGCGCACAGGAGCCGATCCGCATCGGCATCCTGAACGACCAGTCGAGCGTGTACGCGGACTTTCAGGGGCGCGGCTCGGTGCTCGCCGCGCAGATGGCGGTCGAAGACTACGGCGGCAAAGCCGCCGGACGCAGGATCGAGGTGGTTTTCGCCGACCACCAGAACAAGCCCGACATCGGATCGGTCGTGGCGCGCAAGTGGCTCGATCAGGACGGCGTCGATCTCATCGTGGACATTCCGAACTCTGCCGTCGCGCTCGCGGTGAACGAGATCGTGCGGCAGAAGAACAAGGTGCTGATCGGCTCGGGCGCGGGAAGCGCGGAGCTCACCGGATCGAGATGTTCGCCGAACACCGTGCACTGGACCTACGACACCTGGTCGTACGGGCATTCGCTCGCCAAGGCCGTGGTTCAGCGCGGCGGCAGGACCTGGTTCTTCATCACCGCCGACTACGCCTTCGGGCACGATCTGGAGAGGCAGGCGACCGATCAGGTGGTGAAGGACGGAGGCAAGGTCCTGGGCGGCGTGCGCACGCCGATCGCGACGCCGGATTTTTCCTCCTTCCTGCTGGCCGCGCAATCCTCCGGTGCCCAGGTGGTCGCGCTGGCGGTCGCGGGCGCCGACACCACCAATTCGATGAAGCAGGCGGCGGAGTTCGGGCTGCCGGCCAGGCAAAGCATCGTGTCGCTGATTTTCGGCATCAATAACGTGCCGGCGCTGGGGCTCAAGGCTTCGAAGGGAGCGCTCACCGTGAACCCGTTCTACTGGGACATGAACGAGGGCACGCGCGCGTGGTCGCAGCGCTTCCGCAAGCGCGCGCACAACGCAGCCATGCCGAACGACATGCAGGCCGGGGTGTATGCGTCCGTGCTGCATTTCCTCAAAGCGGTCGACAAGGCGGGCGGCGCGGGCGACGGAAAAGCGGTCGTTGCCGCCATGAAAGCGATGACTACCGACGATCCGCTGTTCGGCAAGGGCCGCATCCGCGAGGACGGCCGCAAGATCCACCCGATGTATCTCCTGCAGGTGAAATCGCCCGAGGAGTCGAAGGGCGACTGGGACTACTTCAAGATCGTCTCGAGCATTCCGGCGGAGCAGGCGTTCCGCCCGCTGAACGAGGGCAACTGCCCGCTGGTCGCGGGGAAATGATCCTGCGTCCGCGGCCTCAAACCTCGACGACGAAGTCGAACTTTCCTTCGCCGGCGCCTTTACCCGCCATACGTATTTCGAGGTCCGGACGGTAGAGGCCGTCGCGGCGATTGCCGGGCTCGTCCCGGAAGTAGAGCTGCGTCGTGAGAATGCGCTTTCCGGGTGCCTGCACCTTGACGTGGATATGCCGCGTGCGCCCGGGGTATTCCGCCGGAACGATGGTTTGCAGGCGATAGCGCCCCTCGGCGTCCGCGAACTGGTGGCCGCGATAGCGAAAGCCGCGGTTGTCGTACTCGCCGTCCTCGTCCGCGTGCCAGAAATCGAGCAGCGCGTTCGCTACCGGTCTGCACTGGGCCGACAGGACCTGCCCGGTCACGATCAGGCGTGGAGCCCTGGATTGCGCTTCCACCAGTGAAACGCGGCGCGGAGTATTCGTCTTGAAAAAAGGCCCTTCGGTCTGCTGCGCGGTCAGTTCGCCGCAGGTAAGCGCACGGGTTTGAGCAAAGGCCGGAACCACCGGGAGCGCGGCCGCGGCGGCAAGGAGCCGGCGGCGGATCAAAGACGTCATGGTTTCATCCTTAGTGGATTTCCGGTTCGCGCGTGGGCGCGGTGCCTTCGAGGAAATCGAAGTCGCAGCCCTCGTTCGCCTGCCTGATGTGCTGCGAGAAAAGCGCGCCGTAGCCGCGCTCGAACTTGCGCGCCGGGGCTTTCCACGCGCGCTTTCGCTTCATCATCTCGGCGTCGTCGATCAGCACCTGCAGGCGGCGGCGCGGCACGTCGAGCTCGATCGTGTCGCCGGTCTTCACGAGCGCGAGCGGCCCGCCGACCCAGGACTCGGGCGCGACGTGCAGCACGCAGCAGCCGTAGGCGGTGCCGCTCATCCTCGCGTCGGAGATCCGCACCATGTCGCGCACGCCCTGCTGAAGGAGTTTTTTCGGGATTGGCACCTCCCACTCCGGCATGCCGGGCGCGCCGATCGGTCCGGCGTTGCGGAGCACGATCACCGAGTCGGCGTCCACGTCGAGCGCAGGATTGTCGAGACGCGCCTGCAAGTCGTTGTAGTCCTCGAAGACGACCGCGCGGCCCTTGTGCTGCAAGAGGCGCGGCTCCGCCGCTGCAGGCTTGACGATGGCGCCGTCGGGCGCGAGGTTGCCGCGCAGCACCGCGAGCCCGCCCGAGGGAATCAGCGCCTTCTCGCGCGGCAGGATCACGTCGGGGTTGAAGACCTTCGCGCCTTCGAGGTTCTCGCCGAGCGTCTTGCCGCTCACCGTCTTCGCATCGAGATCGAGCAGGTCGCGGATCGAGGCGAGCAGCGCGCGCAAGCCGCCGGCGTAAAAGAAATCCTCCATCAGGTATTTTCCCGACGGGCGCAGGTTGGCGATCACCGGCACCTTGCGCGAAAGGGCGTCGAACCGATCCAGATCGAGCGGCACGCCTGCGCGCCGCGCCATCGCGATGAGGTGAATGGCGGCGTTGGTCGAGCCGCCGCAGGCGAGCACGCAGGTCACTGCGTTGTCGAACGAGGATGTCGTGAGCAGGCTCTTCGGCGTTGCTTCCTCCCACACCATGTCGACCGCGCGCTTGCCGGTCGCGGTCGCCATCTGCGCGTGGTGCGAGTCGGCCGCGGGGATCGACGCCGATCCGGGCAGCGCGAGGCCGAGCGCTTCCGCGGCCGAGGTCATGGTCGACGCCGTGCCCATCGTCATGCAG
>DASPWT010000024.1:0-5723 GCA_035637655.1 Burkholderiales bacterium | reverse complement strand
ATCACGACCTCGGAATGAAGGGTCCGGTGCACCGGGCATTTGTCGGCGATCTCCAGCAGCTTCTGCCGCTGCGCCGGATCGAGCGTGCCTTCGAGACCGATGAGCCGCTCGATGCGGTCGATCCTTCCCTCCCTGGTTTCGCATTCGGCGCAATCGGCAGCGTGGATCTTCTCGTGGCTCAGCTCGACGCTGACCCGCTCGAGCGGAATGCCCTTCAGGTCGGCGTAACTCCGGAGGGTCATCGCGGTGCAGGCGCCCAGAGCGGCGCACAGCAGATCATAGGGCGACAGCCCCCAGTCCAGGCCTCCCGCCGCAACCGGCTCGTCCGCGCGGATCACGTGCCGGCCGACGGTGACCTGGTTGGTGAACTTGCCTTCGCGCGTCTCGCGCACGAGGACTTTGCCGGGCGGTGCCGCGGGGAGGTCCCGGGGTCTGGTCTGAACATAGCGCTCCGCCCAGGCCGCGACGACGTGACCGGCGTAGGTCGCGTCTTCACGCCGCGAAAGGAGATGGTCGGCGGGGTCGAGCGAAACGAAACTCTTCGGGTGCTTCGCGGCCATGAATATTTTCGCGGCGTTGTCGATGTCGACGACGGCGTCGCGCGGCGAATGCATCAGCATGAGCGCTTTTCCCATCCGAGCGACGATCTCGCCGAGCCTCTGCCCCCGGATATCGTCCAGAAACTGTTTCTTGATCCGGAATGCGCGCCCGGCAATTTCGACCTGCGCTTCGCCCTCGCGCTCGATGGCCCGCGTCGAGTTCGCGATCAGACCGAGCACGTGCTTGGGATCGAAAGGCGAGCCTATCGTGGCTACGGCGGTGCATTCCGGAATGTCCGGCGCGGCGCAAAGGACCGCGGCCCCGCCGAGACTGTGGCCGATCAGGATCGCCGGCGCGCGATAGTCCTTGCGCAGAAAATCGGCCGCGGCGACGATCTCGCCGATGTTCGAGGAAAAATTGGTGTTGGCGAAGTCGCCTTCGCTCCCGCCCAAGCCGGTGAAGTCGAAACGCAGCACCCCGATGCCGCGCTCGGCGAGGGCGGCGCTGATATAGGTCGCGGCCTTGGATTCCTTCGAGCAGGTGAAGCAGTGGGCGAACAAGGCGTAGGCGAGCGGAGGTTCGGCGGGCGCGTCCAGCCGCGCGGAAAGCGGGGCGCCGGACTCGCCGGGAAAGCTGATCGCCTGAGTGTTGAGTGCCATGGCCGCTCCTCCAGGAAGAAATTCCCTCCGAGTGTTGCACAAGGCACAGCGGGGACGCCAGCGGCTGCGCCGCGAGATAATCGACGCCATGTCCCCGCAAGCGCATGAAATCGATTCGCCCTCGCCCTGGGTGCGTCGCTGGGCCCCCTTGATCCCGCCCGGCGGGCGCGTTCTCGACGTCGCCTGCGGCCATGGCCGGCATTTGCGCTACCTGAGCTCGCTGGGTTTCGCCGTCGTCGGCGTCGATCGCGACGAGGCGGCGCTCGGTGCGCTCAGGGAAATCGGGGGGGTCGAGATTCACGTTGCCGACATCGAGGCGGGGCCCTGGCCCTTTGCGCCTGGAGAATTCGACGGCGTGGTGGTGACCCACTATCTGCATCGACCGCTCTTTGCGGATCTGGTCGGTGCATTGCGTCCCGGGGGCGTGCTGATCTACGAAACCTTCGCCCTGGGCAACGAGCGCTACGGCCGACCGAGCAATGCGGCGTTCCTGCTGCGGCCCGACGAGTTGCTCCACCGCGTGGAACCCCTGGCCGTGGTTGCGTTCGAACAGGGGCTGGTTTCCGCGCCGAAGCAGGCGGTGATTCAGCGTGTCTGCGCCGTGCGGGCCGGCACAGGCGCGGCGCCGCTCGATGCCGCGCGATTGCGCTAAAATGAGGCGCTCAAATAAGGAGGCCCTATGCTCTCCGGGTCCATAGTCGCGATCGTTACACCGATGCAGGACGACGGGCGGCTCGATTTCGAGCGCTTCAAGTCGCTCATCGATTTCCACATCGAGCAGGGCACCGACGGCATCGTCGTCGTCGGCACCACGGGGGAATCGCCCACCGTCGATTTCGACGAGCACAAGGAACTGATCCGGCTGGCCGTCGCCCACGCGAGCGGCCGCGTCGCTATCGTGGCCGGCACGGGCGGCAATTCAACGGCCGAGGCCATCGAGCTCACGCAGTCGGCGAAAAACGCCGGTGCCGATGCCTGCCTTTCGGTCGTGCCGTACTACAACAAGCCCACGCAGGAGGGCCTGTACCGGCACTTTCGCACCATCGCGGAAAAGGTGGACGTTGCGCAAATCGTGTACAACGTTCCCGGCCGCACCGTCGCCGATCTCGCCAACGAAACCACGCTGCGCCTTGCGCAGATCCCGAACATCGTCGGCATCAAGGACGCCACCGCCGGCATCGAGCGCGGCTCGGATCTGCTGCGCCGCGCGCCGAAGGGCTTCTCGGTCTACAGCGGCGATGACGCGAGCGGCCTTGCGCTCATGCTCCTCGGCGGCAAAGGGATCATTTCGGTGACCGCCAACGTCGCCCCGCGGCTGATGCACGAAATGTGCTCGGCGGCGCTCGCCGGCGACCTCGCGAAGGCGCGCGAACTGAATTTCAAGCTGCTCGGACTTCACACGAAGCTCTTCGTGGAGGCCAATCCGATCCCGGTCAAATGGGCGGTGGCCCAGATGGGGTTGATCGGCATGGGCATCCGCCTGCCGCTCACGCCGCTCTCGCAGCAGTTCCACGAAGTCGTCAGGGAGGCCATGCGGCAAGCCGACGTCGCGCCCGCAAGCGGCCTGCGCGTCGTCGAGGGAAAGGCGGGATGACGCGGTACGGCTGCGCCGCCGTCGCGGCAGCGCTGGGGCTCGCCCTTGCCGGCTGCGGCACGCTGTTCGATTCCGCGAAGGTCGATTACAAATCCGAGAAGAAGCTCCCGCCGCTCGATGTTCCGCCCGACTTGACCACGCCGGCTCGTGACGAGCGCTACCAGATCCCGGAAGGGAACCCGAGCGGGGCGACGACTCTTTCAGCCTACAACGCCGAGCGCAGCGGCACGTCGCGGACCGGATCGCCCGCGATCCTCCCCGAGATCGACAAGGTGCGGCTCGATCGATCCGGCAGCGAGCGCTGGCTGGTCGTGCCGGAGCCGCCCGAAAAGGTCTGGCCCGTCGTCAAGGAATTCTGGCAGGGACTCGGTTTCGCGATCAAGACCGAGGTTCCCGAGGCCGGAGTCATGGAGACCGACTGGGCCGAAAACCGCGCGAAGATCAAACAGGACGCGATTCGAAACCTGATCGGCGGCATTTTCGACGGACTCTACTCCACCGGCGAGCGCGACAAATTCCGCACGCGCCTGGAGCGCGGCCCACAGCCCAACACCACCGAAATCTACATCACCCACCGGGGCATGGTCGAAGTCTATGTCGACCGGTACCAAGGCAGTACGGTGTGGCAGGCCCGGCCTCCGGACCCGAGCCTTGAGGCCGAGTTTTTGCGCCGGCTGATGGTCCGTTTCGGGGTGGAGGACGCGCGCGCGCGTGTGCAGCTTGCGGTCGACAAGGACGATGGACGGGCGAAGATCGTACCGGCTGAAAGCGGGGCGGGCAGACTCGAGCTCGCCGAGCCGTTCGACCGGGCGTGGAGGCGCGTTGGCCTCGTGCTCGATCGCGTGGGCTTCACCGTCGAAGACCGCGACCGCTCGAAGGGTTTCTACTTCGTGCGCTACGTCGATCCGGAGGCCGACGCGCTCGACAAGAAGAACGACAGTTTTCTCGCCAAGCTCATGTTCTGGCGCTCCGCGCCCGATCCGAAGGCCGAGCAGTATCGCGTATTCGTGAAGGATCGCAATGATTCGAGCGAAGTGCAGGTTCTCAACAAGGAAGGCAATCCGGATTCCTCCGATACGGCGCGCAAGATTCTCTCCCTGCTGCAGCAACAGCTGAAATAGCCTTGCGCGGCTTGATCCGTGTAGATCCGGCGCGCGCTTCCTGATGCGCTTCGCTTCGCTTGGTAGTGGCAGCCAGGGCAACGCGCTCGTCATCGAGGTTGCCCGGACGTGCCTCATGCTCGACTGCGGGTTTTCGCTGCGCGAAACAGTGTCACGTCTGGCTCGCGTTGGCCTTGCGCCTTGCGATCTCTCCGGAATAATCGTCACGCACGAGCACGCCGACCACGGCGAAGGCGTATTTCCGTTGGCGAACCGCTTCGGTATCCCGGTGTGGCTGACGCACGGTACGCTCGCCGCCTTGCGCGAAACGGGCGCAGACGCCGAGGAGTGCTCGTTCAATCTGATCGATTCGCAACGCGGTTTCCCGGTCGGCGAGCTGCTGGTCCAGCCGTTTACGGTGCCGCACGATGCGCGCGAGCCGGTCCAGTACGTGCTCTCCGACGGCGCGAGCCGGCTGGGTGTCCTGACCGACACCGGCTGCACGACGGCGCACATCGAATCGAATTTGTCCGGCTGCGACGCGTTGGTGCTCGAGTGCAACTACGATTCCGATATGCTTACGGGCGGGCCTTATCCGGCTGCGCTGAAGGCGCGCATCGCAAGCCGCCTCGGGCATCTGGACAATCGAACTTCGGGGGAGATACTCGCGGCGCTCGACCGCAGCCGCCTCAAGCACGTGATCGCGGCTCACCTCTCGGAAACGAACAACACCCCGGAACTGGCCCGAGGCGCGCTGGCAGCGGTGCTGCACTGCGAGCCCCGCTGGATATCGGTGGCGACCCAGGACGAGGGTTTTGCGTGGCGAGAGTTGTAGGGAAACCGGGGACAGACCACGTTTTTCGTTGAGCCAGAAAGCAGCTAGCCGCGATTCAAGAAAACGTGCTCTGTCCCCGGTTCTACAAGCCGCCCCGTTCTACAAGCCGGTCGTATTCACCGACACCGTCGGGAGCGACGCCTCCCAGATTTCGTCGAATCGCTCGCGCATCGGCTGGCACTCCTTCGGATCATTGAATACGAGCACCCCGCGTGGCTGCGTCGTCACGGGCCGGCGCAGCAGATGGTCGGCGTCGGCGAGCACGAAGCAATCTTGCACCTTGGCCGCTTCTCCCTGCGTCTGGAAGATGAAGATGGCGGACGTATAACTCCCCATCAAGGCGATCAGTCGCGGGCAGCGTTTCGTGACGTGCTCGACGTCATGAAGAGCGATGTAGATGCGGCGCGTGCGGCTTTCCCGAAGGAAGCGCGTGAGCATTTCGATGCGGCTCGTCGAGTTCATTCCCAGCTCCGAGAGATCCGGATCGAAGATGCGCAGCTCCCGGCGCGCGAGGCCGAGAAGCCTCCCGAAGCCTTCCAGATAGTCGCTTCTTGTCTGGAGCAGAATCCGCTCGGGAAGCGTCTCGGCGGAGGGCTCACTCATGGCGCTCTCCGATGCGAAGCCAGCCGGCGAGGTACCAATCGTGCAGCAGGTGAAGGAGCGGCTGCGGCAGGCGCTCGCCCGGCGGGAGGACCCGCTCGTCGGCGAGACGCGCGAGCACGCTTCGCAGGCGTCCGGGCGGCTCGACCCGCTCTCCGTTGACGAAGAACTCCCGCTCCCGGAACAGCATCCTGGTGCGCAGGTCGAGGCGCATGCCCCGGGCGCGGCACAGCGCGGCGAACCTCGCGGGCGAGCGCGGAGCGCGCGGCCGTGAAAACACGGTCTGCGGCTTGGGCGCCGACAGGTACTCGCCCAGAAAGCGCGCCACGTCCCGGGCGCGCCAGCGAATTCTCCGGGCGACGGCGGCGGCCTGTTGCACCATCCTTTTCGGAACC
>DASPWT010000023.1:0-9134 GCA_035637655.1 Burkholderiales bacterium | reverse complement strand
TACCGGCCGACAGCGCAAGCGCAATGGCGAGAAGCGCGCCGATTCCGCCGGACCTCAATCTACCCTCGCGCCGGAGTCCCTCACGATCTTGCCCAGGCGCGGGATGTCCGCCTTGATCAGCGCAGCGAGCGCATCCGGCGTCATGCCGCCCGGGTCCGCGCCGAGTTCCCGGATTTTCCTCTGCGTCTCGGATTCTCTCAGCGTCCTCGCCACCTCCGAATGGATGCGCCCGACGATCTCCTTGGGCGTGCCGGCGGGCGCGAACAGCGCCTGCCACGAGCTGATGTCGTAACCGTCGAGGCCGGATTCGGCGAGCGTGGGCACTTCCGGCACGAGCGAGGAGCGCTTCGCGGTGGTGACCGCGAGCGCCTTGAGCCGCCCCCCCTTGACCTGCGGATAAGCCGTGGCGAAATTCTCGAAGGCCATGGAGAGCGTGCCCGAGAGCAGGTCGGGAATCATCGGCCCGCTGCCCTTGTAGGGAATGTGCTGCATCGAGACGCCGGTCATCGCTTTGAACAGCTCGCCCGAGATGTGCTGCGAAGTGCCGTTTCCCGCCGAGCCGAAGCTGTGCTTGTTCGGGTTGGCCTTGAGCAGTGCGATCAGCTCGGCGACGCTCGTTACGCCGAGGCTCGGATGCACGATCAGCATGTTCGGCTGCGTGGCGAGCATGGTGATCGGAGCGAAGTCCCTGACGGGATCGTAGGCGAGCTTCGAGTAGAGCGTGGCGTTGATCGCATGCGAGCTGATGGTTCCGCCGCCGATCGTGTAGCCGTCGGCGGGCGACTTGGCGAGCATCTCCGAGCCGAGCGCGCCCGCCGCGCCCGGGCGGTTCTCGACCACCACCGGCTGCCCGAGCGCATCGGCCAGCTTCGGCGCGATCAGGCGGGCGAGTATGTCGGTGGTGCCTCCGGGAGCGAACGGGACGATGTAGCGGATCGGCTTGGCCGGCCAGCTTTGGGCGGCGGCGGCGCCCGACAACGCAAGAACGACAAGCAAGGTGGCGACGCGTCTCATGAGCTCCTCCTTGCGGACATCATACTCATTTCAGGACGTGCGGCGAAACCGGATCGCATAAAATGGCGAACGCGCCGGAACGAAAAAACTTGAAACCCGCTCCGCAGATTTCCCCGGTCATGCAAGGCTTGAGCGCCTATATCGCTAGTGCGCTGCGCAAGCCTCTTCCACCTGCGGTCCTCGAGAAAACCAAGCACCACCTCCTCGACACCTTCGCAGCGATGCTATCGGGCTCGCGGCTGCCGCCGGGAAAAAAGGCGATCTCGTTCGCGAAGACCCTGGGCGGCACGAAAGAGGCCTGCGTCGCGGGCAGCCGCAGCGTGACGTCCGCGGCCAACGCCGCGCTCGCGAACGGCATGCTCGGCCACGCCGACGAGACCGACGATTCGCATTCGCCCTCGCAGACGCACCCGGGCTGCGGAGTCGTCGCTGCGGCGTTCGCCATGGCGGAACGCGAGCGCGCCGGCGGCACGGCGCTCCTGCGCGCGGTCGCACTCGGCTACGACGTCTGCTGCCGGCTGACGCAATCGCTCGACGCGGTCCAGTTCCGCGCCGCCGGCCATTCGACGCACAGCTTCGGGCCGACTTTCGGGGCGGCGGCGGCCGCGGGGGCGCTCGCGGGCCTGGGTGAGCGCGCAGTGAGGCATCTGCTTTCGTACGCGGCGCAGCAGGCTTCCGGCGTCTCGTGCTGGATGCGCGACGAAGAGCACATCGAGAAGGCCTTCGACTTCGGCGGCATGCCCGCGCGCAACGGCGTGCAAGCGGCGGCGATGGTCGCGCACGGATTCACCGGGGTGGAAGACGTTTTTTCGGGCGAGCGCAACTTCTTCGTGGCTTACGGCAGTTCACCGGACCCCGAGGAGCTCGCGCGCGACCTCGGCGAGCGCTACGAGATCATGAACGCCGACATCAAGCGCTGGGCGGTCGGCTCTCCCATCCAGGCCCCGCTCGATTCGCTGCTGGAACTGATCCGCGCGCACCGCATCCGCCCCGGGGAGGTCGAGCGGCTCGTCGTGCGCGTCGCGCATCTCGGGGCGAACACCACGGACAACCGGACCATGCCCGACATCTGCATGCAGCACCTGTGCGCCGTGATGCTCGCCGACGGCAGCGTGAGCTTCAAGTCCTCGCACGACGCGAAGCGCATGCGCGAGCCGAGGATCCTGGAGCTGCGCGGCTTGATCGAGCTGCGCGGCGACGACGCGCTCACCCGAGCGATGCCGCGCCGGGAGGGCATCGTCGAAATCAGGTTGAAGGACGGGCGGGAGTTCAGGCACCATACGCGGGCCGTCCGGGGAACACCCGGGAACCCGATGACCCGGGAAGAGGTCGGGGCGAAAAGCCGCGACCTGACGGCGCCCGTGACCGGTGTCGCGCGCTCGCGCAAGCTTTGCGAGACCGTCTGGAACCTCGAAGACATAAAGGACGTCAGGATGCTGAGACCGCTGCTGCGCGCCCCCTCACCCTAGCCCTCTCCCGGAGGGAGAGGGGACTTTTTTTGGAGAACCCATGAATCGCATCGTGCACATCGCGCTCAAGGTCGACAACCTGGAGCGCACCACCCAGTTCTACGAGAAGGTCTTCGGATTCAAGGAATCCAAGACGCAAAAGGTGCGCGACCATACCTCGCGCCATCTTTCCGACGGAGTCATCGATCTTTCGATCATGCAGTACGACGCGGACACCGAGTCCGCCGAGTCGAGGGCAGCGGGCGAAGGCCCCTGCATCCATCACTTCGCCGTCGAGGTGGACGACCTGAAGCAGGCCGAAAAGGAAGTCAGGGCCTTCGGCTGCAAGATCATCAGCGACCCCGGGGTGATCCCGGTCAAGTTCCGCGCGCCCGGGGGCACCGTGTGCGAGATCGTCCCCAAGGGCCGATACAAGAAGGCCGCAAAAAAGTAACCGCAGCCGTTCCGGAGGAGGAGCATGGAGGACAGAACCCGCAAGTCGGGAGACCTGTGGTCGGGCATTGCGCTCGCGGCGCTCGGCCTCTACATCGTCTTCCAGGCGCGGCAGTGGGAGTATCTCGGCCCCGAGGGGCCCGGTCCCGGCTTCTTCCCGTTTTGGTACGGCGCCGCAATGCTCGGCCTTTCGGCGCTGCTCATCGTCTCGCACCTGAGACGAGTCTCCGCCCGCAGGAGCCCGATCGAATGGGTCAAGCTCGGCCGGGCGCTCTCGACCTGGTTCGCCCTCGCAGTGTCGGTCGCGCTTTTCAAGCCCCTCGGCTTCGTGGTCGGTTTCGCGCTGCTGACTTACTTCATCGTCGCGGTGATGTACCGCCGGCCCCTGAAAACCGCGGCGCTCACGGCGGTCGCGAGCGCGGCCGGATTCTATCTCGTGTTCGATCGCGCGCTCGGCGTGCCGCTCCCGGCCGGCGTCCTCGGTTTCTAGCCGTGGAAATCATCGCAGGCCTCCTGAACGGGTTCGCGGTTGCGCTGGAGCCGGCCAATCTGTTCTGGTGCTTCGCCGGCGTGCTTCTCGGCACCGTGGTCGGGATCCTGCCGGGGCTCGGGCCGCCCGCGACGATCGCGATGCTGCTGCCGCTCACCTTCAACATGAATCCCGCGGGCGCCATCATCATGCTGGCCGGCATCTACTACGGCGCCAAGTACGGCGGCTCGACCACTTCGATCCTGATGAACGTGCCCGGCGAGTCGGCATCGGTGGTGACCTGCCTGGACGGCTACCAGATGGCGCGCAAAGGCCGCGCGGGCGCGGCGCTCGGCATCGCCGCAATCGCTTCGTTCGTCGCCGGAACGGTCGGCGTGCTGGGCCTGATGCTGGTGGCGCCGCCGATCGCCAAATTCGCGCTCTCGTTCAGCTCGCCCGAATATTTCGCGCTGATGTCGCTCGGGCTTGCCCTGGTGGTGCTGCTCGCGGGCCGCTCGATCGTAAAGGCGCTGCTCGCCGCGCTCGTAGGGTTGTGGATCGCGAGCGTGGGGACCGATCTCTTCAGCGGCACTTCGCGCTTTACCTTCGGGCAGATGGAGCTGCTCTCGGGCATCGACTTCGTCGTCGTCGCCATCGGCGTGTTCGCACTCACCGAAGTGCTCGCAAACCTGGAAGCGCGCGAGGAAACCCGGCTCCTGCCCGTGCCCAAAGGGCTGAAGAATCTGCTGCCGACGATGCAGGACCTGAAGGACAGCCGCTTCGCTTTCGTGAACGGCTCGGTGATAGGCTTTCTCGTCGGGGCGCTGCCGGGCGGCGGTTCGACCATCGCCTCCTTTCTTTCCTACGGCCTGGAGAAGGCGGTGTCCCCGCGCCGGGAGCAATTCGGAACGGGCGTCATCGAAGGCGTCGCGGCCCCCGAAGGCGCCAACAACTCGGAGACCGGCGGCGCGCTGGTGCCGCTCCTGACGCTCGGCATCCCGGGCTCGGGCACCACCGCCATCCTGCTCGCCGCGCTCGTGCTGTGGGGATTCAAGCCCGGCCCGCTTTTCATCCCCGAACACCCCGCGCTTTTCTGGGGCCTGGTGGCGAGCATGTACATCGGCAACGTCATGCTGCTCATCCTCAACCTGCCCCTGGTGCCGCTGTTCGCGCAGGTGCTGAGGATGCCGGTGTACGTCCTCTATCCGCTCATCCTGGGGGTATCGATGGTGGGTGTATACAGCGTATCGGGAAGCATGTTCGATCTGCTGCTGCTCATGGTGTTCGGGCTGCTGGGGTATCTCATGCGCAAGCTCGATTACCCCTCGGCGCCGTTGATCCTGGGGCTTGCGCTCGGCGCCGGCATGGAACGGGCGCTGCGCCAGTCGCTGATGATGTCCGAGGGCAAGCTTTCCATCCTGGTTTCCAGACCGATCTCGGCGGTGATGCTATCGTTGGCGGTGCTGGTTTTGCTGATTCCGATGTTCGGCAAACTCAACGCATGGCGCCTGCGGGCGCTCGAGCAGGGCTAGAAGTCGTCAAAAGACCTTGAGGAGAGATCCGATGAAGTCAGCTTTGAATCTCATCGCGCTGCTTGCCTTGCTGTGCGCGCAGCTCTCGTTCGCTGAAGGGTTCAAGCCGGCGCGCACCGTGGACCTGGTCGTGCACACCGGCCCCGGGGGCGGCAGCGACGTGCTCGCGCGAGCGATGGCCGTCATGGTGGAAAAAGAAAAGCTGCTGCCGGTGCGCCTGCAGGTGGTCAACAAGCCCGGCGGCAACGGCGCGGTGGCCGCCGCCCATCTCGCCGAGAAAAAAGCTGACCCGAATACGCTCGGCCTTTTCACCGGAGTCTGGCTGCAAACCCCGCTCGTGAGCGCCGAGGCCAAGGTGACGCTGCGTGACTTGACCCCGATCGCGCGCCTGGTTCTGGAGCCCGCGGTGATCGCGGTGAAAGCGGACGCCCCGTACAAGACGCTTGCCGAGTTCATCGAGGCGGCGAAGAAGAACCCCGGGCAGCTCAAGCAGTCGGGCGGCTCCAATACGAGCCGCGACAACGTCGTGCGGCAGCTCTTGCAAAAATCCACGGGCGCGCGCTGGGCCTTCATATCGTTTCCGGGCGGGGGCGAGCGCATCGCCGCGCTGCTCGGAGGTCACGTCGACATCATGGTGATCGAGCCCGAAGAGGCGGGCGAGCACATCCGCGCCGGCAACATGCGCGTGCTCGCGCAGGTGAGCGAAAAGCGGCTTGCGAAGTTTCCCGAAGCACCGACGCTCAAGGAGGCCGGCTTCGATGTGCCGGTCGTGCCGCAGGTTCGCGGCGTGGTCGCGCCGCCGGGAATCCCGAAGGAAAACGTCGAGTTCTGGCAGGACTTCTTTCGCAAATTGACGCGCACGCCGTCCTGGCAGAAGTACATCGCGGACAACCAGTTCGAGGACGGATATCAGAATGCCGCGGACCTCGCGAAATTCTACGACGAGTTCACCGACCGGATGCGCGAAATCCTCAAGGACGCCGGCGTCAAGACGGTGCGCTGAATCGGTCGGATGAACGCTCCCGCCGACATCCGGTCTGTCGCGGAACGACTCGTAGCCGCGACTGCATCGCTGTCCTCAAGGGGCATTCCCGCCCCAGTCAGGCTGCGTTGCGAAGACCTGCTCGTCGACGTCGGCGGCCTCTGCGTAGCGGCGCGCAACAGCGATTACGTGCGGGCCCTCGTCGCGAGCGTCGACGGCGGCGGTCCCTGCACCGCGATCGGACATACGAGCAGCTTTCGCGCCGAGGACGCCGCGATGATCAACGGCACGGCCGCCCATGGCGAGGATTTCGACGACACGTTCGAAGGCGGTCCGGTGCACAGCGGGGCAGTCATCGTCCCGGCAGTGCTCGCCGCGTGCGAACGGTTCCAGCGCGACGGACGCGCGGCGCTTCTCGGAATCGCCTCGGGTGTGGAAACGATGTGCCGCCTGAGCCTCGTCGCGCCGAAACTCATTCACAAAGCGGGATTCCATCCCACGAGCGTCCTCGGAGCCATGGCGGCAACGCTGGGCGTATCGCTTGCGCTCGGGCTCGACCGGAAGCAAACCGTGGACGCGCTCGGCATAGCGGGCAGCATGGCAGGCGGGATCATCGAATACCTCGCCGAAGGGGCCTGGACCAAGCGGCTGCACGCGGGCTGGGCGGCGAGGGTCGGGCTGCATGCGGCGCGCATCGGGCGCGAAGGATTCCTCGGGCCGCGCACCGTATTCGAAGGCACGCACGGGTTTTTCTCCGGATTCGCCCACACCCGGGAAGGCGATTTCGACGCGCTCACGCGCGATTTCGGAAGGGAATGGCTGATGGAAGGTCTCACCTTCAAACCCTATGCGACCGGCACCATGAACCAGCCTTACATCGATTGCGCGCTGCGACTGGCAAGAGAAGGTTTCGCGGCCGAGGAGGTCGCCGAGGTGCTGTGCGAGACCGCGGAAGGCTACGTGCACCGGCTGTGGGAGCCGCTCTCATCCAAGCACCGGCCCGCGAACGACTATGCCGCGAAGTTCAGCACCCCGTTCAACATCGCGGTCGCGTTCGTGACCGGGAGCGCCGGGTTCGATGCGTTCACGGAAAAAACGGTGCGCGACCCGCGCATCCTCGCGCTTGCATCCAAAGTGCGCTACGTCGTCGATGCGAACAATCCGTATCCCAAGGCTTACACCGGACACGTCAAGATGACTCTCCGGGACGGCCGCGTGTTCGAAGAGCGCCAGCCGCACATCCGCGGCGGCGTGCATGAGCCGCTCACGCGCGAAGAGATCGAGCGCAAGTTCCGCTCCAACGCCCGATACGGCGGCTGGGATGCGGCGCGCGCCGAGCGGTTCCTGCAGTTCGCGAAAGGCGCCTTCGATGAGCCGATGGATCTGTCGGGATTACGTGGCTAACGAAGAACTAAAGCGAACGGTCTAGACGCCGGTACTGGATCGCTTCGGCAACGTGGGTGACGGCTATGGTCGCTTCGCCGGCGAGGTCCGCTATGGTGCGGGCAAGCTTGAGCACCCGGTGGTAAGCGCGCGCCGAGAGATGGAGCTTGCCGATGGCCTGTCTCAGCAGCGCGCCAGCCTTCTCTTCCGCTGTGCAAAAGCGCTCGATTTCGCGGGGGCCCAGCCGGGTGTTGCTTTTGCCCTGGCGCACAAGTTGTCGTTCGTGCGCCCGTTCAACGCGCTCTCGCACCCGCGCAGAGTTCTCGCCGCGACCGGCATGGACGAGCTCGTCTTCGCGCACGGCGGGCACCTCGATCTGGATGTCGATACGATCGAGGAACGGCCCCGAAAGCTTGTGACGGTAGCGTATCACCTGATCGGGCGTGCAGCGGCATCTGCCGCTGAAATGCCCCAGATAGCCGCAGGGACAGGGGTTCATTGCGCCGATCAGTTGGAATCGCGCCGGGTACTCGGCCTGGCGCGCGGCGCGCGAAATGGCGACGCGGCCCGACTCGAGCGGTTCGCGCAGCGCTTCCAGCACTCTCCGGTCGAACTCCGGCAGCTCGTCCAGAAACAACACGCCGTTGTGCGCCAGCGATATTTCGCCGGGGCGCGGATCGCTGCCCCCGCCGACCAGCGCGACGCTGGAAGCGGAGTGGTGAGGAGCGCGGAACGGGCGCTGTTTCCAGTTCTCGAGGCGAAACCCGCCTGAGCCGAGCGAGGCGAGCGCGGCCGATTCGAGTGCTTCCTCGCCGCTCATCGGCGGCAGCAATCCCGCGAAACGCGCCGCCAGCATCGATTTTCCCGTTCCGGGGGGCCCGACCATGAGCACGCTGTGACCTCCTGCGGCGGCGACTTCGAGCGCGCGCTTCGTTTGCGCCTGCCCTTTTACTTCCGCGAGATCAGGATAGTTCGGCGGAATGACGATCGCTTGCGCCGCCGGCCGCGACAGGGGCCGGCGGCCGGCCAGATGAGCGCAGACATCGAGGAGCGACCCCGCCTGGTAAATGCTGGCTTCCCCGACCAGGGCTGCCTCGCCGGCGCTTGCGGACGGCAGGACAAATGCACGACCGTCGCGCGCCGCGCGCCAGGTCATCGCGAGGGCCCCGCGAACCGGACGCAGCTCGCCGGTCAGCGAGAGCTCCCCGGCGAATTCGTATTTCGAGAACCCGTCGACTTCGAGCTGGTGCGAGGCGGCGAGGATGCCGAGCGCAATGGGCAAATCGAACCGGCCGCTCTCCTTGGGGAGCTCTGCAGGAGCAAGATTGACCGTGATGCGCCGCGCCGGAAATTCGAAGCGTGAGTTCACGAGCGCGGCGCGCACCCGGTCGCGGCTTTCCTTCACTTCGGTGTCCGGTAGACCGACGATGGTGAAAGAGGGCAGGCCGTTTGCCAGATGCACCTCGACGGTGACTTGGGGCGCGTCCAGTCCCGAAAGCGCACGGCTGTGGAGCACCGCGAGCGACATCGCGGACTACTTGCGGCTCAGCCTCGACTCGAGTTCGGCGACGCGCGCTTCCAGCTCGGAGAGTTTTTCCCGGGCGCGCGCGAGCACCTTGGCCTGGACCTCGAGCTCTGCGCGCGTTGCCAAGTCGAGCCTGGCGAACGCAGCGGAAAGCAGCGCCTGCACATTCTTCTCTACGTCCTTGGCAGGGCTCGCGGCGAGGAATTCGCTGATCCTCGCGCTCAGGTCATCGAGTATGCGGGTCTGGGGCATCGCGCTTGCGTCGTCGGTCGAGTCTAGCACGGTGTAACTAACGCCCCGCCCCGGTTCCGGCCGACCGCACAGAATC
>DASPWT010000022.1:0-32631 GCA_035637655.1 Burkholderiales bacterium | reverse complement strand
GATGGATTTGTTCAAGCTGCCCGGCGTCGCCGAGACGATCGACTGGTCGAAGGCGCTGGTTGCGCTCGACAAGATGACGCTCGACCCCCAGACCATCAACGACACGCTCGGTACCCTGCTCAAGTACCAGGACGACATCACGCGGGTCCGTGGAAGCGAGGCCGAAAAGCTGCTCGCCGAGGTTAGGGCCGAGTTGGCGACCGTCTGAAGCGCGGCGGTTTCAGATCGACGCGGGCGATCAGGATCTGGCGAGCTTCATCCACTACCTGGGTCTGGCCGTCGCGCTGGCGGCGTTGTTATCCCTATAGGGCGGCGTACAATGGCGCCTAAACACGGAGCGACTGGTGGATTTGACGCTGAAGACGATAGTCGAGTTTCGCGAGGAAATGCGCGAGTTCCGAGTTGAAACGCGCAAGACGCTTGCAGAGCACTCACACCGACTGAATGTTATCGAGGCCACCATTGCCAGCCTCAAGGCCGACGTAGGCATACTGCTCAGCTCCGTGCCCGTGATGAACGAACGCCTGGACAATCTCGAAGCGCGGGTGGCCGCGCTGGAAGCCCGCGGTTAAGAGCCATAAAAGCACAGCTGCTTCGGGGTTTCCTCCGACGCGCCTCAGACCGGACGGGCCGGCGGCTCCGGCGCGCGCGGCGAGCGACGAGGAAAAATGCGACGTGAGACTTGTCGCCGTTGTCTTGGGCAAGAGTCCGCGCGGCCACTGTAAAACACCGCTTTCAACTCGTTGCGCGTCCTCCCGGACGCCGGTACTCTTGCGGTACAGATGCTTCCTTCCGGTTTGCGCGCGGCGTGAAAATCTTCTTGGAATCCCCCTCGCTCGAGGGCGTCGATCTCCAGTGCACGCGCGGCGAGCGCACGTTGTTCGATGGCCTGGGCTTCGCGCTGCGCGGCGGCGAGCTGTTGCGCGTCGGCGGGGCCAACGGCTCCGGCAAGACCAGCCTCCTGCGCATCGCCTGCGGGCTGCTCGAGCCGACGGCCGGAGAAGTGCGCTGGGACGGTGAAAATATCCGGAGGCTGCAGGAGGAATTCTGGCGGCGGCTCGTCTACGTAGGGCACGCCAATGCGATCAAAGACGATCTGACCGCCGCCGAGAATCTGCAGGTGGCGTGCACGCTCGCCGGTGTCCGGGCGCAGCCCGCGCGGATCGGCGAGGCGCTCGACCGGCTCGGCCTTGCCGGTTGCGAGAATCTGCCCGCGCGGGTGCTGTCGCAGGGGCAGCGGCGACGCGTGGCTCTGGCGCGGCTCGCCTTGAGCGACGCCAAGCCGCTGTGGATCCTGGATGAACCGTTTGCCGCGCTCGACGCCGCCGCGATCGACTGCGTGCAACGCCTGATCGCCGAGCACGTTTCGCGGGGCGCAGCGGTGATCCTCACGACGCACCTCGAGGCGAGAATAGCCGCCGCCGCGACGCTGCGCATCGATCTCGAGGCGAACTGACATGCTCGCGGCGCTGCGCTGCGTGATCCATCGCGACCTGCTGCTCGCCGTGCGGCGCAGCTCCGACGTGCTGACGGTGCTGCTGTTCTTCGTGATCGTGGTGAGCCTGTTTCCGCTGGGCGTGGGGCCCGACCCGGCGCTCCTGCGCACGATCGCGCCGGGCGTCATCTGGGTCGCGGCGCTGCTCGCCTCGATGCTCGCGCTCAACCGGGTGTTCGCCTCCGATCATGCCGACGGGACGCTCGAGCAGATGCTGCTCGGCGCCACCCCTCTTGGAATGACTGTCGCGGCAAAGGTACTCGCTCACTGGCTCGTCTCCGGCTTGCCGCTCGTCCTGATCTCGCCCGTTTTGGCGCTACAATTTGATTTTCCTCAAGAGTTCGTCTGGACATTGACCCTATCCTTGGCCCTCGGAACCCCGGTCCTCGGCCTGATCGGTGCGATCGGCGCGGCGCTGACGCTGGGATTGCGGGGCGCGGGGGCGCTGCTCTCGCTGCTGGTGCTGCCCTTGTACGTCCCGGTGCTCGTCATCGGAGCGGGCGCAGCCGAGGCGGCGGTCTCGGGGCTCGGCGGGCAGGCGCAGCTTCTGCTGCTCGGCGCGTTCCTCGTGTTCGCGGGGGCTTTCGCGCCCTGGGCGGCGGCGGTGGCGCTGCGCATTTCATCGGAGTGAATTGAGCGGCACGGCATGAGCGTCAACTGGTTCAAGTACTCCTCGCCCCAGACCTTTTTTCCGCTGGCCGGAAAGCTCGCGTTCTGGTTCGGGGCGCTGGCGCTCCTCGCGTGCGCCGCGGGCTTGTACATCGGATTTTTCGTCGCCCCGACCGACGCGCAGCAGGGCGAGGCCTATCGCATCATCTTCATCCACGTTCCCGCCGCCTGGATGTCGATGTTCATTTACCTCGTCATGGCCTTCTGGGCCGGGCTGGGGCTCGCTTTCAACACCCGGCTGTCGGGAATGATGGCGAGCGCGCTCGCCCCGACGGGGGCGCTTTTCACGTTTCTCGCGCTGTGGACCGGTTCGCTCTGGGGCAAGCCCACCTGGGGCACCTGGTGGGTCTGGGATGCGCGGCTCACATCGGAGCTGATTTTGCTGTTTCTATATTTCGGCTTCATGGCGCTTCAGGCGGCGATCGACGATCCGCGCCGCGCCGACAAAGCGGGAGCCGTGCTCGCGCTGGTCGGCGTGGTCAACATCCCGATCATCTACTTTTCCGTCAAGTGGTGGAACACGCTGCACCAGGGCGCTTCGGTAAGCCTCGCCAAGGCGCCGACGATGGCCGCGACGATGCTCGCCGGCATGATCGTCATGGCGCTCGGGTTCTGGTTCTACAGCATCGCCGCGGCGCTCATGCGCGCGCGCTGCATCATGCTAGAGCGCGAGCAGGCAAGCGAGTGGACGGCGGAATACGCGAGAGGGGCCGTTTCATGAACTGGGGCAGCTGGGACAATTTTCTCGCCATGGGCGGCTATGGATTCTACGTCTGGGGCTCCTACCTCGTGACGCTCGCGCTCATCATCGCGGAAATCGCGCTGCTCGCGCTGCGCAGGCGCAGCGTTCTCGGGCGCCTTCGCGCCGGAAGGGAAGGCGGCCGGTGAAGCCCAGGCACAAGCGGCTGGCGATGATCGCGGGCGGCCTCGCCGCGCTCGCCGTGGCGGCGGCCTTCGTGCTCGCCGCGTTCCGGGAAAATCTCGTGTTCTTCTTCACGCCGTCGCAGGTCGCGGCGAAAGAGGTGCCGCAGGGACGCGCGTTCCGCGTCGGCGGGATGGTCACGCCCGGCAGCGTGAAACGCCAGCCGGACGGCGTCACCGTCCAGTTCGTGGTCACCGACACGGCGAAGAACGTCCCGGTCGTCTACCGCGGCCTGCTCCCGGACCTGTTCCGCGAGGGCAAGGGCGTGGTGACTCAAGGCAAGCTCGGCGCGGACGGCGTTTTCTACGCGAGCGAAGTGCTCGCCAAGCACGACGAGAACTACATGCCCCCCGCGGCGGCGGACGCGATCAAGCAGGCCCAGTCCATCAACGCAAAGGCGGCGCACACCCTCGTCGAGGGTAACGCCGGCCGCAAATGATCCCCGAGATCGGCCAGGTCGCCCTCGCGCTCGCGCTGTGTCTGGCCCTCTGCCAGGCGATGTTCGGGCTTGCGGGCGCGGCGCGCGGCAATGTCGCGTGGATGAACGCGGCGCGCCCGGCGGCGCAAGGCCAGTTCGTGTTCACGGCCATCGCTTTCGGATGTCTCGTGTATTCCTTCGTCACCAGTGATTTCTCGGTTCTGAACGTCGCCACCAATTCCAATTCCAGCCTTCCCTGGTTTTACCGCTTCGCCGCCTCCTGGGGCAGCCACGAAGGCTCGATGCTGCTGTGGATCCTGATGTTGGGGGTCTGGACGGCCGCGGTGACCCTCTTCAGCGTGCAGCTTCCCGGCGAGATGGTGGCGCGGGTGCTCGGCGTGATGGGCCTAGTGAGCGCGGGATTTCTCCTGTTCATTCTCTTCACCTCCAATCCTTTCCTGCGGCTTTTCCCGGCACCCGCGGACGGGCGCGATCTCAATCCGCTGCTGCAGGATCCGGGCATGGTGCTGCATCCGCCGATGCTCTACATGGGCTACGTAGGCTTCTCCATCGCGTTCTCGTTCGCGGTCGCGGCGCTGTTGAGCGGACGGCTCGATGCGGCGTGGGCGCGCTGGTCGCGCCCCTGGACCACCGCGGCGTGGGCGTTTCTCACGGTGGGCATCGCGCTCGGCAGCGGCTGGGCGTACTACGAGCTCGGCTGGGGCGGGTGGTGGTTCTGGGACCCGGTGGAGAACGCCTCGTTCATGCCGTGGCTGGTCGGCACCGCGCTGATTCATTCGCTCGCGGTAACGGAGAAGCGCGGCGCATTTCGAAGCTGGACCGTGCTGCTCGCGATCCTCGCCTTCGCCTTGAGTCTCGTCGGGACGTTCCTGGTGCGCTCCGGAGTCCTCACCTCCGTGCATGCTTTCGCGACCGACCCCGCCCGCGGCATATTCATACTCGCCCTGCTGGTCGCCGTGATCGGCGGGTCGCTCCTGCTGTACGTCTGGCGCGCGCCCCGAATCGGCCTGGGCGGAGGCTTCGAGCCGCTGTCGCGCGAATCGATGCTGCTCGCGAACAACGTCGTGTTCACCGCGGCGGCCGGCTCGGTATTGCTCGGGACGCTCTACCCGCTCGCGCTCGACGCGTCGGGCCTGGGCAAGATCTCGGTCGGGCCGCCGTACTTCGAGACGGTGTTCGTGCCGCTCATGGCGCCCGCGTTGTTTCTAATGGGAATCGGCCCGCTCGCCCGCTGGAAAAAGGCGAGCATCCCCGATCTCGCGATGCGGCTGCGCTGGGCTTTCGCGGCGAGCCTCGTCGCCGCGCTCCTGCTTCCGCTCGCGCTCGGGCGCTGGAGCGCGCTGGTCGCCTTCGGGCTGCTCCTCGCAGCCTGGGTCGCGGCGAGCGGCGTCGTTCAGCTCTACGAAAAAGTGAGGAACGCGGCGGGCGGGACGAGCGCCTGGACCCGGCTGCGCAGCACGCCGCGCGCGACTTACGGCATGCTGCTAGCGCACTTTGGCGTCGCCGTGTTCGTCGCCGGGGTGACGCTAGTGAGGGGCTACGAGAGCGAGAAGGACGTGCGCATGGAGCCCGGCGACACCGTCGAGCTGGGCGGATACACCTTCCGCTTCGACGGCGTGAAGGACGTGCAGGGACCGAACTACGTTGCGGGGCGCGCCCGCATCCAGGTCAGCAGGAACGGCCGCGACGTCGCGACGCTCTTTCCGGAGAAACGCCTCTACACGGTGCAGAACATGCCGATGACCGAAGCGGCGATCGACCCCGGCTTCACGCGCGACCTGTACGTGTCCCTCGGAGACGCGGTCGGCGCGACGGCCTGGGTCGTGCGCGTGCAGCACAAGCCGTTCATCGACTGGATCTGGGGCGGCTGCCTTCTCATGGCTTTGGGCGGCGTCCTCGCCATTACGGACCGCCGTTACCGGCTCCCACGCCGCAGCGCGCAGCAGGAGATGCCGGCCGACGCCGGCGCGGCGACCCCGTGATCGCGCAGAACGCGGGAATCGTCAGCGACCCACTCGCGTCTTCAGAAACTGCGCAGTGAGCAGCAGCACGTCGTAGGGCGGGAGAAACTCCCCGCGCACGTCGCGGTCCGGTCCGATCAACACCAGCGACCCCGCGCCCCCTGCCGCGCGCGTCCCCGGCGGGATGAGGTCCTCGACCAATCGGGCGAGCGTTTCGCGGCTGCCCCTGGCGCCGATGAAGCGCTCATCGAAAGGCGCCAGATAGCGGCGCAGCCCCTGCGCCGAGTCATACTCCGGATCGAGGGAAACGAACAGCACCTGCGTGGTCTTCACGGCTTCGGTCCTCGCGATGCGCCGGCACATCCCGGCCAGCGCGGCGAGCGCGGAGGTGCATCGCTCGCTGCAGCGGGTGTCGCCGAACAACACGAATGTCCATTGGCCGCTCAGGCGCGCCTGGGTGAAGGCCCTGCCGTTGTGGTCGATGAGCGAGAAGTCGCCGACCATCCAGCCTTCCAGATCGCGGTTTACCCGCTGCGATTCGGTGTGATCGGCGGCCGCCGGGGCGGCGAGCGCCAGGACCAGCAAGGCGGTCACGGGCGCTAGGCGGGAGTGGCGCTTCATCGGCTCGACGCCCTCAGGCGGAGGCAGGTCCTACAACCGGCGCCTGGTCCGCGGCGCGCGAAGCGTATCCGCGCCTAGCGCTCAGCGAACGAGCGACGACCACCAGGCTGGACCCGGCCATGAGACCGGCGGCGATGACCGGCTGCAGCAATCCGGAAGCGGCCAGCGCCAGAGCAATGACGTTGTAGCCGAGCGCCCAGGCGAGATTGGCGCGTATCGATCCGCGCACGCGCGCGGCCAGCTGGAACAGCCAAGGCAGATTCTCGAGCGCCCTTTCCGGCAGCACGATATCGGCGCTCTCCCTGGCGAGATCGGTGGCCCCGCCGACGGCGACGCCGACCGCCGCCGCAGCCAGCACCGGGCCGTCGTTCAAGCCGTCACCCACCATGGCGGTTGGACCGTGGCGCTTCATCCAAGCCTGCAGGGCGCCGACCTTGTTTTCAGGCATCAGCTCAGAGCGCCACGCCGGGATGCCGAGCTTCGTCGCAGTCTGCGCCACCGCCGCCTCGCGGTCGCCGCTGAGCAGCAGCACCGGCATGTCGCGCTGACGCAGCGCCGCCATTACTTTCACGGCTTCGGGCAGCAGCCGGTCGGCGAGCGCGATCACTCCGCGGGCGCTGCCTTCCCAACCGACGTACACCAGAGTGCACCCCTGCGGACTTGCCGGCCACGCTCCCGGAACCTGCCACCCCAGGGCGGACAGAAACGCGGCAGAACCCATTGCGGCCGGCCGGCCGTCGACCCTGCCGGATATCCCGGCGCCGGGGTGCGCCTGCACGTCGCCGCCGGCGGTGGCGCCGAGCGCCTGATCGCGCGCCGCTTCGGCGATAGCCTTCGCCAGAGGATGCTCGGATGCGGTGGCAAGCGCCGCGGCATAGTAGAGCACGTCGTGTTCGGTCGCGTCGTGCGCCGATATTCGCAACACCTGCGGCCGCCCCTCGGTGAGCGTGCCGGTCTTGTCGAAGGCGACGGCCTTGATCCGCGCCAGCTTTTCCAGGACGCCGCCGCTTCGCAACAGAATGCCCCGCTGGGCGGCGAAGCCGATTCCCAGCGTGGTCGCCAGCGGGGCCGCCAGTCCCAGCGAGCAGGGGCAGGCGACCACCAGCACCGCGAGCCCGGCCAGCAGCGCCTGCTCGAGAGGCGCTCGGCCGCTCCAGAACCACAGCGTCCCCGCGGCAAGCAGCAGGACCACCGGAATGAACACGGCGGACAGCCGGTCCACCGTATTCCCCGACAGCGATTTGCGCGCGAGCGCGCCGCGCACCAAGCGGCTGATCCGCACCCAATGCGTATCGCTCCCTGCGGCAGTCGCGCGCACCAGCAGTTGTCCGGTGCCGTTGATGCTGCCGGCATGCACCGGCGCTCCGGGCGTCTTCGCCTGCATTTCCGCGCGGCCGGTGAGAATGGCCTCGTTGCACTCGGAGCGGCCTTCGATGACCGCGCCGTCCACCGCGATGCGCTCGCCCGGCAGGATGCGCACCACCGCGCCCGGCCGGATCGCGCGCACGGGCTGCAGGGTCTCGATGCCGCCGAGCACGAGCCTGACTTCGGCGCGCTCGGCGGCGAGCATCGGGGCCAAGCTGCGCGCGGCCTGCACGCGCCCGTGCGCCTCCAGGTAACGCCCCAGGGTGAACAGTATTAGCACCATGGTGACGGTGTCGAAGTACACCGCCGCCGAGCCGTTCCACACCTGGTAAGCGGAGAATCCGTACGCCGCCAGCGTGCCGACGCTGACGAGAGTGTCGGTGCTGAGCTGACCGCCCCGCGCCGCCCGCCACGCGCCCGCCATGAACGGCCCGCCCAGCACGACCACGAGCGGCGTCGCCAGGGCCCACAGCAACCAATGGACGAGATGAGCGGTGGCGCCGTCCCCGGCCCCGAAGGCACCGGAGTAGAGCAGCAGGCTGAACAGCATGATGTTCATGGCGAGGAATGCGCCGACACCGATGCGGATCAACAACAGCGCCGCTTCCGGTTCGTTGCTTTCGCCGTGGTGCACCTGGTAGGCGAGACAGCAGCCGTAACAGCAGAATACGTGCGTCTCGCCGTTGACTTCGCGTTGCTGCCCGAGGCGGCCGATGGGCAGCAGACAGTGGCTGCAGCTCGCGGTCGGGTTCATAGGCCGTGCAGATGAGCGCTCATCGGCAACACGCCGCGCGCGAAGGTGATCACCCCGAGGAGCACGATGAAACCGCCGGCGACGCGCAGGCTGCGTTGCCGCCAGTCGGATCGCGGCGGCACGGCGCCCGCCCTAGAGACGAATTGGGCCGCGACTGCGCCGGGCCGGCTCGCCGCGGGGCGCAGCCACGCGCCGATCCCGCCCATCGCCAGCATCGCGGGAAAAGTCCCCAGGCCGAACGCCGCCATCGTCAGCAAGCCCGGCAGCGGCCCGCCGCTGCCGGCGGCCTGCGCGAGGAGGGCGTACACCAGCGGACAGGGCAGAAAGCCGTTGAGCGCGCCGAGCGCGAGCGGCGCGCCGGCGCCGGGCGCCTTCAACAGCTGGCGCAGGGCGGATACGAGATAGCCGGCGCCGAGGCCGAGCGGCCGCCATCGGGCGCCGCGGAAGACGCCGAAGAACTGCAGCCCGATGTACAGCATCAACGACCCGGAGACGAGCGCCAGCCCGCGCTGCGCGAGGCTTCCCGCCGTCGCCTCGCCCTGGTGGCCCACCAGCAGCACGCCCAGATAGCCTAGCACCGCGCCGAGAAAGCAATAGGTGGTCACCCGGCCGAGGTTGTACGTCAGGTGCCGGCGCAAGGTCGCCGCCGCGCCGCGCGGATCCCTGCCCATGACGCAGACGAAGCCGCCGCACATGCCGACGCAGTGGACGCTTCCGGCGAGTCCCGCAAGGGAAATCAGGAAGTACTGGAGCACCGGTCGTTTCTCCGGTCGGCGGCCTGCCGGCCGGCGAGAAGGTCTACTTCTTGAACGCGAGGTACGCCACCCAGGCGAAGAAGGAGACCGTCATCACGATGAAGATCCAGAACGCGATGCTTTCGGCGAGCGTCATTATCCCTTCCTCACGAGAGGACCACCCCGAAAATGTTGAGCGCGAGCTCGCTGAACAGGAAAATCAGGTTCAGCACCGCCAGCGCCAGTATCAGTTTTTCCACCATGAGCGTCCTCCTTTGCGCGCCTCGCTTCAGAAGTCCAGACCCGGTCCGAGCCCGCCCCAGTACTTGATGCCGTAGTAAAGCGACCAGACCAGCATGATCAGATAGACCACCAGCAGCCAGGCGTTGATGCGCCCGTGCCGGGCCTCGACGTGACCGCCGCCGTATCCCTCCACCTGCTGGTCGTGGGGAGTGCCCGCGGTCTTTGCCGGATCGTCCTTGTCACTCATCTTCGCTCACCTCCGCCCGATAGGCCTTGTACTTGATGTTCTCGACGTCGTTGAATGAGCCGGACAGCACGCCCCAGATGAACAGGCACACCGCACCGAGCCCCATCAGCAGCGCCACCACGAACTGGATCAGGGTCAGCTCAACCATGGTCGCTCCTCATTTTCTTGCGCCGCGTGCGCCGGCCTTGTCCGATGCTCTCGCCTCGGCGAGATCGAAGCCGTGCTTCTTCGCCCAGGCTTCTCCCGCATACAGCGTCGGCCTCTGCTCGATGCGCGACTTGTACGCGTAGCGCGATTCCGAGGCTCGCAGCGCCGGATCGTTGAGCGCCGCGCGGTCTGTCTCCGAGATCGCCAGCTTCTGCCCGGTGAGCGGATCGGTGAACGCCGACAGCGACAGCACGTAGTAGGCGAGCGCCCAGCGGTCGGGTTCGGGGATCGAATCGCTGAAGGAGGGCATCGGCGTGCCCGACAGTCCGGTCGACATAGTGCGGAAGATGTCCTTCACGCTCGGCCCCGACTTGAACTGACCGGTGGTGAGATTGGCGGGCGGGATGGGGAAGCCGAAATCGTCCTTCAGCCCCGGCGCCTTTTCCCCGTCTCCCTTGCCGCCGTCGCCGTGGCATTCCCAGCATTTCGCCTGCTTCCAGACTTCCTTGCCGTGGGCAACGATCTGCGCCGTCGGAGCGGGAGGCTCGCCGATGTACACGGGCGCCTTTGGCGGCTCCTCGACGAAGTAGAAGTAGGGCTTGCCGGGCTTGCTGCGGTCCGCGGATAGCTCGTACTTGATGTATTGGATCACCGCGAGCCGGTCTTTCTCCAGCAGCTCATGCCAGGTAGGCATCGCGGTGCCGCGCACCCCGCGCGTAATGGTGCGCAGCAGGTCGCCGTCGTCGGGCATCGATCCGGACGGGGTGAGTCGGAACTTGAAGACCCCCAGAGCGAAATTGCGCGGCCGGTCGGTCTGCATGAACGCCGCCGCGGGACCGTTGCCGTCGCCCTTCACCCCGTGACATCCCAAGCAGCGGCGCTCGTAGACGTTCTTGCCGTAATCGATCCACTCCTCCGAGCGCGGCAAGGTGACCTGCGAGGCCTCCATGCGCTGGGGCTCGAACGCGTCGCGCCACTTGCCGCGATTGACGCCGAGCTTCTGCACGTAGGCGATCAGCGCCTTCAGGTCTTCGGTCTCCGCGATCAGGCTCAGGACCTCCCCCGAGTATTCGTTGTTGGGCGTGTGGATCACCGGATACTTGCCGCGTTCCGGCACGTACAGCAGGCCGTCCGCGTTCGGCGTCAGGAGGATCTTCTGGCTGCTGCGGAAATTGAAGAGCTTTTCGGTCGCCGGCGTCCTCTCGACACTGCGGTTGCCCTCGGCGTCGGTCACGATCTTGGCTTGGTGGGGCCCGTCGAACATCGCGGCGAAGCGTGGCATGATGGAATCCGGCGACAGCATGCGCGGGTCCCAGAAATGCGCCAGGTGCCAGGCGTCGCTGTACTTGAGCCCGACGCGCGACAGGTCCGGTCCGATGCGGCGGGTGGAGAACAAGTGCGGCACGTCGAATGCGTATTCCCCCGCCTGGGTGACCGGCCCCCAGCGGCGCGTCTCCCCGGTCACCGGCCGGACGTACTGCGAGTGGCAATACCAGCAACCCTCGCGGATGTAGACTTCGCGGCCGCGTTGCTGCAGCGGCGTGTAATCGGTCGCGTGCCGCTCCATCCACTTGAGCTCGCCCAGATCGGTGCGCACAACCTGGGTGACCCGAGTGGTGCGCGACTGCGGCTCGAGCATCGGCAGGACCCCCTGCACGAAGGCCGCGAGCGAGATGCAGCCGAACCCGCCTGCCAGCGCGTAAAAGCGCAGTCCGTAGCGCCGGCTCATGGCGCCACCCCTGCGGCCAGGCCCCCGGGCGCGGGCCGCCCGGCGGTCGCCGCGAACGACGGTCGCGCTTGCGAGATCACGGTTCGCATCAGGTTATAGACGAGCAGCGACATGCCTATGTCCATCAAGGCGCCGGCGAAAGTGCGCACCAGCCAGTACGGTCGGATGGAAACCAGCGAGTCCAGCCACTCGGCGCCCGCCATCAGCATGTAGCCCTGCTGCAGTCCCGCCAGGGTGAGGTCCAGCCCCATCAGGCTGATGCCGCAGGTGATGAGCCAGAACGACCAGTTGCCCATCTGGAACGACCACAGCGGCTTGCCGACCAGCTTGGGCAGCACGAAGATCGTGCCGCCGATGGCCCACACCACGAAGGTGCCGAACACCGTGAGGTGCGAGTGCGAGATCACGAAATCGCTGAAGTGGGTGGGCTGCTGGACCGCGCGCAAGGCCTCGGTGGAGCCCTGGAAGCAGCCGACGAGGTACATCAGCGAGCCCATGATCATGAACTTCGCCGTGAGGTTCTGCCCGAACGTCTGCCAGCGGCCGATCATGGTGCCGAAGAAGTTCTGCAGCACCGTCCACACCGGAACGATGAGCAGCATCGAGGTGATGATGGCCAGCGTCTCCGCCCAGTCGGCGATCGGGCTGTACAGGTAGTGGTGGATGCCGACGAAGGGATAGAACAGCGCGAGCGACCAGAACCCGACCAGCGAGAGCTTGTGGCTGTAGACCGGATTCCTCACGCTGGCGGGCAGGAAGTAGTAGATCAGCACATAGCCCGCGGGCGTGATCCACAGCCCGACGATGTAATGGAGGAACAGTCCGTGGAAGGCGGCGCTGTTGATCCCGGTGAAGGCGTAGGGGAGGATGAAGCTGCCCAGGATCAGGTTGAGCACCGTCCACACGTAGGCGCCGATCAGGTACCACAGCGCCACGAAAAGCTGGGGCTCCCGGCGCTGGGCGATGGTGACCAGCAGCTGGATCGTGATGATCGTCACCGCCACGAAGATAAGCGCGTCGATGAGCAGCGGAAACTCCCCCGCCTCCAGGCCCTGGTTGTAGCCGAGCAGGAGCGAGATCATTCCGCCGACCAGCGTCAGGTTCCACACCCACACCAGCCAGTGCCCCCATTGCCCCTTCCACACGCGCACGCCGCACAGCCGCGGCACGATGTAGTAACAGAGGGCGATGAACAGCGTCGAGAACGCGCCGAAGATCACGCCGTTCACGTGCATCGGGCGCAGCCGCCCGAAAGTGAGGTACTCCGAGGTGCCGAGATAATCGGGGTAGTTGAACAGGGTCGAGATCGTCACCCCGATGCTGGGCGTGAACATCAGCCAGAACAGTCCCCAATAGATCCACTTGAGGATGAGCTCCCGGTCGACGAGCGAATCGAGATCCGGGAACGCACCTTGGGCTGATTTTGCGTCGGTCATGCTGTGCTCCCCCATGTTCCGGCTGCCCGCCGCCTGAGTCGTCGTCGCAAGCCTGTCGACAGGCGACGGCGACCGAAGTCGAGCTGTCCTCTCCTACGGCGCCGGGCGGCAGACCCCGCCCGGCCTGATGCCGCTCAGTGTCTTCCCGGGTCGAGCTTGCTATTGCGGTTCGACCAGTAGATGTAGGTCTCGAGCGCCTTCATGGCGTCGCCGCTGGGGTCGATCTTCTCGCCCTGGTTCGGTTTCTCGATGCACCAGTTGATCATGTCGCGCAACGTGGCGAAGGCCGCCATCTGCTCCTGGTACTTGGGAAACTCCTGCGGGTGGGTGTCCGAGGTGAAGGGGTGGCACATGGCGCAGGCCATGCCGGTGCCCGACAGCTTCACGGCGAGACGCTTTTCCGTACTCGGATCGCCGTGAAACAGCTGGTCGCCGATTTTCACCTGTTCCATGAAGGCCTCCTGGAACGCCTGCAACTGGGCGGCGGTGTGCTTTTCCTTGTGCGCGAACGCCTGCTGCGCATGGCTTGCGACGAACAGCAGCGCAGCCATCCCCGCCGCGATCATCGGGTAGCGAAGCATCTTGCGGGTCATGGTGGTATCTCCTCCGTTATCGAGTTGTGCCCCGCGGGGCGCTAGATGCGATCCGCGATGCGCGGGGTCAGCACTTGGTTGCGGTTGTCGCCCGTGCCCGAATCTTCGTCCGCCTGCGCGAACACCTCCTTGCGCCACATCTTGTATTCGTAGTCGACGCGCGTGCCGGAGGTCATGGCCAGACTGCTCCAACCCACGCCATCGAAATGGTCGCCGGGATCCGCCCGTATCATCGGCCGGGTCAGAGTGGGAACGCCTTCCGGCGCATACGGCCACGGCCAGGAGGTGGCGAGCATGCCGATGGAGCGCATCTTGCCGATCTCGTTGTAGAGCACCTGGTGTGTGTGCCCATGGATGTTGGTGACATTGGCAAACGGCTTGAGGATCTCCTGCACCGGCAGCCAGTCGCGGACCCAGAAGTTCCACGGCGGGTAGTATTCATAGAGCGGGTTGTGGGTGAAGACGACCACCGGCTTGTCCTTCGGCCAACTGGCTAGCGTGCTGTTGAGGTATTTCAGCCCGTCCGCCCCCACCGCCGCCCAGGCGCCGCCGAGCGTGCCGTCCAGGGTCGCCATGTGGCCCATGCGTTCTTTCGCTGTCATCTTTCGGGAGGTCCAGAAGTCCTCCGCTCGGCTGACGGTGTCCAGGCCGATGAAGCGCACGCCCTTGTGGTCGAAGGTCCACGGCGACGCGCCGAACATCTTGTTCCAGGTGGCCCCCATGTCGAGGTACCAGTCGTGCTCGCCGGGGATGAAGACTTTCTTGATTTTTATTTCCTTCAACAGGTCGGCGCCCAGCCGCAACTCGACCGGGTCGCCCAACTGCGCCATGTCGCCGCCGAAGATCAGGAAGTCAGCCGGCGGATTCATCGCCTGTATTTCCTTAACGGCACGGACCGTCTTCTCGACGAAGCGGCTGTTCAGCGCCTTCGGATACATGTGAGTGTCCGAGAGCCAGGCGAATTTGAAGGTCGGGCCGCCCTGCGCGAAGGCCATGTCGATGGTGCTGAGGCTCGGAAACAGGCCGCAGGCGGCCGCGCCGGCTCCATAAACCACGGACTTGTGCAGGAAGGTGCGGCGGGTCATCACTACCGAATTGTCCGGACGTTCCCCGGACGGACGCGATACCCGGTCCATTTCGCGTTGCAGTCGTTCGCTCATTTGCGTGTCCTCCTTTTCGTTTGCGCGACGGGCGCTACTTCTTCTTCAGCTCGACGGAGCGCTTGACCGTCTCGCCGCTCTTCACAGTTACCGCCGTTTCGGTGTCACCCAGAAAGTACTGCGAGGTCACCAGGGTGTACTGGCCGGGCGGGATGTCCTTGATGCTGAAGCTGCCGTCCTTCCCGGTCAGCACGTAATAGGGGCTGTCGGCCACGTAGATATGAGCCAGCATCCAGCCGTGCGCGTCGCATTCGACCCGCACCATGCCGGACCGCGTCAACTCCACCGGGATCCTCGTGCCCTTGTTGGGCAATGCCAGGTTGAATGCGGTGCGCCTGCCGTAGAAGCCGTGCGTGTTGTGCAGCACAGGGTCGGAACTAACGATGTCGATATTGCCGGCGCGAATTACCTGAACCGGTGGCTCGAACTTGCAGTGCTCCTGATCCAGCACCGGGGACTTGTCCGGTTTGCCCCAGGCTTTGCCTTTGGCGACGTCCTTCAGATAGACGACTGCGTCTTGCACGCCCTTGTCGGGTCCGAGCAGAACCTGGGCTTCGTCGCGCGGGCCGCCGCATACTTCCTTGTCTTTGGTGGGGATGATTTTCTTGATCGGGACGCTGCCCTGATACACGACCTTCCCGGTGATGGCGCCACCACCGGAGATGCTGACGACTTCATAGGAAAGAGCAGGAGGGCTTAACAAGATCAACGGCAGGGCCTGCGGCACAAGCGTCTTCAGCACGCAGCTTTTCATCAGCGGAGCTCCTTTTTTATGCGTCCACTTGTCGCGTTCTTGGCGTGGCCACTTCCGGTTCGTAGTCAAACAAAATTCTTGTCGGCCCGCCAATTCAATGTTTCAATACTTGTTATCGACGTTACCGTTTCCAACGCTCCGCTTGATATCGGTTATCGACAAAATCAATGCGGGCGGATTGCGAGTTCCTTGTCGAGGAAGTGAAACAGTTACTTGCCCCGTTCCTTTCTCATGCGTCGGTCCGGGAAAGCTCGGCCAGAAATTTCCGGACTGACAGGTATATGATCGGGGCTTCGGGCAGAAAAACTTGGGGGGAGCCATGACACTCAAAGAACTACGCTATTTGGTTGCGCTGGCGGACCAGGGGCGCTTCGTTCGCGCCGCGTTCGCCTGTCATGTGGGACAGCCCACGTTGAGCACGCAGCTCAAGAAGCTGGAGGATTATCTCGGAGTAACTCTATTCGAGCGCAACAAGCACCACTTGCTGCCGACTCCCATCGGCGAGGAGATCATCGAGCGGGCGAGGACCGCCCTCGACGTGGTGGAACAAATCCGGCGGCTCGCCCACAATGGGCACGACCCCATGAGCGGGTCTTTGCGTCTCGGCGTGATTCCGACCCTAGGGCCCTACTTGGTGCCTCATCTGTTGACGACGATGCGCAGCTTCTGTCCGAGACTGCACTTCCTGCTGCGCGAAGACCTCACGGCGAACCTGCTGGAGCGGCTGCGGCAAGGGCGGCTGGACGCGCTTTTGCTCGCCCTGCCGGTTCAAGGCGAGGATATCGAATCCATGGAGCTGTTCCGGGAACCGTTCGTGGTGGCCATGCCTGCAGGCCATGCGCTGGAGCGCAAGAAACAGATCGTCGAGGAAGAGCTTGCCGACCAGAACGTGCTGCTGCTCGAAGAAGGGCATTGCATGCGGGAACAGGCGCTCGCCATCTGTCGCTCCGCCGCATCCCACCAGCGCGAGGAGCTCAAGGCCACCAGTCTGGAGACGCTGCGCCAGATGGTGGCGGCGGGCGTGGGCTGCACGCTGCTGCCGGCGCTCGCCGCCATGCCGGGCGTGGGCTCGGTGCAGAACAATCTGGTGCAGATCCGGCCTTTCGCCGCGCCTGTCCCGACGCGCACGATCGGCCTTGCCTGGCGTCATCGTTTCCCGCGGCGTAAGACCGTGAAACGCCTGGCTGAAGTCATTCTCGACAACTTGCCGATCGTGGTGGAGGCGACGCCTCGAAGGGCCATAGCAGCCTGAGTGACGCCCGACGCTGGGCGGGCTTGCCGCCCTGGCGCGTTTACGGTATTGCTGAGCCGATGACGCGCTTCGCTTTGCCCCTCGCCATCTTCGCCGCGCTGATTGCGCTGCTCGGGGTCGGGCTCACGCTCAATCCGCGCGAAGTGCCCTCGCCGCTCATCGGCAAGCCCGCGCCGCACTTCGAATTGCCGCAGCTGCACGAGCCGGCGAAGTCGTTCACGGAAAAGGACATAGTCGGCCGCGTCTGGGTCCTCAACGTCTGGGCCTCCTGGTGCGTCACTTGCCGCGAGGAGCACCCGGTCCTGCTCGATCTCGCCAAAAGCGGCTCGGTGCCGCTCTACGGCCTCAACTACAAGGACAAGCGCGAAGACGGCCTGGCGTGGCTGAAGAGCATGGGCGATCCCTATCAGCTTTCGATCCACGACCTCGAAGGCAAGGTCGGCATCGACTACGGCGTCTACGGCGTTCCCGAGACCTACGTGATCGACAAGCTCGGCGTCATCCGCTACAAACGCATCGGCCCGCTCACGCCGGAGATCGTCAGGGAAAAGCTGCTGCCGCTGGTGCAAGAGCTCGGCCGTGCTTAGGGTCCTTGCGTTCCTGCTTCTCGCCGCGACGGTTCCGTGGGTGTGCGCGAAGGAAGCTGCCCCTGCCGCGGCGGATCCGGCGCTCGAGCAGAGGGTTATGACGCTCGCTGCTGAACTGCGCTGCCTCGTGTGCCAGAACCAGACCATCGCCGACTCGAACGCACCGCTCGCCGAGGACCTGAGGAATCAGGTTCGGGAGAAGATGCGGGCGGGCGCGAGCGACTCGGAAATCGTCGACTACATGGTCGCCCGTTACGGTGACTTCGTCCGGTATCGCCCGCCGTTCAAGACAACCACGCTGCTGCTGTGGATCGGGCCCCTACTCCTGCTTGCCGCCGGATTCCTTGTTCTCCTTCGCCGAGTCCTTCGCCGGCGACCGGCGCGGGACCTTGAAATAACGGCCTCTGAGCACAAGCGCGCGGAAGAGCTCCTCGCTGGAAACGAGTCGGAGCGCCGGTGATGGCGTTCATCGTACTCGGCGTTGTGCTCATCGCCGGCGCGCTGCTGTTCGTCGTGCCGCCGCTGCTGCGCCGCGGCTTGCGCTCGGGCGCAACGCGCGATACGGTCAATGTCGCGGTATACCGCGACCAGCTGCGCGAGCTCGAAGCCGACCTGCGCGCCGGAACGCTGGCCGCGGACCAGCATGAAAAAGCGCGCAGCGAGATCGAAGCCCGGCTGCTCGCCGACGTGGGCGGGCCCGAGGCCCCAGCGCAAGCTCCGCGACGCACACGCGCCGCCGCGCTCGCTCTGGGTCTGGCCGTGCCGATCTGCGCTCTCGCCGTCTACGTGGCGGTCGGCAATCCCCGGGCCCTCTTGCCGCAGACCGCCGAAGGCGCAAATCAGCACGGATTGAGCGCGCAGCAATTCGAAGCGCTGGTCTCGCGGCTGGCGGCGCGCCTGAAAGACAACCCCGAGGATGCCGAGGGCTGGATGATGCTGGGGCGCTCGTACGCGGTGCTGGGGCGCTTCGGCGAATCGAGCGAAGCCTACGCCAAGGCCGCCGCGCGCATGCCGCGCGATGCGCAGCTCCTCGCGGATCACGCCGACGCGCTCGCCATGGCGCAAGGCAGGACGCTGCAAGGGGAGCCGGAAAAAATCCTGCTGCGCGCGCTCACCATCGACCCCGACAACGTGAAGGCGCTGCTCCTCGCAGGCACCGCCGCCTTTAGCCGGAACGACCCCCGCGCTGCGATACGCCATTGGGAACGCGCGCTGGGGCTGCTCCCAGCCGAGTCCGACATGGTTCAAAGGCTGCGGGTGAGCATCGCGGAGGCGCGCTCCCTGGCCGGCTCTCCGGGCGGAAAGACGCGGGTCGCGAAACCCGCGCAAGCCCAGGGCGGCAGCCGGGTGAGCGGCGTGGTCAGGCTCGCCCCGGAGCTCGCCGGGAAAGTCGCCCCCGGCGACACCGTTTTCATCTTCGCCCGGGCGGCCGAAGGCCCGCGCATGCCGCTCGCGATCCTGCGCAAGCGCGGAAACGATCTTCCCGCCGAGTTCACGCTCGACGATTCGATGGCGATGGCGCCGCAGATGAAGCTCTCCGCCTTCCCGCGCGTGGTCATCGGCGCGCGCGTCTCGAAATCCGCCAACGCGAGCCCGCAGCCCGGCGACCTGCAAGGCTTGAGCGCGCCCGTGGAGGTGGGCACCAAGAGCGTGAGCGTCGTGATCGACACCGAGCTGCGCGAGCCTGCAGGAAAATGACGCGGAAGATGATCACCAGGATGATGTCGCCGTGGCACGCGGAAAACCGTTGAACCTCGGTGAATCGACTGCGGACGGCCGCCTCGCGGAAAACGTCATGCACTTCGCCCGCGTGCTGCGCGCTGCGGGTCTGCCGATCGGGCCGGACCGCGTGCTCGACGCGGTGCGCGCGGTGGAAGTCGCGGGGGTCGAGCGGCGCGACGATTTCTATTGGACGCTCGCCAGCGTGTTTCTCGACCGGCGCGAGCAGTTCGAGATCTACGACCAGGCGTTCCATATCTTCTGGCGCGACCCGCAGCTCCTCGAGCGCGTCATGGCGATGTTCCTGCCGCAGGTCTACGGGCGGCAGGCTCGCGACGAGCAGCGCCCGGCTTCGAGCCGCGTCGCCGATGCGCTTAATCCGAAGCCGAAAAAATCCAGGGAGGATCCCGGCGAGCTCCCGCAGGAAACGGAGATCGACGCGACCCTGAGCTTTTCATCGCGAGAAGTGCTGCAGCACGCCGACTTCGAGACCATGACGAGCGAAGAGATCGCGCAGGCGAAAAAAATGCTCGCGAACCTGCGCCTGCCGATCCCGGAAATCCGCACCCGGCGGTTCGAGTCCGACCCCCGCGGCGCGAGGGTCGACCTGCGCGCGAGTTTGCGCGCAAGCTTGAGGAACGGCGCGAAGATCATCCCGCTCAGGCGGCGCTCGCCTCAGCGGCGCCATCCGCCGCTCGTGGTCCTGTGCGACGTGTCGGGCTCGATGAACCGCTACTCGAGGATGTTTCTCCACTTCCTTCACGCGATCACCAACGACCGCGACCGCGTGACGAGCTTCGTCTTCGGCACCCGGCTCACCAACATCAGCCGGTACCTGCGACATCGCGACGTGGACGTCGCGATGGGCGGGGTGTCGGATGCGATCGCCGACTGGTCGGGTGGCACGCGCATCGGCAATTGCCTGCGGGAATTCAACCTGCGCTGGTCGCGCAGGGTGCTCGGCCAAAATGCGGTCGTGCTGATGATCTCCGACGGCCTGGACGGCGACATCGGCGAAGGACTCGCGAAGGAGATGGAGCGCCTGCACAAGTCGTGCAGGAAGCTCATCTGGCTGAATCCGCTCCTGCGTTACCCGGGATTCGAGGCGCGGCCGGCGGGCGTGCGCGCGATGCTGCCGCACGTGGACGAGTTTCTGCCCGTGCACAACGTGGCGAGCCTGATCGATCTCACCCGCGCACTGGAAGGCTCGCACGAATACCGCCGCGCGGCGTGAGCGAGGGCCGCAGGGTTTCGCCAAGAGTTCCATGACGATCGGGGCCCCGGACCCGCCACGGAACCTCTACGCCTTCAGCGTCGGCAGCAGTTTCAGGGCGTTGTCGCGCTCGATGGCGCGCAGATCCTTCGGCGCGAAGCGATAGGCCGCGAGACCTCCGATCTCCTCGGCCCCGTCGCGGAACGGAAAGTCGGTGCCGAAGAGCACTTGCGAAGGTCTGACGATCTTCATCAGCGCCGCAAGCGCGCCCGCATGGTTGCCCTGGGCCGTGTCGTAGTAGAACTTCTTCAGCTCGTACATGACACCCTTGGGCATGCGCTGCGCGGCCTTTTCCTTCATTTCGGCTTCCAGGCGCGTGAAGCGGCTGATGAGGAACGGCGCGGTGCCGCCGCTGTGGGAAAAGATCCAGCGGATGTCCGGATAGCGCGCCGCAGCGCCGCTGAACGCGAGGCTCGCGATGGTCCGGGTCGTATCGGTCGCGTACTCGATCGCCGAGGGCGGTACCTCGCTCTTGATGTTCCTGCAGCAATCGGGCGAGAGCGGATGGGTGTAGACCACCGCCTTGCGGCGATTGAGCTCTTCCCACACCGGCGCGAAGGCGGCGTCGCCGAGGTATTTGTCCTGGTAGCTCGTCATGAGGCCCAAGCCCTCGGCCTTGAGCGTATCGAGCGCGTACTCGATTTCCTTCAGGCTCCCCTCGGCATCGGGCAGGGGCAGCGTGGCGAAGTTGCCGAATCGGCCCGGGTGGTCGCGCACGAGCTGCGCCGTGTAGTCGTTGCTCTGGCGCGCGATCTTGCGGCGCTTTTCCAGGTCACCGGTGGAGGCCCCCGGCTGCACGAGCGACATCATCGACAGGGCGATGCCGCTCTTGTCCATCTCCTCGATCGACATGGCCGGCGACCACTTCACCGGCGAGCCCGCGCGGCTGCCGGCGATTTCCTCGAGATAGCCGGGATAAACGAGATGGTGGTGAACGTCGATGCGGTACGGCTTGCCGCGCGCGGCCGCAGGCGTTTTCTTCGCGCCCTGCGCCAGGAGCTCGCCGGGAAGAACGGCGGCGGCACCCAACGCCGCGAGCCTGCTCAAGAATCCGCGCCGCGGCGGGCAGCAGGCGCAGGGCAGGCCGGGGACGCTGTTGTTTTCTGAAGCGGACATCGTGCACCTCCTCCTGTGAGATCTTCGCGGAAAGCATCCTATCATGGCGATCGGGGCGATTTGCCGGCGCTCGCCGCTCTTGTTTCCGGACGCGGATCGAGGACGGCGCGCACCCCCTCGTCGACGTCCTGCAGGAACACGAACTCCATCTTTTCCTTCGCTTCGGCCGGCACTTCCTCGAGGTCCTTGCGGTTGCGCGCAGGCAGCATCACGCGTCGAATCCCGGCGCGCATGGCGCCGAGCACCTTTTCCTTGATGCCCCCCACGGGAAGCACCAGGCCGCGCAGGCTGATTTCTCCGGTCATCGCCGTGTCGGCGCGAACGGCGCGCTCGGTGAAGAGCGACGCGAGCGCGGTGAACATCGCGACTCCTGCGCTCGGGCCATCCTTCGGAATCGCGCCCGCCGGCACGTGGACGTGCACGTCGGTCTTCTCCAACGCGGCCGCGTCGATGCCGAGCGACGCCGCACGCGATTTCACGAGAGTCAACGCCGCCTGCGCGGATTCCTTCATCACGTCGCCCAACTGTCCGGTGAGAATCAGTTTCCCGCCCCCCGGCGTGCGGCTCGCCTCGATGAAGAGGATGTCCCCGCCGACCGGCGTCCACGCGAGGCCCGTGGCGACGCCCGGCATCCCCGTGCGCAGCGCCACCTCGTTCTCGAACTTCGTCGGTCCGAGAGTCTCCGCGAGGTCGCCCTCGTCGATCTTCACGGTCTGGACCACGCCCTCGGCGATCCGCACCGCAGCGCGCCGGCACACCGCGCCGATCAGGCGCTCGATCGAGCGCACGCCCGCCTCGCGCGTGTAGTCGCGGATGATCGCGGTCAGCGCCGCGTCGGCGACCTCGAACTGCTCGGGCCTGAGTCCGTTTTCCTCGAGCTGGCGCGCGACGAGGTAGCGGCGCGCGATTTCGAGCTTTTCCTCCTGCGTGTAACCCGGCAGCTGGATGATCTCCATGCGGTCGCGCAGAGGCCCTGGGATGGTGTCGAGCACGTTCGCCGTGGTGATGAAGAGCACGCGCGAAAGGTCGTAGGGCACGCTGAGATAGTTGTCGCGGAAGGTGTTGTTCTGCGCCGGATCGAGCACCTCGAGCAGCGCCGAGGACGGATCCCCGTGGAAGCCAGCGCCGAGCTTGTCGATCTCGTCGAGCATCATCACGCAGCCGCGTGTTCCGGCTTTCTTGAGCGCCTGGATGATGTTTCCGGGCAGCGCCCCGATGTAGGTGCGCCGGTGTCCGCGTATCTCGGCCTCGTCGTGCACGCCGCCGAGCGACACACGCACGAACTTGCGCCCGAGCGCCTTGGCGACGCTCTGGCCGAGCGAAGTCTTGCCGACCCCGGGCGGGCCGACGAAGCACAGGATCGGCCCATGGCCTTCCGGGTTGAGCTTGCGCACCGCAAGGAATTCGACGATGCGCTTTTTCACCTGATCGAGGCCGAAGTGGTCCGCGTCGAGAATGCGTCGCGCCTCCGCCATGTCGATCGCGTCGGGCTCCGGGCTCTTCCATGGGAGCTCGATCAGCCAGTCGAGATAGGTGCGCACCATCGAGTACTCGCCCGAGGCGTCGGACATGCGCTCCAGGCGCTTCAGCTCCTTCATCGCCTGCTTCTCGACTTCCTCGGGCATACCGGCTTCGGCGATGGCTTTCTGCAACTCGTCGATCTCCGCGGCCTGGCCCCCCTCGCCTTCGCCCAATTCCTTCTGGATCGATTTCATCTGCTCGCGCAGGAAGTACTTGCGCTGGGTCTCGTCCAGGCTCGTCTTGGTGCGCTCGTCGATCTCGCGCGAGAGCCTGAGCACCTGCAGCCGGTGCGCGAGCAGATCGAGCACGCCGTCCAGGCGCTTTTGCAGGTCGACCGTTTCGAGCAGCGCCTGCTTCTCGGCGACCTCGATGTCCATGACGCCGGCAACGAGGTCGGCGAGCGACCCGGCGGACGACATGCCCTGGATCGCGGCGATCAACTCCTGCGGCGCCTGGGGCAGGAGCTCGAGGACTTGAAGCGCGCGCTCCTTCAGCTGCACGAAGCGCGCCTCGATTTCATTGCCTGCGGCTTCGGGTTCTTCGATCCGTCCCACCCGGGCGACCAGAAAGGGGTAGCCCTCGAGATACTCGACCACTCTGAAGCGCTGCTGCCCCTGGCAGACGACGTGGTGCGTGCCGTCGGGCGTGGTGACATAGCGCACGATGTTGGCGACCGTGCCGACGAAACACAGCTCCTCGGGCCCCGGCTTTTCCGTCTCCCCGTTTCGCTGCAGGAGAACACCGATCGGGCGCTTCGCCCTCACGGCTGCTTGAGCGGCGGCGATCGAGGCTTCGCGCCCGAGCGCGACCGGCAGGATCATGCTGGGGAAGAGCACCATCCTGCGCACGGGCAGGATGATGAGCGCGTCGTCGGGAAGCGCGTACGTCCCTTCGGGTGACGACCGTGGCGCGGCGGCGCTCGCTTTTTCGCCCGCCGGCGTCCGATTGCTGTCGAGTTCCAGGTTCATGTCGTTACCCCAGCCTGCGCAAGCCGAGAGTCAAGCAGCCGTTCTCCAGGCGCCGGTCGACGAGCTGGTACTGGCCGGCGGGCAGCGCGATGCGGCGCTCGAAGCGGCCATAGGGAATCTCCAGTCGATAAATGATGGCGCGCTGATACGCCACGGGAAACGCGCGAGCGCCGCGAACGACGACGGTCCCGGATTCGAGGAAGACCTCGAGTTCATCCGCCGCGACGCCGGGAAGCACGACGCAGAGCGTGAGCCCGTCGCCGGTTTCGTAGAGGTCGACGGGCGGTTCCCAGCCCGGCGCTTCAGCCGCACCGAGCTGAAAAACCCGGCGCTGCAGCTTCTCCGTTCCCCGGAGCAGCTCCAGCGCTTCGGCCCACACCCATGACCGTGGATCGCGATACGTCATGCAAAGTCCTTGGACCCAGTTTGCCCGGAGACAATCCCCGCGGCTTGATCCCTAACAAATGGGGGCTCGGCAGGAGAAGAGCAACCCCGTGTCCCTGGGCAAAGCTCCGCTACTTATAGAAGACATGCCCGCCGATGCGGGCAAGCGGCTTCTTGCCTTTAGCCCAGTCGGGCATGATGTGCGTGGCATGAAAGAACATGGCGCCTTCCAGCACCGGCTCCTCCCGCCCATAGTAAACCGCTTCGGCCACTCCCCAGGCGAGCATCCATTCCTCGCCCGTCGGTGTCGGCACTGAATCGAACTCCGTCCAAGAAAAGGCGCCCACATAGCGCTTGCGGAGCGGATCCCAGTTTTTCTGATAGACGACGCCGCAGACCGTACCGGAGTAGCGGCCCGAGGCCTTGCGGTTCATCGTGACTTCCGCCACCGCGTATTGACCGGCCGCGGGTTCGCCGCGCGCTTCGAAGTACACGTTGCGCGCAAGGCACGCCAGATTGCGCCTGTCGTCCCGATGCCCGTAGGCCGCCTGCAGCGCAAACACGAAGATCGTGGCGATCAGGCCGAGGATCAAGGCGAACACCCAGGGCTCCTTGTCCCAGGCGTGCCAAGACACGCGCATGCCGTACCACCGGCGCGACACCGCCCAGCTGAGGCGGGAAGGAAGATCCGCGTAAAAAAGTCTCAAGAACACGTCCTCGGGGCCGACCGGCCGAAGCGGATTGCCTCAAAAGGTCGCCGCCAGCCCGGTTAACGCGCGAATGGTCGTCAGAGTGCACCTCCATGTCAAGGTCGCAAGCCCGCGAACCCGACGGGCGAGGGAGTTTGCGCCTCTTTCGTTCCTCTCCTGTGAATTAGTTAATAAGCAGGAGTATGATTTTGGCATAGTCTTTAGCGTGCAGTCCGTGGGCGCGCGAAAAGGGGAGAAGGTCATGAGAATGAACACCACGCTGGTAATCAATTCGAAGGGCGGATCCGGAAAGACCACCATTACGACCAACCTCGCCAGTTACTTCGCGAACCAGCACATCCCGACTACCGTCATGGATTACGACCCGCAGGGGTCGAGCCTGCACTGGCTGCGGGCCCGCACCCGGCCCGGGGGTAGAATTTACGGCGCCAACGCCGCACCTCAGAAGGGCGGCCGCATACGCAGCGTCGAGATGCACGTGCCGGCGGACACGCAGCAGCTCATAATCGATGCACCGGCCGGCACCTCGGGTCTGCTCCTGCAGGAAATGCTGGGCAAGGCCGACTGCATCATTATCCCGGTTGCGCCATCGTCGATCGACATCCACGCGACGGCAAATTTCGTCAGGGACCTCCTCCTCGTGGGCAGGATCCGCACACGCAACATCCAGCTGGCGGTGGTGGCGAACCGGGTCCGCAGCTCGATGCCGGTGTATCAGCCGCTCGAGCGGTTTCTCAATTCGCTCGGTTTGCCGTTCCTGACGCGGATCAGCGATTCGGACGCGTACGTCAAAGCTGCAGAGGCGGGAATCGGAATTTTCGAAATGATCCCCTCGGTCGCGGAATGCGCGGAATTCATGCCGATCGTCGAATGGGTGGGCAAGCAGCGGGATTCAGCGGCGTCCGGGGACGGAAAGGTCATCGATCTCTCGCTCAGGCGCCGGATGGAGTGGAACCAAGGCCTCTCGTCGATCGGCTCCAGGTCCTGAAGTCGCAGCCCGCTAAAGCGGGATTGCAAGCAGCGTATCCACGCTGCGGCTGTCGATGACGACGGTCTTTTCCTCGAACCGCGGATCCTTGCCGTCAAGACGGATCCTGTCCAGGTAGCGGCCGCCTGCAAAGAGTATCGACTCGCCGGTGTGCATGATGCGCACGACCTGAAAGTTCGAGGTCGCGCGCGCGGTGTTCGCATCCACACGCTCGATGAGCGTGGAAGACACGATATGGCGGTAGCGCTGCGCCTCGTAGATATTGGCATGGCGCAGCGCCGAGACGCGGTCGGCGAGCATCGCGCGCGAGTCGGCGTAGATGATGCACAGCGGCAGGCCGCGCTCGTAGTTCTCCGCGGTCGTAATGCGGTAGCAGCCCTGCTCCACGAAGAATCCCGGCCAGTCTTCCAGACGGTCGTCGTCGAGAGCGTGAACGTAGCGCGTGAGAAGGTTCTCGACGGTGAATTGAAGCTCAAGGTCCACGGCCTTACAAGCCCATATGCCTGCGGTACTGTCGCCACAGCCCGCGCACCGAGGTCTCGGTGACGCGGGATTCATTCGACTCGACGCCGCGCCCACCCATTTCCACCACCGACGCGCGCGCCGACGCCCCCGCCACGCCGCGCTGCACGAACCCGGTCGCCGCGCCGTCCTCAAGCGAGATGTAGCCCGCCGGGCCGACGAGATTAGCCTGCTTCAAGCGCAGCTCGCTCATCTTCGCGTCGTCCGATGCATAGCCGAAGCAGGTCCACACGAGCTCGGTGCGGCCCACGCCCTTCGGCAGCACCTGGCGCACAGCGAGGCTGTTCATGATCTGCTGTAGTACGAACCCGGGGAACACGGTGAGGATCTGCAGTGTGACGCCGTCGCCGATCTCGTCCACGGAGTCCAGCATCTGCGGCGCCTGCAGCGCGTAGCCGCCGCTCGCCGAGCGCATGCCGGCGCGCTCGTACTCATCGCCGGACAGGTCCGACTTCATCATGGTGAAGCTGGCGTGACTGCCACCCTCGCCGCCGACGACGACCCCACCCTTCTGCTCGAGGCGGTTCAGACGGAAGGTCGAGAAAAAGAGATGCAGCAGGCTCGCGTGGTAGGTGTCCTTCACGTTCTCGAAGTAGAGCTTCCAGTTGCTCTGCAACACCTGGGTGTAGCCGCCGAGGATCTTTACCGGTTCCTTCATCACGCGGCGAATCCTCGCCGCGACCTCGGAGCCGATGTAGCGCTCGATCGGCGGCGTCTTTTCGGAGAGCGTCGCAAACATCAGTCCGCAGAAAATCTCGACGCGGAATTTCCGCGGCGCCTGGCTCTCCGGTTCGGCGTCGGCGGGCATGCCGCCCTTGCCCTGCACGCCGCGGCGAAACGCCACCGCGGTGAGGTCGCCGCGCAGGTCGTAAGTCCAGTTGTGATAGACGCAGGCGATCTCCTTCGCGTTGCCGCGGTCCGCAAGGCAAAGGAGCGCGCCGCGGTGCGCGCAGCGGTTCTCGAAGCAGCGGATCGCGCCGGTCTCGTCGCGCGTCACCACTACCGGCATCTCGCCGGCGAAAGTGGTCTTGAAGTCGCCCTTCTCCGGCAGCTCGGCCTCGAGTCCGAGGAAATTCCAGGTATCGCCACGGTAGATGCGCTCCTGCTCCCGGGCGTAGACGTCCTCGTCCTGGTATATCCAGTAGGGAACGCGGGTCAGGCCTTCGGCCGGCCAGGCGCGGGATTCAGGGACCACGGACAAGGGAGTATCTTTATCGGGAAATTCGTCCGGGGCAATTCTAGCACCGGTAAAATGGCGCGAGACCGAGAAGGACACCGATGAGGCCCGTGATCGCCCGGCTGCTTGCCGCCGCATCCTTGTGCGGATTTCCGCTCGCGTATGCGCATGCGCAGGACTACCCGAACAAGCCGATCCGGATCGTCGCGCCCTTCCCTGCGGGGGGCAGCGCCGACCTCATCCCGCGCATCGTCGGCGAGAAGCTCTCGGCGAAATGGGGCCAGCCCGTAATCGTGGAGAACCGCGTGGGCGCGGCGGGCAACATCGGCGCGGAGTACGTCTTCAAGGCCGAACCCGACGGCTACACGCTGCTCTCCTCGCCGCCGCCGCCTCTCATCATCAATCCGAACCTGTATCGGAATCTTCCCTTCGACCCGACTCAGTTCGTGCCGGTAGGCATCATGGTCGCGATCCCCAACGTGGTGCTCGTGAATCCCAAGGCGCCGGTGAACAGCATCCGAGAGCTGATCGCCTACGCCAAGGCGAACCCGGACAAGCTCAACTACGCCTCGCAGGGCAGCGGCACGACATCGCACCTCACTGGTGAGATGTTCAAATCGATGGCGGGCGTGCGCCTTACGCACATTCCTTATAAAGGCAGCGCGCCTGCGCTCACCGACCTGCTCGCCGGGCAGGTGGAGATGATGTTCGACAATCTCGGCGTGTCGCGACAGCACGTGGTGAGCGGCAAGCTGAAGCTGCTCGCGGTGTGCAGCGAAAGGCGCGTCGCATCGCTTCCAGACGTGCCGGCGCTTGCCGAGATCCTCCCGGGATTCGAGGCGGTCGCATGGTTCGGCATCGTCGCGCCGCCGAAGACGCCGATGCCGATAGCCGAGAAGATCTCCGCCGCCGTCGCCGAGGTGCTCAAGCTGCCCGAGGTGCGCAAGCGCCTCGCCGATCTCTCCGCCGAGCCGATCGGCAACACGCCGGCGCAGATGGCGGCGTTCATGAAGAAGGACGCCGAGCGCTGGAAAGGGGTGATCCGCTCCGCCGGAGTCAAGGCAGATTAGATGAGCCTGCCGCGCATCGCCATCGCTACCGGCGATCCCGCCGGCATCGGCCCCGAGATCGCGCTCAAGGCGGCGCTGGCCCCGCAGGTAAAAAAAATCTGCCGGCCGCTGCTCGTCGGCGACCGCAGCGCGCTCGAGGCGCATGCCGATGCCTGCGGTCTCAAACCGGATCTCCGCTGCCTCACGCGCGCCGCCGATGCGGCCTGGAACGACGGGGCGCTGACCCTGGTCGAGCGCAGGCAGTTCAAGCCCGGCGAATTGCACATCGGCGCGATCGCCGCGCCGCACGGCGAAGCCGCGCTCGATTCTGCGAAGACCGCGATCGACGCGGCGCTCGCCGGCGAAGTGGACGCGGTCGTCGCCGCGCCGCATACGGAAAGCTCGATCAAGCTCGCCGGAATCGAGTTCGATGGCTATCCCACGTTCGTCGCGCGCTGCGCCGGCGTTTCGCCCGAGGACGCGTTCCTCATGCTCTGCTTCGACTCGGGCGGGACCGAAATGCGCATCGCGCACGCGACGCTGCACGCGAGCCTGCGCCGCGCGATCAAGCTCGTCACGCGCGACCGCGTCCTGCACGCGATCCGCTCGGCGGATTCGGTGCTGCGCCGCATGGGCATCGCCCGCCCGCGCATCGCCGTGTCGGGACTCAACCCCCACGCCGGCGAGGGCGGTCTTTTCGGCGACGAGGAGCAGGAGATCATCGGCCCGGCGATCGCCGACGCGAACAAGAACGACGTCGCGGCCGAAGGCCCGTTCGGCGCCGATACCATGTTCCTGAAGAAGGGCTACGACGCCTTCGTCGTCATGATCCACGACCAGGGGCACATCTTGGCGAAAACCCAGGCCTTTTCCGACACCGCGGCCCTCACCATCGGCACACCGGTGCTATTCTCCTCGGTCGCGCACGGCAGCGCGCTCGACATCGCCGGGAAGAACCGCGCCGATCCGGGTGCGCTTATCTCGGCGATCAGGCGGCTCGCCGGCGCTTCGCGGAAATAAATGGAAACCAAGGTAACGATCCCCGCGCTCCGGAAAATGAAGCGCGAAGGGCGCAAGATCGTCGGGGTGGTCGCCTGGGACTACCAGATCGCGCAGATCGCGGACCGCGCCGGGGTGGATCTCATATCGGTGGGCGACTCCGTCGGCGTGAATCTCTGGGGGCACGCGACGGACACGGAAGTGACCGTCGACGAAATGCTGATCTGCTGCAAGGCAGTGCGCCGCGGCGCGAAGCGCGCGCTCGTCAGTTGCGATATTCCCAATGGCACGACGCAAGAAGGAACCGGGGCCGCAGTCAGTGCCGCCGTCCGCCTCGCAAAGGAGGGAGGGGCGGACATGGTGAAGGTCTTGGGCGATCCCGGCGTAGTGAAAGCAATCGTTCGCGCGGGCGTCCCGGTCTTTGCCGAGTTCCATGGCGAGAAACTTCCTGCCGACAAGCTGATGGAGGAAGCAAAGCGGTTGGAAGAGGCCGGCGCCTCGGTTCTGGACTTCAGGCACTCGGGTCCCGTAGCCGGTCCTGCCGTCGTACGCGCGGTTTCCATTCCGGTGATCGGGGGCTTGGGCGGAGGGCCGTGGCTCGACGGACGCGTGCGCTTGGCGCATACCGCCATCGGCTACGCGGCGAAGTGGATCGACGCCAAAACCGGGACCTACGGCAACGCCGCGAAGCTCTCCCTAGCTGCCTTTCGCGCCCTGATCGATGACGTGCGCTCGGGCCGGCAGATCAAAGGCGGCTGACATGCCCACGGTCACGATCGACGGCATCAAGACGAACTACGAAGTCATCGGCAAGGGCCCGCCTTTGCTCATGTACGCGCCCGCAGGCTTCGATGCGACGCTGGACAAATGGAAGACGCAGGGCGTGTATGCCCGCATCAAGCTGCTCGATCATCTTCCCCAAAAATATACCTGCATCGTCTTCGACCGGCGCGAGACCGGGCAATCGGGCGGCCGCGTCGAGCGCATCACCTGGGCGCACTACGTCGCGCAAGGCAAAGGCCTGCTCGAGCACTTGAAGTTCAAGCGCGCGCATCTCATGGGCGGCTGCATGGGCTGCTGCCCGGTCGTCGCTTTCGGCGTCGCCCATCCCGAGATGGTGATGAGCATGGTCCTCTACTGGCCGGTCGGCGGCGCGAAATACCGAATCAGCACCCACAAACGCTTCGCCGATCATCTCGCGTACGTCGATCAGCACGGCCTCGCCGGCGTGGTTTCGCTGGTGATGCAGGAAGGAAAGGCTTTCAACGCCGAGCCCAGAGGCGGGCCGTGGGCCTCGGTGATCAGGAACGACCGCACCTTCGCCGATGTCTACGCGAAGCTGGACGTCGGCAAGTACAAGCAGCTCGTCACCGACATGTGCCACACGCTCTTCGACCGCGATACCTCGCCGGGTGCGGAACCCGAGGACATGCTGCGCTCGGAGATCCTGGCGCTCGTCATTCCTGGACGCGACGCCTCGCACGCGACCTCGGCGGCGAGATACCTGGAAGAATGTTTGCCCAAAGCGGAGTACTGGGACGTTCTTCCCGATGGACAGACGGAGGAAACGGCTCCGGCGCGGGTGCTGGAGTTCCTGGATAAGACGACCGCCGCCGGCAGTCGAGGTCCCGCTGGTTGACGATGCTTTGTAGGTGTCCTCGAAGCGCCGCCTTGACAGGAATCCATAAAACCATAAAAATGGCTCCTTGTCGCTTCGATCATGAAAACCACCGTCGAACTCTCCGAGGAATTGTTCCGCCGCGCCAAGGCCGAGGCCGCCCTGCGCGGTCGCAAGTTCAAGGACCTCGTGGAAGAAGGCTTGCGCTTCGTGCTCGCGACGCCGCGGGGCGAGCGCGCGCAGCCGACCCTTGAGGAGCTTATGAAGCCGGCGCGCGGCGTGGTCGAGTCAGGCGTGCAGAACCTCGCATCCGACCCGAAGCACCTCCGAGGCTTCGGCCGTGGCGCGCGCCGCCGTCGTTGATACAGGGCCCCTGGTCGCGTTCCTAGACCGCTCGGAGCGCCATCACGTCTGGACGGTGGAGCGCGTGCGCGAGCTTGCGCCGCCACTACTGGTGTGCGAGCCGGTGCTCGCCGAGGCGATGTACCTCCTCTCCGATCTGCCCAAGGCGCAGGAGGCGCTCTACGAGCTTCTGGAAAAAAGCGCCCTGCGCATCGCTTTTCACGTCGAGGAGCACTTGTCGGCCCTGCGTGCCCTGCATCGCAAGTATCGCGACCGGCCCATTTCGCTCGCCGATGCGTGCATAGTGCGCATGGCCGAGCTGTTCGACGACCACGCCGTGTTTACCCTGGACGCCGATTTCGCCGTCTACCGCAAGCGCGGCCGCGAACCCCTGGAGGTCATCCGGCCCTAGGGCGGGGAAGATCGTCGTGGACTTGCTGGGCGCGGTTGCCGACGGTGTTCTCGTAGGTCGCGCCGGGCACCGTCATGTTCCACGTGACCGTCCAGTTGTAGGTGTCCTCCCGGCGCTCGCGCGTGTGAGGCCCGGCGTGGAGCAGGCTCCTGGTCTGGAACTCGTGGGGCTCGATACCGGATCAGCACGCACAAGCGCTTCGCGGATGTGGCGATTACCCTGTTTCCCAAGGATCGACCACGGCCACTTTCAGATCACGGAAGTGACGGAGATTTCGGGTAGCGAGCGTTGCGTGCCGCGCGAGGGCGATGCCGGCGATCTGCGTATCGCGCACATCCACCGGCCGGCCGGCCTTCTGCCGCTCGGCGGCCAATGATGCAGCCTCACTCGCGGCAGCGCTGTCGAAATCCAGCACGCGGTTTTGCAGGTCTTCTTCCAGCAGCTGCACGAAGGCCGTTTCCAGCGCCTGCCGCCGTCGACCCGCGGGCAGCAGCGCAAGGCCGAGGCGTGCCTCGAACAGTGTAATGCTCGTGATCCAAACGGACTCGGCCGGCTGGCGATCCAGCCACGCCACCACGGGAGCTTCGGGCGCTTTGCGCATCAACGCCGAAAGCACGTTCGTGTCGAGAATGATCATTTACCGAAGTCAGCCGACCGCGGAGACTGGCCATGTAATTCCGGCAGGTCTGCTGCCAGCCCCGACTTCGCGAAGCGCGCGGCGATAC